>JBDKRX010000060.1:0-15844 GCA_039683175.1 Phycisphaerales bacterium
GAGCCGCTCAACTCGTTGGTCATCCCGTCGATCCAGGACTCATAGATTCGGTTGCCTTCGTCATCCGTGTAGCCTTCGAGATCGTCCACGACCAGGAACTCGCTCGTGGTGAAGCTCCAGACCTCGCTTTCCCACACGTTGGGCACGGCGGCCTCGTTCACCTCGTCCACCCGGCAGTAATAGGTGGTTCCGAGTTGCAGAGTGCCGAGGTCGAGGCTGTTGTCCTCAGTGGTCACGACCGGCGCAGTCCCGTCGGCCACGGCCTGTTGATCCGTGCTGAAATAGACCCGATGCGAAACCGCCTCACGCCCGGCACGCCAGGTCAAGACCACCTCGGCGCCCATTCCCTCATTCTTCAGGTCCCAGGCCCGGGTCGGAACATGCAGGAACTGCACCTCGCTCAACCCGTACTGCTCCGCAATCCCGCCCCAGTTGCTGTGGATCACCAGTCTGACGCATTTTGCGATGATCCCGCCCAGATCGACGAGGTCGCCCGTGTAGGTCGGGTCGCCGGGGGCCTGGGGCAAGACAAAATCGCCCAACGCCGTCCAGGTGACGCAATCCAGCGAGTACTCGATCGTGACGTCCTTGATGCCGAAGCCCAGGAACGACTCGAGCGCCTGGTTGTAGTTCCAGACGTGCATCCCGTCGAGCTTGTATGCTCGGTCGAGTTCGAACTGAATCCACGCGGGCTGAGGGGCGTCCTTGGCGCTAAGCCACATATCTCCGGATTCCGTCGAATGCTGGCCGTCGGCGCTGAGGCCCGAGCCATCGACGGTCTTCTCCGGCCCCATGTTTGGGGTCGCGCTGGAGGCCGTAGCGGTGATGTTTGCGAGCGCGTAGGAGTACGGCTCGACCGTGAAACTCCAGACATCCCCCTTGTAGATCGTGCTGTCGGGAGCAGCGTTGACCTCGTCGATGCGCCAGTAGTACGTCTGGTCGTAGGCAAGAGGCTGTGGCGGTTGATACGCAGTGGTCGACTGACCTTCGATAGCGAGCGTCCCCATCGGATTGTCGCGATCTGCAGCCTCCACGTCCGCCAGGACGGTCCCGCAATAGACATCGTGTGCTGCAGCGAATTCACTCGCGGTCCACGTGAGGAGCGTATCGCGAGGCACATCCACGGCCTTGTCCTCCGGCTTGGGTGATCGCGCATTGATCCGAGACGGCGGCAATGTCCGGAAGATCTCCATCACTTCCGCCGCGGTAATCGCCCGATCATAGATGCGTGCTTCGTCAAGGATGCCATCGAAGGCTTCGCTCTCACTTGGGTTGGAGTCATCGCTGATGTTGGCGACCGGGTCAAGCGCCGTAAGCCCCGTGTAGGCCCCGGTGGCGATGCTGGCGCCGTTCACGTACACCACATAGGTGCCCCTGTCCCAGGTCAGCACCACGTGGGTCCACGTCTCGGTCGGCAGCACCATCATGTCCGTCCTCCGAGCATGTGAATCGCCCAGGCCGAGGTCCAGATTCGTCGTGCCGCCGTCCATGTAGATCTGGATGCGGCTACCGTACGGCGGTCGCGTCGTATGCCCGAAGAAATAGCGCGTCCGCGACGCCTGCGGATCACCCAGATATCCCCACACGGAGATCGTTCCGGCCGTCACCGACATGCCCGTTGTCGGGAACTCCACGTGGGCTTCCGCCTCGCCGGTCGCGAACAGCACGCCGCCGTCGAAATAGCCCTCCACCCACTGCGTCTGCGTTCCGACGAGCGTACCATGGTGCCCATTGCCGGAAGAATCGACCGCCGTGGTCCCGCTCCCATCATCCAATTTGAAGTAGGACACCAATCCATCGTCCAGCCCCCCCTGAGCGGGCACAATCGCAACGGAGACCAGCCAGATAGCGCAGATTGGAAGTAACGGCATTCTGTCCATACACATCCTCCCTTCAGAAGTAGAGCGGGACCCTGCGGCAGAAGCCAAGCCCCGCATTCCCAAGAATGACCAGTCGCCGGCAACCGGCGCAGGCGGAGACAGAATGCCGGTGACCGACGGAACGTTTTGGCCTACTCGGCCGGTGCAGATCCGGTCAGATAAGCCTCATCGATGGATGACAACGCGCATGCCACCGGGCAGTGCATTACCGCGGTCGCCACCCTGTTGCCCGTCTGACCTCACCATGGACCTCGTGCGATGCGCTTCCACACTCCAATGACTCCCTTGCGCACGCCCACACGCTACCCCTGCACCGCCGTGATACGAATGCAGTCCCAACATAGCAGTATCTGTTATACTCGATCCCAGGAGGCGACCGCAAGGGGAATCTCCTGCACCCCAGAGGGCATGGCCATCCCCTCTGCCCCCCTTCCGTCGATGCTCCGGCCCAATGAGAGTCGATATTGTCGGACCCTTACCGCAGGACCGCAAGGAAGACGGGACCAACGCCGCTCCACAGAGTCAACTTGGCGAGCCGAGTCTGTCTTTTGATAGAGAATCACACACTACTCATTCAGCCAATCTTTCCTATTTTGACTCAAGTTTTTTTTGTACATCCTCCGATATCACACCTACCAAGAATATATTGCCCAGCTTATCACGCCTGAGGCAGCCAATGTTAAACATGTTAAAGATGACTGGCACGACACTGTAAAGGATGTACAAAGGAGAATCGCATGGTGAAGGAAGAAACACTCGCCCGTTACCTCGAAGCCCTGCTCCAGGGCGACCGCAGCACTTGCCGCTCCATCATTGAGGAGACGATGCAGCGTGGCGTGCCAGCCAACTCGGTCTATCTGCACCTGATCTGGCCGGTGATGGCCGAGATCGAACGCCTCTCTCGCACGGACCGGATCACATCCGTGCAGGAGCATCTCGCCACGCGGATCAACCGCACGATCGTGGACCAGTTGCAGAACAAGCTGCCCCGCCGGCCCGCGAAGCACAAGAAAGTAGCGGTCTGCTGCTCTCGCGAGGAGTTGCAGGAACTCGGCGCCCAGATGATCGCCGATCTGTTCGAGAGCGACGGCTGGCAGGTACGATTCCTGGGCGGCGGCCTCTCAAACGACGATGTTTTCGCCTACATCAACGAATACGCCCCCGACGTGCTGCTGGTCTATGGGACGACGCCGAAGCAGGCGCCCGACATCCGTCGGCTAATCGACCGCATCCGCACGGTGAACGCATGGCCCGACATGCGGATCGTGGTTTCCGGCGGGCTATTCAACCGAGCAGAGGGCCTGTGGGAAGAGATTGGGGCCGATGGATTCGCCGCGACCGCGGCGGAGGTACTTCAGGTGGCCGCGGATGAACAGCCGGTTCCGACCCCCGACCGGCGAACGGTCAATCGACGCAAACGAAGGCAGCACGCCGCAGCCCAAGAGACCGTCAACGCAGAATAAGCATCCGACGCCGCGACCATGAATCCAACAGGTCCCTCAGGGTCTTGCAGCCCTCGGGGACCTGTTTCTTTCCCACAGGAATCGCGTTACGCCGTCGCCCGATGGATCTTGTACTCGACGCTGTCGACAAGCGCCAGCCAGCTTGCCTCGATGACGTTTTCCGAGACGCCAACCGTGCCCCAGACCGACTGCTTGTCCCGCGATTCGATCACCACGCGGACCCGGGCCGCCGTCCCTGCTCTGCCGTTGACCACGCGGACCTTGTAGTCGATCAGATGCATCTCGCGGATGCAGGGGTAGAAGTTCTCCAGCGACTTTCGCAGGGCGGCATCCAGCGCATTGACCGGACCGTCGCCCTCGGCAACCACATGCTCAACCTTGTCGCCCACCTTGAGCTTGACGGTCGATTCGGTGAGAATCTCGCCCGTTTTGCGTTTCTCGACCTCGACATGGTACTCGATCAGCTCGAACGATGGCTTGTACGTGCCGATGACCTTCTTGGTCAACAGATCGAAGCTCGCGTTGGCTGCCTCGAATTGGTAGCCCTCGTTCTCGAGGTCCTGCACGCGAGAGAGAATCTTGCGGGCCAGCTTCGGGTCCTGCGCGAGCTGGGCTTTTTCCATTTCTGCGAGGACGTTCGACTTGCCGCTGAGCTCTGAGATCAGGAACCGTCGCTCGTTCCCGACGAGCTGGGGATCGATATGCTCGTACGTCCGCTTGCTCTTTCGGAGGGCATCGACGTGCAGACCCGCCTTATGGGCGAATGCGCTGCTGCCCACATAGGGCAGATTCGTCACAGGGGCAATATTGCCGATCTCGTAGATGAAGCGGGAGGTCTCCGTCAGCATTCGCATCTTCTCCGGACTCAGCGTCTCGAAACCCATCTTGAGGGTCAGGCCGGGGATGACGGAACACAGATCCGCATTGCCGCACCGCTCGCCCATGCCATTGATGGTTCCCTGGACCTGCCTGGCGCCGGCCCGGACCGCCGCAAGCGAATTGGCGGTAGCGCAGTCTGCATCGTTGTGCGTGTGGATGCCGACGACCAGCGAACCGAAGGCCCGGCAGACCTGCTGCGTGATCTCGAAGATCTGCTCCGGCAGCGACCCGCCGTTGGTGTCGCAGAGCACCAGGGCATCGGCCCCCCCCTCCGCAGCCGCCTGGAGCACCTTCATCGAGTACTCCGGGTTTTCCTTATAGCCGTCGAACAAATGCTCGGCGTCAAAGATCGTCTCAATCCCCTTCTGCTTCAGGTATCGCACCGATTCGGCGCAGATCACCAGGTTTTCCTCGAGGGAACAGCCGAGCACATGCCGCACGTGCAGATCCCAGGTCTTGCCGACGATCGTAGCGGCCGGCGACTTGCAGGCGACGATGGAATTGAGCGAGAGGTCGTCGGAGACGCTGCAATCGGCCCGCCGGGTGCTGCCAAATGCGGAAATCTTCGAGTTCGCGAGGCCGAGTTTGGCCACTTCCTGAAAAAACTGCATCTCCTTGGGGTTGGAGGCGGCGTAGCCCCCTTCGATGTAGTCCACGCCGAGGCTATCCAGCCGTTTCGCAATGGCCAGCTTGTCCTCCAGCGAGAAACTCACCCCTTCGGCCTGCATGCCGTCGCGTAGCGTCGTATCGTAAAGTGCGACCCTTGTCATACTGCATCCCAAATTCTGTTTCATGCCACCGGAGGCGTCGACTCCCGGGTACGCCCGATCTTCGACCGACCGGCAGAAAATGGTTTATTTTATAGGTCCGCGGCCGATTGTAAAGGCCAAAGTCCGGAAACGAATCCCCCTTCAGCGTCGCCTTGCCCACGGTCTGCAGGCAGTCTATAATGCTGTTCTTGGCCTAAGTCTCGTGTAATCCGAGGGCCAGACGGCGGGAAACCGATTGAAGACAACCCATGGCTCAAGCACGGCAGATCATTCACGTGGATATGGACGCCTTTTATGCTTCCATCGAGCAGTCCGACCATCCGGAGTTGCAGGGCCAGGCGGTGATCGTCGGGGGCGATCCGAAGAGCCGCGGGGTCGTCAGCGCCGCGTCCTACGAGGTCCGCAAGTTCGGCGTCCACAGCGCGATGCCCACGGCCCAGGCCCTGCGGTTGTGCCCGCGCGCGGTGCTCCTGCCCGTTCGCATGGCGCGATATGCCGAGGTCTCCCACGCCATCCACACGATCTTCAAGAGCTACACGCCCCTGGTGGAGCCGCTCTCTCTCGACGAGGCGTTTCTCGACGTGACTGATAGCACGAAGTTGTTCGGACCCGCGGAAGAGATCGGACGGCAGATCAAGAGCCGCATTCGGGAGCAGACCTCCCTGACCGCTTCCGTGGGAATCGCGCCGAACAAGTTTCTCGCCAAGCTGGCCTCCGATCTGCGGAAACCCGACGGGTTCGTCGTCATCACGGAACAGAACAAGCGGCAGGTCCTCGACCCCCTGCCTGTCGGCAGGATCTGGGGCGTCGGCAAGGTCACGGAAAAGACGTTGCGTTCTCATGGCATCGAGACGATTGGACAGCTTCGATGCAGAACAGCAGCACAACTCCAAGCAGTTGTGGGCAACGCCGCGGAAGAGCTGTTGCGATTGGCTCATGGCGAGGACGACCGGGAGGTCGAGCCGGACCAGCAGTGCAAAAGCCTTTCGAGCGAAGAGACCTTCGCAACGGACCTTCGCGACAGTGATATCCTCCTGAGCGTCCTCATGGGGCAGGTCGAGGAAGTGGCCCAGCGGCTCCGCCGAAGAGGGCTCCAGGCAAGAACCATCACGCTGAAATTGCGTTATGGAGACTTCCGCACTATCACTCGCAGTGAGACGCTGGCCGAGGGAACGAACGCGACCCACCTGCTGTGGCAGGCCGCGGAGAGAGTCTTTCGGCGATGGCAGAGCCAATCTGCAGGGCCCCTGCGATTGCTGGGTTTCGCCGCCTCCGGCCTGGAGCGAGAGGGAACCGGCGAGCAGTGGCTCTTCCCGGATCGCGAGCAGGAGAAGCTCAAGAAACTCGACCTGATCGCCGACAAGATCCGCGACCGCTATGGACAGCAGGCTCTCCACCGGGGGACAGCCCGCCGGCCGGACAACTCCGATCCAACCGATTGACTCGCCGACAGCACGAGCGATACCGATCCGCAGGCCCCTGGAGTCCGCGCACGGCGTACGCCGCAACCATCAGGCGAACGACAATCCTGTTGCCTTTGCCACGTTTCGTATGTGACCGGCAGCCTGTTCGTACTCTTGCGGATTCGACAGGTGCTCCAGCATCAACGGCGTGCCCGGGAATCGGCTCAACTCCTGGAGGAACACCGCGTAATCCAGGCCGCCGGCGCCCGGGCGGACCTCGTCGAGATGCGTGGTAAGCTTCTTCTGCAGGAGAATATCCTTTGCGTGGCAACTCTTGATGTGCGGCCCGAGTTTCTCGAAGCACTCGCGGATCAGCTCGGCGTTGCCGTAGTATCGCTGCGGACTGCACACCAGATTCACCGGATCCAGGTGGACTGCGAAGCCCTTGCGGTCGATCGCCTTGAGCAGCCGCAGGTAGGAGTCGGGCGAATCGGGGTATGCCCAGGGCATCGTCTCCAGCGCAAAGCACGTTCGCGTGGGCTGGACGGCATCGATGATCGAGCGGGTCGTCGCCACGATCAGGTCAAAAGCATCCTGTGTGAAGTTCGCCCCGGCGGGCCCATCCCATTGTTCGCTGAGCGAGCCGGCGATGTTCACACAGCAGCGGGCCCCGATCCGATCCGCCAGCGCAAGGTGCGTGCGACACTTCTCGATGGCCGCCTCGCGAGTAGACTCATCCGGAGAGATCGGATTGCTCCAGGCGCCCACCTCGGCGATGATGATATCCGCCTTGCCTGCCGCCTGCTCATAGGCCCGAATCTCATCCTCGCCGGCATCGGCGCCCACCGGGCAGTAAGCGGCCGAGTAGCCAAGCCGCCTGAGGGCATCGACCCAGCCTTGTGGGTCCTGGTATTTCTCGAAGACCGGTCCGCCGAGTCTCAGTCGCCTATCCGGCGTCGATTGGGCCCGCATCGAAACGGCCCCGGAGGCCATCAGGGCCACGCCGGCAAGGGATTTCTTCAAGACACTTCGTCGCGACAAACCGCCCGTTGGACTCATGATGGGGACCTCCTTTGCGCCGATCGGCGCCCAACACCTGCCATGAATCGAGATACAGACAGTATTCTAACGGGACGATACCCCTGGCACAAGGGACAGGACGCTCGCGAGTCGCATCAATGGAAACAGCGGATTGGAGGCTGGGGTCGCAATGCTGAGTCCCCCAGTCCCCAATCCGCAGGAAGATGACATGTCTCCCGGCGCGGGCCGGATCGGCCCCCGTTACAGCGGGTAGGCGTAGAACGCCACACCTTCATATGTGTAGACGTCGGGGTGTTCTTTGATGAGCCAATCCCGGTCGGTCTCGTTTATCGTATAGAAGTAACTGCCGTTGCTGGCATTCACGAACCGATACACGGGCATGGTGTCCGTCGGCTGAGCCCCTTCGGGATATGCGTAGAACACCGGCCCCTCGTAGGTCCAAACGTCCGCGCCTCTGACGATGAGCTCATCCCTCTCGGCCTCGTCGATGGTGTAGAAGTGACCACCCTTCACAGACCAGAAGCGGTATACCGGCGACAGACCGGACTCGAACGCAGTGGTGGCCGCCTTGTAGACGGGCCCTTCGTACGTCCAGACACCCGGATAATCGCGGATGACGGCGTCCCGCTCGGCGGCATCGATCGTGTAGAAGTGAAACGCCAGGACCGGCGACCAGAAGCGATAGACCTCGTTGAAGGAACGAACGACCGGCTCTGCGAACAACGTGCCCGTATCGACCACGAAATTGTCGAGCCATGCCTCGCCGGACGTCAATTCCAGGGCACTGGCCCCGCCGCCGAGGAACACGGTGAGCGGCACGCCGCCCCAGGAGGACCGCACCACACCCGCCACCGTCATGGCGGCGTTTTCGCTGCCGTAGTCTATGTCGCTGAGATACAGCCTGTCCTGCACGGCGTCGTACGACACGTACAGCACGCCATCATCATGGCGACGGGTGCTGCTGCGGAGTTGGCTCAGCGTGCCGGCGCTCACCTCGTACCAGATGTAGGCCGATTGCCCGTCGCATCCGACTCCCACTTTGACGTAGCGGCCGCCCGGATCGTTGGCGTCGGGCGCGATCCCGAAAAAGACCCACCCGCTCTCATCCGTAACCGCGCTATAGTGATAGTCCACTCGGAACGAGAAATCCCCGGCCGGATCGAGCTGCCAATCAGTGCCCACACAATAGGTGGAAGTTCCTTTTGCCTTCGAGGTGGTGATCAGTTCCAAACGTTGATTCTGCTCCACCAGCATACAGCCTGTCAGATCGTCGCCCAAAAGCGACCAGGAGCCCGCCAAGCGGTTGTCGTCGAAATTGTCGGAGACGTTCGTCGGATCATCCGGATCATCCGATTCGGTCTCGCCTGCCACGGTAAGACTGAAGTACAACCCGCCGGCAACGGCCTCAAAATCGTTGCCGTCCGGCGGCATCGCCTGTCCCCAGTTGGGGTGGCCGGAGGCATCGGCGCCGGCGCCCCAGGCAACGACGGTACCGTCCTGCTTCAGGGCCAGGGCGTGGAGATACCCGGCCGAGACCGCGACGAAGTCCTCGCCCCTCGGAACGAGAGCAAGGTCATAACCGTGGGTATCTTCACCCCACCAGACGATGGAGCCATCGTCCCGGAGAGCCACGCTGAAGGCCCCACCGGCGGCAATGGCAGTGAACGCGCCGGTCGTCGGTGTCCCTTCGACCGCCGCCCAGTACCCCAGGCCACCAGCGAGCCGTCGGAGCGCAGGGCCACCGCGTGGTCATCGCCGGCGACCACAGCCGTGAAATCCGCGCCGGAGGGGACATCGGAAACCTGTCCCCAGCGGTCATTGCCCCAGGCGACGATCGAGCCGTCGGATTTCAGCGCCACGGCGAAGAATTCCCCGCCGTCAACAGCCACGAAATCGTTGCCCTGCGGGACATCGGAAACCTGTCTCCCGCCATCATAGCCCCAGGCGGCAATCGAACCGTCGGAGCGAATCGCCAGGCTGAAATCGGCGCCAGCGCCAATAGCCCGGTAGGTCCCGACAGGGACATCGCACTGGCCATCGCCGTCGCGACCCCAGGCCACGACAATGCCGTCGGAGCGCAGGGCCAATCCGTGCGCATCGCCGGCGGCAACCGCGATATAGTCGCCTCCCGACGGGACACCTGTCACCTGGCCATCGCCATCCAGACCCCACGCCCGCAGTTCGCCGGCTTGCGACAAACCGACTGCGCAGAGACTCACGAGAACCGCCGCCACCAGCACATGATGAATTGTCGGCCACTTCATGGGTGATCCTCCTCACTCCGTTCCTATGATGTACTCCTCCTCGGTTACCTGTGCGCGCGTACGCGCAGCGCACAACACAAATACTTGCTTCCCGCGACTGCCGGTGAAATACCGCCAGCCCGGACGCAAGATCAAGTCGCATGACTATCCTTCACAGGACTGGGTTCCATCCCCCAACCCGGCTGCGCCACCCGTTTTTCGGGCAGGCAACGCCGGTTTGACAAGAGCTGCGCTCACGCGCATTTTCAACTGCTTATTATAGCGATTCGATCGGACCGATGCAAGTCGATTTCACTCGCCGGGCGGCTTTGCCGCGGCAAAAGAGGCACTACGTTGCCTATCGAATAGGAACCTATGCCGACCGGCTCGGGCGTCTGTCGCCGGGCCAGACGATAGGGCAGCCAGACAAGATGATAGAACTCGCGGGCCAGGCCGCCGATGACGGACTTGTCCCCGGTGTCGGGGAAGCCCAGTCCCCCGCTGCTCATGCCGCCCAAGTACGTCTCAGGACACACAGTGACGCGAACAGGTCACGGCTGGGGCCCCGGCCGGAAGAGGGAGGCCAAATCCAGATACTTCTTCGCCTCTTCCTTCCTGCCGGCCTGATCGTGAATCGCCGCCAGGAGCAGGTAGGCTTCGACAAAGTCGGGCTTGAGCGCCACGGCCCGCGTCAGGTGCTCGGTCGCCTTGTCCATCTGCTTGAGCCGCACGGACTGGATCCCCGCGCCGATGTGCGCGAACGGGTCCCGCGGATCCAGTTGGGTGGCCTTGACAAACCACTTCTGCGCCTCGGCGGGCTGGCTCCGCTTGGCGCAGTAGTTGCCCATATTCGTGGCGGCTAAGACCGAATTGGGGGCCAGTTCGAGCGCCTTGTCCAGGTATCGCTTCATCGCAGGCAGGTCGTCCCGCTGTGAGGCGGCCGCCGCCTGATTCACCAGGATGTCGAGGTTCCTGGAATCCATCCGGCTCAACTCCTCATAGATGGCAGTAGCCTGGGCGATATTGCCCGTCTGCGCACAGAAGGCGCCGAGTGACAGCAAGGCGTCCTTTCGCGTGTAGCGGTCCGGCGTCTGCCTGGAAGTGAGCACGTCGACGGCTTCATCTCTCATATTGCCCAGGATGAACACCTGAGATAACGCGACTCGGATCCGCATATCGAAAGGTCTCGTGTCGAGCGCCTTGCGGTACATCTCCATCGCCTCCCTCGGGCGGCCGGTCGCCATCAGGAACTGGCCATGACGGAGGATCAGATACGTATCGAGCGGCCGCCGGCGGACTGCTTCGAGATAGACGGACTCGGGCTCCTTCACACCCTTCTCGACCTGACGTAACCGGAGCAGCTCTGCGCGAAGACCGGCCAATTCGGCGTCGTGGTCGATCTGCTCCGAAAATGGCGGGATCGTCTTGCGCCGGTACATCACCATCGCAAGCCGATACTGTTCGTGCTCGTCGTACAGCAGACGCCGGCGGCACAAATCGAGAAGCTCGTCCTCCGATCCTTTGGGTTCGACCAGTGCGGCCTGGGGCATCATCTCCCGAATCTGCCGCAGTGCGGCGAGGGCCGCCAGGAAGTTGCCGCGGAAATCCAGATGCACATGATCGACGAACAGGTCCGCAGCATTCGCATCCAGGTCGAGCAGTCGAACGTCTTTCGCCGACCACGCCTGCGCCGTCTCGCGAATCACGCGAAGGATCGAGCTGTCGGCCCGGAACCGAAGCACGTCGAGATCCCTGGCTTCGACCAAGACACGCCGCGCCTCGTCCGTCCTGCCGAGGGCCGCCAGACATCGGCCCATGCAGAACGCCAGGTCCGCATGGGAATCGTCGATCCGGCGGGCCTTCTCATAGGCCGCCAACGCACCCGCGAAGTCCCCTGCTCGCTCCAGGGCCCTTCCCTCCTGAAACGCCCGGTCCCATTGGGCGAGGGCCTCCGCGGGCAGACCTGCTTTGTGCTGCGATCCAAACGGGGCACAGGACCGGATGTTGACGGGGACTGTGCACAGGAGCACTCGGGCCCCGCAACCCCGGGCAATCCGGATGATGTCGTCGAGATTGGAGCGGAAGTGTCGATAGCAGTCCCGGAGCTTCGGGTCGTCCCTCGCGATCCGGCTCGTCAGGAAGCTCTCCATGCCCTGCCATTTGGCGTCGGCCTGTCCCTTCCCATTCGTTGCCAGCGAGAGGTTCTTCAGAAACTGGCCGATCCGGGTCTCCTTCTTGGCCGTGATGCAGGCATTGATGAACCTCCGGCTGGAATAGAGCGACGCCGGCAGCGTGGGCGGTCCATAGGGACCGACGACCTCGTTGTTGCCCATGAACAAGATGAACAGATCGGGCTTCTGCGCAACGCAGTCCCCCGCGATTCGCTTAGCCACGTGGGAATTCATCGCTGTCACGGCTGCGTTGACCACTTCGAACGACTTGCCGCTCGCGTGCTCGTTGAGCAGCAATTCCAACTGTCGGCAGAACCCATAGGCCGGCTCGGGATCGCCATACGCAGCGGAACTCCCCAGGACGAAAATCCGGATCGTCGATTCGCCCTTTGGGCCCAGCACGCAAGGCTCCGGCGTCCGGGACAACGACTTGGGGACGAAATGCTCGCAGTAGTGTTCGTTGGCCAGATAGAGCGTCTGGCCAGCGACCTTCCAGGGGATGAAGAAAGCCTTGGGCAATCCATAGCCTGCGAGCGAGAGCACAAGCTCCACCAAGATGAGAAACGACAGCGGGCCAAGCACCGCCGCGAGCAGACGCTTCCACAAGACCGGCTTCTTCGCCGGCTCCGGCCGCTCTTTCTTGTCGTGTGCCTTGCGCTTCATTCCCATGTCGATAGCCGGCCCCCGCTATGCATCGGGTTCCTCGGGGCCGGGCAGGGCCTTGCCGTCGGTTTCGAGAACCGCCAGACTCATACCCTGGATCGCGGGCAGCGTGCTGCCGATAATGCCCTGAAGGTCGCCATAGAGGCCGGAGGTGCTCAAGAGCACGCGTTCGAGTTGTTTTTCCCGCTTCTTCCAGCAGGTATTCAACACCCGTTTCTCCGCCTCCAACTCCTGTCGCATCGTCACGAACGCCTCGACGACGCCGGAGACACGATTGTAGAACTCCTGGCCGATCAGGTAATTGTAGACAAACTCCATCTTGCTATGCTGGCCGTCCAGGGCCCGCCGGCTCTTGGCGACGCCGATCAGCCCCTCGCGGAGCATGGTCGCCACCGGGTGGACACAGGCCCAGTTCGCGACCCAGACACCGTCGACCTGGCCAAAGTGCCGGATGTGCTCGGGCAGTTGTTCGCTGACGATGATCGACCGGGATGCACCGACCATCCGCAGATCGTCCCGCAGCTTGGGCAGCCACTCTTTGGACCAGTGCCTCGTCCGTTTGGACTCCCACAAAATCAGGCCGCAGTCGGTCCCGCTGTCGTCGAAGACTCGTTGAATCACGTCGGCCCCTCGGACCCCCTTGGGCACCGGCTCGATGGAATCCGTCGGGAACAGTTGCTTGAGGAGTTCCTCCAGCGCCAGTTCCAGGACCTCGCCCTGCGCTTGTTGCGAGCCCTGCTCGGCCTTGCGCTTGAGGTCCTCGATCTGTCGCAGGAGCGTCTGGACCTTCTGCTCGTTCTCCATGAGCTTGAGCCGGTGCTGTTCGTCCAGTTCCTTGAGGGCCTGCTCCCGGACCTTCTGCAACTGCTCGTGGGTCCGCCGGGTGACTTCCAGCTCGACGGCCTCCACCCGATCCTGGAGCTCGCGTTCCTTCTTCAGAAAGGCCAGCTCCTTCTGATTGGCCTGCTGCACCTTGGCCTGCAATTCCGCTATCGCGGCGGCCTTGTCCCTCAACTCCAAGTCCCGTTCCTCTTTCGCCCGCTCGCGAATCACGCGTTCTATCGCCGGACGTTCCTGGGCCAGCTTCGCCTTCACCTGCTCATCCACGGACTCGATCTGCTTTTGGAGTTCTCGCTGTCGCTGGGCGAGTTCGTCCTGCTGCTGCTTGAGCCGCTGGCGGACTGGACCCATCTCGGCCTCCACCTCAGCGAGAACGCTCGCCCTCAGTTGGCTCGAAATCACCTCGGTGATCTCGAATTGCGTCTGGCAGTTCGGGCAGGTAATCCGGTTGTTCACTGGGTCCTCCTCGCCCACGACGATCACTCGTACAGCGTGGGCTTCACGCGCCAGTCTTCAGTCGGGACATGGTTATACTCGACGACGCGGGGACGCCGCTCCCGCAGGCGGACGGACTCGATGCCGAGGTAGTACCCATCGGAGACAGGGGCCTTGCCCACGCACTCCAGACGGAGCGTGTACTTGCCCGGCTCGGGCCAGAAATCCAACAGGTGATGCTCGACCGTGGACAGTTCGGCGCCGTACAGGTCGATCACGCCGCCGAGTTTCACGCCGTTGAGAGAGGCCTGGTACCGGCCGTAGTCGCCCGCACGGGTCAGGACCACCAGGAGCCGCAGCGGTTCTTTCTTCTCGACCTCGAACGGGATCTCGACCCAGGCGTTTTCCTGCTGCTGGGGCTTGTATAACAGATGTCCCTGGGGATACAGGTCCAGGTCCTGGGCGACCGCCTCGCCCTGGCCGTGGTATTGCTCCGCGGCAAAGTCCCGGGCAAGAATCGTCTTGCGCTCGATGCTCGGCAGCGTCCGCTCGCGGGCGTGCGGCGCGCGGGCCTGGAACGTCGGCGCGCCCGTCTGGTACCAGAACGCCACGCTCGAATAGTCGTCCTCCCGCTCATTCCAACTGTGCGTCTTGAACTGCGGGTTCTCGTCGGGCGAGATCCAGCCGAAATGCTCGAACGTCACCTTGATCCCCTTCTCGAACACGAAGGGGTCGTTGATGTGCCAGCGGTAGGCGGACGTGTGGCCGCCCACGATACCCCACTGATCGAAGTATGGAACGCCGAAGTACGGCGTGCTCGTCGTCTTGAGACCCCAGGCCGAGAGGAAGTAATCCTCGGTGCCGGTGCCCCAGATGGAGGCCTTCTCCTCGCCGTCGATGTAGACCTTCTCATCGCCTTCGCCGAACCAGGACGGACTGCGGGTCCGCACGCTCAGGACCGTGCCGACGTAGTGACCTTTGCCCTTCGTGTCGAGGATGACGTAGTCCTTGCCCTTCTCGGCGGGGTATTCTTGGCGGTACTGGGCGTAGAAGTACGGCGTATCCTTCGGGAGCTTGTCTTTCTTGATCCAGTCGATGTTGTAGTAGAGCAGGCTGATCTGCTTGTCGCTCTCGTTGACGATCTCGACCCGGGCCGACTTGCGGAACGGCATCTGCCAGAAGCAGTTGTACGAATCGGCGTCCTCGACGATCACCGGCAGGCTGACCACCTGGCTGCGTTTGCCGAAGCTATTGGCGAAGAAATCCCCCACGGGAGCCTCCACACCCGGCCGTTCGGAACCGTCCCAGTAGATCCGCAGGAGCATCTCCTGGTGGTTGGCGGAGCCGTTCTTGGCCCAGGATTGCGGCTCGGGTCCCAGGAAGGTGATCCAGATGTGCGTGATGACGCCCGGCCCTTTGACGTCCATCAGAATCTTCCGCTGTCCCGGTGCGACGTTGCTGTTGTCCGAATTGCTATTCGGATCAGGCACGCCGTTCGGGTCCGGCTTGCCGTCGGCTCCGATCTTGCGGGTCGAGGTCGCCCGCATGCTCCGCCCCTCATGGGGTTTCGCCAAATCCCCCAGCAAATCCCCCCAACAAACCGCCCCGCCCAGCAGCACGAGACCCGCCAAAGTCAGAAGACGCGCCACCCCGCCACCAAAACGATTGAAAAGCCCCATAGTGTCAACTCCGCAATAACTCAGTTCTCCGACACACCTGCTGAACACGAACTCGTGAGTGAAGTGTACCCCCCTGCCCGATGCCCCGCAACCCCTCACGGATTCCATCCTGCACTATCTTCGCGTCAGGAGACGGCAATCCAGTTCGACCTCCTGATGGCTGGCGCCAGTTCCACGATCACTGGGATCTACCAAGGCTTCCGGTGTCCCCTTGTTCGTACAGCCGCTTAAGATGATTCCTGCATTCGGTGATTAGTACGACAGCGCTATGACGAATCCATCTGTTTGTTGGCTCGACGCTGAGTGCGTTTCCGACTTTCATACGAGGCATGATTTCGCCGTTGATAATACTTGCACCGCGCCGTGACCAAGGCCCA
>JBDKRX010000061.1:0-48544 GCA_039683175.1 Phycisphaerales bacterium
ACGTGTGTCTGAGGTGGTTTCCATCCCGCTGACCTGGGATTCCATTCCTGGTAGAATTCCTTGTTCATCCATGTCCAGTATTCTACCATGCCTGTCAAGGCCAATTCTTTCACAGCCTCTCCGCCCCGGATCTCCGCAGACTCGCCAAAGAGATCGGCAGAGACCACGGTCTGGCCGCCCGACTCTGGCGGACCGGGATTCACGACGCCTGTATCTTGGCCGCTCTGATCGACGACCCGGCCGAGGTCACCATCCCACAAATGGAGCGATGGGCGAAGGACTTCAATTCGTGGGCCGTCTGCGATTCGGCCTGCGGTTGCCTCTTCGATCAGACCCGTCATGCCTGGGACAAGGCGGTCGAATGGACCGGGCGACAGGGAGAATACGTCAAGCGGGCGGGTTTCGTGCTCATGGCGACCTTGGCCGTCCATGACAAGAAGACCCCGGACGAGCGGTTCCTGGCGTTCCTGCCTCTCATTGCCCAACATGCGGCCGACGACCGCAACTTCGTCAAGAAAGCGGTCAACTGGGCCCTGCGACAGATTGGCAAACGCAGTCGCTATCTGAACGAAGCCGCCGTGCGAACAGCCCAGGAGATCCGCCGGACCGACTCGAAAGCCGCCCGCTGGATTGCATCCGATGCCCTGCGAGAGCTGACCAGCGACAAGGTCTGCCGGCGGCTCCGAAGGTAGTATGCCACCGTGCCAGAATGATTGGTGGCACGTGCGCACGATGGAATACGGGTTCGAAGAGTGTTCTGGATTCCGCCGCCCCGACGCGTAGCGGCGCTTCGCACTGAGGGCGGCGGGAGTTCATCGCACAAGAGCCACCAGCAGCAGGGGTGCTTCGCACACCCTCAAGCGAGCGTTTCGTTCGCATACACGCCAGAGGCCCCAAAGCACAAAACTCCCTCTCCGGGCCCCCTTCGGGGCCTGCACTGTGACTGTGCTCAACAGTTCAAGATGGTCGGCGTAGCAGGGTGTACCATGCACACCATCTGTCCTTCTCGGATATCGGTCTACTCTTCGCTGGTTTGTTTGCGGGCCTGTTCCTTGAGCGTGTGGACCAGGCTGCCGAATGAGCCAAGCTTCGATGCGCCTTCGATGGCTTTGACCGCCACATCCTGGATCTTCTGGTAAGCGGCCTCCTGCTGCTGCGAGAGTTTGGCAAGCTGTTCAGCCTGTTCCTTGACCGTCTTCTCCAGCGATTGAATCCGGGCCGTCAGAACGTTCCTCTGGCCTTCGAAATCCTTCTGCAGCAGGTCCTGTTGGTATTTGGCTTCGCGCCCGACCCGTTCGGTGGTCTCCTTGACTGCGGTTGCCACGGCGCTGTCGAGCCGCTTGGGGAACTCCTGGACCTGGATCTGCAGGGACGTGAATTCCTTCTCCCGCTCGGCGATCTGCTTCTCTCGCTCCTGGAGGCTCTTCTCCGTCTGCTCCCGGAGGGCCTTCGTCTCCTTCTCGATCTGGGCCTTTTCCGCGAGCATCTTGGCCTTTTCGTCTTCGAACTTGTCTCTCGCCAACTGCTGTTCCCGCTCGAACGCGTACTTGTATTCCTCCTGCTGGCGCTGGCGCCGCTTGGCCTCGATGGCGTCCTGCTCTTTGAGCAGGGCGTCGCGCTCGGCCTTTTCGCCCTTCCACTGCTCGCGGGTAGACTCGATCTCCTCAGTCAGACGCTCTTTCTCCTCGGTCATCTGTCGCTCGAACCGTTCCTTCTCTCGGTGTTGCGCCTCGATCAAGGCGGCCAATGTCCCCGCAGCCCGGTCGATCTCGAAGACCTCCGCCAACTCCTTTTCCTTGATCTCAATGGCCTGCTGAACCTGGTCGCACTTGTCCACCTCCGAGGCCAGCTTGTCACCCAAGTCGGTCAGCGTCCTGGCCATTTCCTGCTTGAGCTGGTTGATCCTCTGGAGCACGCCGTCGGCGGTCATCGCCTGCACGGCGGTCAGGACCTGCGACTCCTTCTTCTCCTGGACCTTCTGCTCCGGCTTCAACTGCGTCTTGTCCTTGTCCAACAGTTGCTGCCGCATCTCGGTATAGGCATCCAACAGTTCCTGCTTGGTGCTCTTGAGACTGGGTTCGACGGCGTCGGCTTTCTTCTGGACGGCCATTTCACTTCTCCTCGACCATTGTGCATCGCAAATGCGTCCCAGCCCGCTATTGCCGGGGCAAGAGCATTGTACCCTGTGCCGGCCCGCGTTCAATGCCTTTCTCGCGAGATGAAAGGGCCAGGGAGCAGATCGCCGAAAGGAATGAAAGGAGGCGAAAGGAGAGAATCATGTAGGGTGCGTGGTACGCACCCTACAAATGACGATGCTGCTCGGAGTTCACCCGTCGGTTCAGTTGGCGCCGATCACCGTCACAGTTGGCGGCTGAAGGGTCGCCAGTCGCGTCTCCAACTCCCCGACTCGGCGATTGGTGAGGTCCAGCGTCTCTTGGGCGATGCGCATTCTCGTGGCCTCGGGGTCGAAGGTCGATGCCTGCGTCAGTTGCCCTTGCACATCGGCAAGCTGCTTGCGAAGGACGTCCAGTCTGGCCCGGCTCTCCGCTTCGTCGATGGCCATCTTGCTCAACTCGCTGTCGTATTGCTCGATCCGTCCGCCGCCTGTGAGTTTGGACAACTCCTCCCGGCGGCGCGCCAACTCGATCCGTGCCCTCGCAACGCTCTCTTGGGCCGAGGCCAGGTCTGCCTGGGTCGTCTGCCCGGCTGCCACTCTCTGCTGGAGCAGTTCGAGGTGGGTGGTGCTGATCTGGACGAGCTTTTCCAGCTCCTGGGTCACGGTGTCCTGTGCCAGTCTCCTGTCTGCCTGCTGTCTGGTCTCCTCGATCTGCACGTACATTGCTTTTCGACGGGCCTCCATGCTCACCTGATTTAGTTCCAGACTTTGGATCGCTCTGGTCAGTTCGTCCTTCTGAGCCGCCAGGGTCCGGATATCGGTCTGGGTCATGGCGCCTGTGGCGAATGTGCTTGCCATCCCCAGAGCGTTGGATGTCCCAATCACGATCACGTTGTCTCTGATCCTGTACACCACGGCGGGTGCGCTGGGAAGCGGGTCGGATATGCCTTTCAACAGGAGGTCGAGGGCCGTCCCCAGTCGAACGGAAGGCATGCCGTCGATGTCGATCGGTGCGGACGGCTCAACACTTGCCCCTTCCAGCAGGTCTTTCCACAGCACGACGACCTGCAAAGGCGGGCTCACGGCGTTCCTCAGCACTTCGATCGCCTCGGCGATCGGTGTTTGGGGTGTCAGGACGGACACATCGACGGCTTGATCGAGTTGTTCTCTGACCATCGTTGCGCCGGGCGACGATGCCGTACCTGTGCTCTGTACGTTCTGCTCCGCTCGCTCTCGCTGCGACCTGGCGGAGGCCAACAGTACTTCCAGGCGGTCAACGTACCTGTCATGTGTGTGGACGAGGTTGTTTCGCAGGTTCACCACGAGGGCGTCCAGGAGTTCCTGGGCGAGGGGCTTGACGTTGTCGGGGAGTTCGACGGTCAATTCGATGACCGCGCTATGCTCGACGGCCGGACTGCTCGCGGAGCCTGTCGTCGCACCGCGCATACCCCCAAAGCCACCCATGCCTATGGACATCCCCATGCCGCCCATGCCACTGCCCATGCCACT
Source organism: Phycisphaerales bacterium (assembly GCA_039683175.1). GTDB lineage: Bacteria > Planctomycetota > Phycisphaerae > Sedimentisphaerales > Anaerobacaceae > PLanc-01. The sequence goes on from JBDKRX010000061.1 coordinate 3,626, forward strand.
GCCCATACCGCCGCCCATGCCACCGCCCATGCCACCGCCCATACCGCCGCCCGTGCCACCGCCCATCATCCCGCCCCCCATCATCCCTCCGCCTGCGCCTCCGCCACTCATGCCATCCATCTCTGGGCCCGTCGTTGTCCCCGTGCCCCCCATCCCACCGCCCATGGCCCCAAAGCCGCCCATACCGCGGCCGGATGCTGCGCCGCCGCCCTTGTTTTCCGATGTTCCTGAGGACATGCCCATCATCTGGACGTAGTCTCTTCCATAGATTTGCTCCATCTGCCGCAACATGTCCATTTCCGGTTCTTGTGTTGCGGCCCCCTGCGTCGTCTCTCCCGAGAGCCATTCGACTGTGACGAAGTGCAGAGGATCCTCGTCCTTGGGCCCGACGTTCAGGACTTCTATGGCTTTGCGCCGCATGCCGGAACTGTATATCATATACCTTACGGTCGTGTCATTCAGGGGGACGATGGCGGGATCGACCGTGATCTTCACGAGGCAATCCACCGTTCTCGTGTTCGAGGGTTCTTGCGTGGCGTCGTCCTGTCCGGAGGCTGCGGTTGCTGCAACGATGCCGGTCAGTACTACGATCAAAAGGGGGACTACACATTTCGCGATTCGCATTTAGCTTCTCCTTTATCCTCGGATTTGTTGATTTGCCGTTGTTCGATCTGGGACAGTCGCTCCCTGGCGACATCGGCCCATTGGTTCGTCGGGAACAGTTGGATAACTTCCTTGTAGGCCGCAACCGCCGACTCGGTCTGGTTCAGCTCTTTGTACAGCCGGTCCGCCTGATAGAGGAGCAAGAAGGCGCTCCTATCCACCTGCTGCTCCATCTGCCGGACCGGGTCGGGGATGCTCGCCAGCTCCGCCTCGAGGGTGGCCAGACGCCGCTGTTGGCGGTCCTTTTCGAGCACTTCCTGAACCAGTTTCAACGTTGCATCCGTCTGGGCCTTCAACTGCTTGACCTGCTCTTCCAGCGAGGCGATTCGCTCCGGCTGGGGCAAGGGCAGAGGCGCCTGTTCCGGCCTGGGATGGTTCAGCACTGCGACTGCGATGGTCACCACCGCTGCTGCGGCCAAGGGCACGGCAGTTCGGACCATTCGTCTGTGCTGAATCCGCTGCCGAATCCGGGCCGCACTGGCACCCTTGAAGATGGGATCGCCGGCGATCTCGTCCGCTCTGTGAAGCAGCGTCTGGATTCGTTCGTCCTTCATGGTTTGTCCTCAAGCAAATCGCCCAACTGTTCTTTCAACTTCGCTCTGGCCCGATTCAGCCGGACCTGTATTGTGTTGGTTGTGATCCCCAACATTTCACACATTTCCTGTGGCTCGATTCCCTGGAGGTATTTCAGGACGGTCACCTCACGGTATTTCCGGGGCAGAGCCAGCACCGCCCGCCGGACCCTGGCGAAGGTTTCTTTGTCCATCGCGGTCTTGTCGCCGTTGGGCGCGAGATCGACTGCCGCCTCGGGATCGTCGATGACCGCCCGGAGCAGGGGCCGTCGCCGGCGAAATCGGAAACTGCGGCATTTGTTCACCGTGATGGTAAAGAGCCACGTCCGCAGGCGGCACTCGCCCCGGAACTTCCGGAGCCCGAGAAACGCCGAGAGAAAGACTTCCTGGACGATGTCGTCCACATCGCTGGGCCAGCCGAGCAGACGATTCGCCAGGGCCGCCACCTCGGCCGAATGCAACTCTACGATCCTGTCAAACGCAGAATCGTCTCCCCGGCGGAACTGCGCCACCAGGTCCAATTCTTCGAATGTTCTCGCCATGGCTGACATATTAGATCGGGTTGCGGTTCGCGACTTACAGAAAAATGGCGAGGTTTGAAAGAGGAAGGAAAGAAGCCCCTGAGCAAACGGAGGGAGAGGAAGCGAGACTACCCAGGGGCTTGAAGTCTATTCTCGACGGATTCTACGGGATGTATGTCACGGAGTCAAGCCCTGCTTGACAAATTTCCTCAGAATATCGAGCGGGGAAACCGCCGGAAAAGGTTTTGGATTGAACCGTGCCGCCGTTGGGGGGATAATAACCAATTGAGTGTGCGTTGCCGCTCCGCTCGCAAGGGCGGCGCCGGCGGTAAGTGACGAGCGAAACGATGGCTGTAGGAAAGGCGATAGAATGTACGTTGCATCGCAGTTTTCCGTGTTCATGGTCAACAAGCCGGGTGTGTTGGCCCTGGCGTTGGCCGAGTTCGCAAAGGTCCGAGTCAATATCGTGGCGATTACGATGATGGACTCGGCCGAGAACGGTGTCATGCGTGTGGTGTTCGAGGAGCCTCAGACGGCCCGGGATGTGCTGGCACGCTTGAATATGCCCTTCAATGAGACGGATGTCTTGTGCGTAAACCTGGCGAACAAGGCCGGGGCGCTGGCCGTGGTGGCCGAGAAACTGGCCAAAGGCCATGTCAACATATCCTATGCCTACTGTACGGCCGGAGCGGCGGGCGGGCGGACGACGGGAGTGCTGAAGGTTTCCGACGTCAAGAAGGCGATGAAGCTGCTGCAGGACCACAACAAGGAGAGCCGCGATCAGACGGGCGTGCGACGTTCCAGGGCAGCAGGGGGACGATCCGGCGGTTGAGTGATTGTGACGTAAGTGCCAATAAGATCCGTGCTTACGTCAATTGATCTGCTCGGCGGTCGGCTGGATGGCCGTGGCCCGATCCGGGTACAGGCGAAAGATCTTGTCCAGGTTCGTGATTTTGAAGACCCGCTGCAACTGCGGGTTCAGCGAGGTGACGGCCACATCGCCGTTATGGGGTTTCAGGTGCGCTCTGGCCTCCAGCAACAGTCCCAGGACCTGCGAGGAGAAGAACTTGACGCCCTGAAAGTCAAACACCATCCGTCTCGGGGGATCGGATTGAATGTACAGTCGGAGTTGAGTGGAGGCCCTGGTGATTTCCTCCGCGTCGCTGATACACGCATTCCTGAAGGATGCGATAGCGACGTTTCCTTCGCGTGCGATATCCAAGCCAGCCTTTGATTCCATCTACTGAAGCCCTGCCAATGCCAGATCAGACACCATTATCGCACGCGGATAGTGTCTCGTCCAGAAGGTTGTTTGTACATACGTCTACTCTCGCTTGCCGGCGATGGCCCCCAACGGGAGCTGTTTGGTCTTGACAGTGTCCGAAACCTGGTAGTCCTTGAGTTTCACATAGCCTCGGCTCTCCATGCAGCCGGCAAAGGCGTTTTGCTTGTAGACTGCCCCCCACTCGGCCTTGGCCTTGAGCGAAGGGTCGTCGGACTTCTTCTTTGGGGCCGGGGCATCCTCGCCGCTGGCGAGAACAGCAGGGGACCGCAGTCTATCGAAGTACTTGTCCTCAACGGCCTTGGCGGCCTCATCCTCTGCCTGGATCTTGCACTCCGCGTAGTCTGCTCTCGCCTCCTCGAACGTCTTTCCAGGGTGGTACCAGTAGAACTCGGGCTTGGGGCCGGAGCATCCCGCCGCAAAGAGCAGCGCCATCGCAGGTAGTATCGCGCGAGCTTTCATAGGGTAATCCCCCCGTGTATCGACCAGGGCCGATATTCGTCTGCAGCCAATCAGACATCTGCCCGGATTATGGTTGTGCCGGGGGTTGCGACCCGGCGGCGGTCTTGTTTTGTTGCGGCTCGGGCAACGCCAGAGGCGCGGTACGATTGGCGCCGTCTGTGCCGTAGCTGATGTTGAACTTGGCCGACAGAACGCCTTGCTGACTGGAACTGCCCAGGAGCCGGTCGTGCTCCGTTTGGAGGGCGTTCAGGTCACCGGCTTCCAGGGCCCTCCGGATCCCGGTTTGTGTGCCCCCCAGCAACTTGCTGAGACACTGCTCTTCGGTCTCGATCAATACCGATGCCAGGTAGCTCTGCGACATGCCCTTGAGACTGTTGTTCTGCATGCCCCGGATGTAGCGCTGGATCGCGTACGAATAGAGTTGAGCGAACGCTTTGGCGATCTGTTCGTTGGAGGCGTTGCCGGCAGCGAGCTTGTTGCTCAGCACCTTGAGAATGGCTGTGTCCACGAGCTCGTAGTTCACCGCCCAATCGGCATAGCATTTGATTCGGACATTCGCGATGCGAACGAGCAGGTCCACGGCCGGCGCCGTGTCGTATCGGCCTGCGAACTGGGCCATCAGGTTCAGGACTTCCGCGCTGCTGGTCTCGACGGTCTTGCCGGAGGCGTCGATGATCTTGCGGGACATGGCCGTGGCGGTCGCCTGGTCCTGGTTGAGTTTCTCCCACACTGTGGGGTTGGTCGCCGCCCGAATCGCCCAGTACTGAACGGCGACGGCCTCGTGTCCGATCATACGCACACCGAGGTCCAGGAGACGGGGATCGTTGAGCTCGTTGACGAGGATCAGCAGGTTGGCGAATACCTTGAACCGTCGCTGAGGATCGGTAATCTGCTCCGTTGCGTAGTCGAAGCCCTTGCCGATCTCGCGAGAACATGCTTCGGAAAACCGCTGGGCATACTGAGCCTGGGTGTTCTGATGGCTGACGATGGAGGCGCGAGTCTTTGCCACCTCCGTAAAATCGACGGTTCGGACCAGACGCCCGATCTCGTCGGCGGCGAAGGCATCGATGATTTCAAAATCTTCCTGGGTCAGGACGCTCTTTTTGAGGACCTCCTCAATCCGGCGGCTGTCCACCTGGGCCCAGGAGACCGAGAGCAGAGTCAAGACCAGACAGCCGATCCACAGCGCCGCTCCGCGTCGGGCCCACAGCTCTGCTGCGCGACGGGCCCCCAGTGCCGCTGCGCGAGGCGTTCGGATGGCAGAAAACGCACGTCTTACTATCATTTCGTTAGCATCCCTTTCAACGAGCCCCTGGCCATTTTATCCAGCTTAACGTATTCATGCCCATTTTGTCAAGCGAAATCGATCCTCAATGGCTGTGGGCGATTTACTATTGACGATTCACTATTGACGATTTACCATCTGTCTTCGCCCGCTGTGGGCGCTCGCGTGGAAGAAGGCCTCTGCCTTCAGACTGCAAATAGTCCATTGTGATTAGGAAACGACAGGGGATGGCAAAAAGAATGAATTCGACGAACCCCAATTGCGACATGCACAAGTACCTGTTCACCAGCGAATCGGTGACGACGGGCCACCCCGACAAGGTAGCGGACCGCATCTCGGACTCGATCCTCGACGCGATGCTGGCTCAGGATCCGCTCAGCCGCGTGGCGTGCGAGACCCTGGTCAAGTGCGACACGGTCGTGATTGCCGGTGAGATCACATCCAAGGCCGTGGTGAACATCCCCCAGGTCGCGAGAGAGGCGATCAAGAGAATCGGGTATGACGACCCGGAGCTGGGCTTCCACTTCGACCATTGCGGCGTGCTGGTTTCCATCAGCCGCCAGAGCCCCGATATCTCCCAGGGCGTCACCGAGGGCGAGGGTCTGCACAAGGAAATGGGCGCGGGCGACCAGGGCCTGATGTTCGGTTACGCTTGCCGGGAGACGCCGGAGTTGATGCCGATGCCGATCCAGCTCGCTCACAAGCTGACCACGCGTCTGACCAAGATGCGACAGACGAAGAAACTCCCGTGGCTGCGCCCCGACGGCAAGAGCCAGGTCACGATCGAGTACGAGAACGGAAAGCCCAAGCGAATCCACACCGTCCTCATCGCGGCCCAGCATGACCCGGACATCAAGCACCGCGAACTTCGCAACCAGATCATCGAGCACGTCATGCTGCCTGTCCTGCCCGCCAGGTTCATTGACCGGAGCACGAGATTCTACGTCAACCCGACGGGCCGCTTCGAACTGGGCGGGCCGGCGGCCGATTGCGGCCTGACCGGGCGAAAGATCATCGTGGACACCTACGGCGGTCGCGGCCGGCACGGCGGCGGCTGCTTCAGCGGCAAGGACCCCTCCAAGGTGGACCGCACCGCCAGCTACATGGCCCGCTACGTCGCCAAGAACGTCGTGGCCGCCGGCCTGGCCGACGCCTGCGAGATCCAACTTTCCTACGCCATCGGCATGGCCGAGCCGATCTCCGTCCTGGTGAACACCGAGGGCACTGCGAAGATCAGCGAGACCCGCATCAGCCAGATCGTCTGCGAGTTGTTCCCGCTCACGCCCAAGGGGATGATCAAGCACCTGAACCTGCAGCGACCGGTCTTCGAGGAAACCTCCTACGGCGGCCATTTTGGCCGGAGCCTGCCCAACTTCACCTGGGAGAAGACCGACATGGTCGTTGCCCTGCAGAAAGCCGCGGGCATCAAGCCCGGCAAGTAGCGAATCGCACCGCGTATCCTATCAAAAGCCCGGCCGTGCGCCGGGCTTTTGTTTTGGATCAGATCGGCCCGATCGACCCGGCGGATCGAAGCTCATGATCCGCCGGGTCGCCGGATGCCGAAACATGGGGGGGAGTAGAGTCGATCCGGGTTATTGCGGTTGATACGTAATCAGCAGCCGTGCCGCAGAGTCGGGATTGCCGTCATAGGCCCAAATCTTGCGGTCGCTGCCGCCATAGGACGTGGTCCAGAAGATAAGGACCATCGCGTTGTCCGACGACCAGCCGGGCCGATCGACGACTTCCTGAACCACGTCGGCGAGTTCCGGACTCTCGTACCATGTGTTTGCCGTCCAGGGCGCGTCGCTGCCCCAGACCCACGGCTCAAACGCATCGGTCTTGACCAACTGCGAGATCTTCTGCGTGCTGAAGTCCGCCGCATTGTCGGCATCCTGCGCGTAGATCGCGCCGTTGAGATCACCCGTCATGCCGGTCGAGTGAGAACAGATCTTCAGGGTCGCGCTCTTGATCAGGGAACCCTGCGGAATCTGGATGTTGCGGAAACGTAGGCCGGCGGCGTACTGTCCGATCAGCAGGGAGGACGTGTCTACCGATTGCTGGCCGCCCCACTTGATGCCATAGGCGTCGTCCTTTCCATCGGATACCTGGTACTCGACGGTGATCTCCCTGACGATTGTGATGTTCACCGTGGCGGTGTTTGACTTGCCGCCGAGGGGGGCGGTCCCACCGTCGTGCGCGTAGAAGGTGAAGCTGTCGTCTCCGATCCAGTCCTGATTGGGTCTGTAAACGACTCTGTCGGCGGGATTGGCCAACGCGGCAGGGATTGCCGTGATGGCGGCGCCGCTTACGGACTCCAGACGCCCGTGCTTGGGCAGGGACACGATGGTGTAGCTCAGAGCGCCGGGCGGATTGGGCCGGCCGTCATCGGTGGCTGTCAGAGTGATGGTCACCGCGCCGTTGATCCCGCCAGTGACCTGCATATCGCCGGCGGTCGGTGGACCGGCCTGGATCGATCGCAGCGTGAAGGCTCCCTCGCCGGAGATCCGCTTGACTACGAGCAGCGCCTTCATGTCGGCAGCCGGCGTGTACTGGAGAGACTCGCCGCGGTCCGTCACAGCCGTCGTGCTCGACGCCAGGATCACAGGCGTCCCGGTCTCGCTGGGAACCATGCTGTAGAGGTACAGGTCAAAATCCGCGCCGCTCGGGTTTTCCAGGGACAGATCAATGTCGATCCCAGTCCGGAGGTTGATCGTCCGAGCCCAGACCCGTTTTGCCGTCGGGGTCCCGCCGAGTTCCTCGCTGATAACGCTGCCAGCGGTATAGGTCTGGCTGATTGCCTCGACCGCGGCGTCCGGGTTGATCAGGCCGTACCCCTCACAGGCGTCCTTGCCGGCTGGGAACGCGTTCGGGCCGCCCGCAGCCCGGTTCAGCGTGGGATTGGAGCTTGGGTCGTCGCCCTCTCTCCGGGCGTTGGTTTCACTGGCCGTCGCGCACAGCAGCATTTTCACGAACTTCGGATGGTCCGCGGAGTTGAAACCCCATTTGGTGCCCTGGGTCTCCATGGCTTCGATCACGAGGGCGGCGCAGCCTGCGACGAAAGGCGCTGCAAACGAGGTCCCGCACATGTTCGCATAGTCGTCGGGCACTTGGTCCACGTCGTAGGCGTCCGCGGTGCCGCTGTCCACCGACATGATGGACGTGTAGTACCAGGAGCCCCCGGGGGCAATGACATCGGGCTTATGATCTTCCCCTGCGTTGGTGCGAGGGCTGTTGAATCCGTATGTGGAGTAGCTGGTCAGGGAATTCCGGTCGTTGCCGGCGCCGACGGTGATAGCCATGGCGGCGCGTGGGGGATCGGCCATCTTCCGGTCGGCCTCTGAATTGTACTCGGCGCTGTTGCCCGCCGCGCAGACCATGACGATGCCGTTGTTCACGACGGAATTGACCTTGTTGCGAAGGGAGACGCTCTCGGCCGGGTAGCCGAAGTCGTCAAGCAGGCCGCTGCTGACGTTGATGATCTTGATGTTCTTCTCGACGCGGTGGAGGATCATGTCGTCGAGTCCGGCCATGAATGTGTCGTCGTCGGGGTCGCCGTCCCTGGGGAAGACCTTGACGGCCGCCCAGTTGCAGCCGGGTGCGACGCCGCGGAACTTATTGAAACCGTCGCCGACGCCGGGATAGGAGGACACCGTTGTGGTGATGACGACGCCGTCGTACATATACGGAACGTCATAGCCGGTCAGCATCACGGCGAACGCGTCCGTCTTGATGGGAGTGAACCCGTGGGTCAGCGTCAGCGGCGAGTACCCCCTCTCATAGGATCCAATCAGTGCATAATCGTCGGCTGATGTTCCCTGCGTCCATCGCAAGTAGGCCAATGCCGCGTAGCCGTCCTTCCAGATGGCTTGGGAGGTTATGGTGGTCAAGGTCCCGGGCAGGTTGATTGGCTCGGTTATGTGGCTGTAGTATGCGTAGGCGTCGGCCATCGTGTAACGAAGCTCTCCGGCATCCGCGCCGCCTGCCTCGCCGGTCCCGGTGGCGACGCCCACGACCATGCTGTCGTGTCCGGAGAAATCGACCGGGGAAGGCTCGGCATCGTCGGTCAGATCGTTCCAATAGACGCATCGTCCCTTCAGGTCTGTGTGCGTTGCATCCGCGCCGTCGCCGACAAAGCCGATGGTGGTGTTCGAGTTGCCGCTGATACCTGCCGAGAAACCAGCGAATCCCGGCCTCCAGACCGGCCGGATACGGCCGATTTGAGTGGCGGTGTCCATGTACGGCTCGAACTTGTGGATTGGCTCAATCTGCACCAGGGTCTGACCCATTGCCGAGGGGAGCAGATCGAGGCTGCCGGCCGGAATCAGGCCGGTCCAGCCGTAGGAGATCGCCTTGAAGAGGTACGTGATCTGCCCGCCCAGACCGAGGAACGCGTCAATCTGCGCCTGGGTCACGGGTTCCCGGAAGATCAGTTCCACCTTCAGCATCGTCTCCTCGGCTGCGGCGATGGACAGATCGGCTGTTGCGCCTGTGCCTTGCTCCAACTCATCGTTGATGCAGTTGCCGTTCAGATCCGCCGGGTAGGTTTCGCCGATTACGGGCGGCACCTCCGGCGCCGAAGGCGGCGTAGGCGCATCGAGGGGGGCCATGCCCAAGGCCAGAGAAGTCCATGCCAGAAGGGCCACGGACAGGCCGAGCGCCTTTGCCATAGCTCGCTTTCCTGAAGTTGCCGCACAACGGTTTCGCTGCCACAGTCGCGGGGTCCTCATCTCCCATCCTTTCCAAATCGCACACAAGCAGAACCTCATGTGATACTTGCAGGGACCACCTTCCACACAAGCCCGGTGCGGAGCCTCAGGCTTATCTCGCTGCAAAACGCACCTGAATTCTCGTCAGACAGCCGTGTACCTCCAACCTTGACTATTGAGTATAGTGCCCGACAACTGCCGCGTCAAGCAGAAAGTCCGGTTTCCTGAGTGGGTATGTCCCGGTCAAGCAACGCCGCCTGGCGTCTCCCACTTCACATCTCCCATTTCAAACTTGTCCCTATGGAGGATTTGGCCTTTATTTGGGTGTGGGATTCTGGTAGACTCTGCCGATGTTAAAAGAGGGGAAGTTTGAAGTGTGGAGTGTGAAGTTTTAGGTTTGAAGTGTGAGGAGTCGGGAGCCGACCCAACACTTCGAACTTCACACGTCAAGCTTCAAACGTCCCGTGGATTTCGCGGAAAGGATGCCATGAGCATGGAGGATGTTGGGTCTGGGACGACCACGGGGCCCGTCGTGCGGGATGCGTCCTGCGCAACATGTGTGACGCACGACGCCGGACGCACCACGATCAAGGCCGCCCACCGGTATGAGGTCGTGGATATTATGAGTCGTTTGAAGATCGCGGGTGTGCGATACCATTTCATAGGGGCCGGCGGGGTCGGCATGAGCGGGCTGGCGCGTCTCCTGATCGGGAAGAAGGCGATCGTCACCGGATCCGACCAGGTGGAGGGGGCCGCCACAAAGCGTCTGAACGGCCTGGGCGCCCATATTCACGCAGGCCACAGCGCCGACAACCTGGACCCTGCGACTGACGTGGTCGTCATCTCCGCGGCCATCAGGGAGGACAATCCCGAGCTGCAAATGGCCCGCCAGCGGGGTTGCCGGGTTGTCAAGTACGCCCAGTTTCTCGGCGAGCTGATGAACCACTTCAATGGGATCGCCGTCAGCGGCACCCACGGCAAGAGCACCACCAGCGGCTGGCTGGTCTATTGCCTCAGGCAGGTGGGTCTGGACGCCAACTTCGTGGTCGGCGCCGACATTCTGCAATTGGGCGGTTCCTCCGGCTGCGGCAACAGCGACGTCTTCGTCGTCGAGGCCTGCGAGTACGATCGCAGTTTTCACAACTTCAAGCCGGCCGTCGCCTGTATCTTGAACATCGACCGCGACCACTTGGACTGCTACAAGGACGAAGACGCGATCATCGAATCGTTCTGCCAGTTCGCCCGCGGGACCCGCGAGGACGGCCTGATCGTCGCCGGCGGAGATGACCCCAACGTCAGGAAGATGCTCAGTCGTCTGGACGTGGCTCGGGGCCCGCGTCCCGTGACCCGAGTCGCGGACTACGAGTCGCCGGCCACGGGTCACGGACCACGGATTGTCACTTTCGGTCTCGATCCGGCGTGCAACTTCTCGGCACAGAACGTCCGCGAGGTCGATGGTTTCTATCAATTCGACGTGTTCCGGGACGGACTTCCCCTGGGATCGACGCGAATCTCGCTGCCGGGCCTGCACAACGTCTGCAACGCATTGGCGGTGGTCGCAATGGCCGTCAGTATCGGTGTCGAGCCCGAACGGCTCCTCGGCGCCGGGGCGAATGAGGATTCGCCCCTGCGGAGTTTCCAGGGAATGGACCGTCGGCTCATGCTCAAGGTCCAGCTCGACGGCATCACGGTGCTCGACGACTACGGCCATCACCCGACGGAGATTCGGGCGAGCCTGGCCGCGATTCGCCAGCGGTATCAGCCCCGGCGGCTCTGGTGTGTCTTCCAGGCCCACCAGTACAGTCGGACCCAGGCCCTGCTGGAGGAGTTCGCGAACTGTTTCGTCCAGGCCGACAAGGTGATTGTCCCGGAAATCTACTTCTCGCGGGATTCCCAAGCCAGTCGCGAGGCGGTCAATGCGAAGATCCTGGCGGACCGTATCCGTCGAAGCGGAACAGACGCGGAATATGTCGCAACCTTCGATGCGGTGTGCGACCATTTGGAGCAGAATGTCAACGCCGGCGACGTCGTCGTGACCATGGGCGCCGGCGATGTCTGGAAGGTGGCAGATGAGTATATTCAGCGGCTACGAAGAGATCGTTGAACAGGACCATCCGCTGGCGCCGCACACGTGGTATCGGCTGGGGGGCCCGGCGGATTATTTCCTGCGGCCGAGGAACGCCAAGGAACTCAAGGAGATCATCCGGCGATGCAGCGAGAACCATGTCCCGATGCACGTCCTGGGCTTCGGGTCCAACCTGCTGGTGAGCGATGAAGGCGTTCGCGGCGCGGTGATCAAGCTCCAGGCCGGCGAATTCGGGCAGACTCAGTTCGACGGAGAGCAAGTCACCGCCTGGGCGGGCGCCGAGCTGAGCAAGCTCGTGCTGGACTGTGTGGAAAAGGGGCTCTCGGGCATCGAGGCCCTGACCGGCATCCCCGGCTCGGTCGGCGGCGCCGTGCGGATGAACGCGGGCGGCAAGTTCGGCGATATCGGCTCGGCCGTCGAGGCGGTCACCCTGATGGACGTCCAGGGCAACGTCTTCGAGAAGAGGAAACCCGAACTGATCTTCGATTATCGCAGCGTCAACATCCGGGCCCGGTTCATCCTGAATACCCAGCTCAGATTGACTCCGGGCGACCCGGAGAAGATCATGCGGACGGTCAAGGAAGGCTGGATCTATAAGAAGAACAACCAGCCCTTAAACACTCGCAACTGCGGCTGTGTGTTCAAGAACCCGGCCGGCGCCGCAGCCGGCGCCCTGATCGACCGGGCCGGCCTGAAGGGCCACCAGATCGGCGGGGCCGTCGTCAGCGAAAAGCACGCGAATTTCATCATCGCGCGAGACGGATGCACCAGCAGCGACGTTCTGCGATTGATCGACGCGATCCGACAGCGGGTCCGCGAGCAATTCGACGTCGAGCTGGAACTCGAATTGGAAATCTGGACGTAGCATTTTTGATTGTTGATTGTTGATTTGAGGATCGCGCCTCATGGATAGTGAGGAACTGAAGGCCAGGACAAAACAGTTCGCCTTACGGGTGATGAAGCTCGTCGCGGCACTGCCGAGAACCGCCGTTGGGCGGGCGATTGGGGGACAACTGGTTCGCTGTGGAACCTCGGTTGGCGCGAACTACAGAGCCGCGTGTCGCTCGCGATCTAAGGCGGAATTCTCGGCCAAACTGGGGACTGTGGAGGAAGAGGCGGACGAAACCTGCTTCTGGCTCGAAGTGATTGTCGAGGGCGCACTGCTCCCAGCGAAACGAGTAGCCGCCCTCCTCGAAGAAGCCAATGCGCTGACGGCCATTTTCACGTCCGCCGTGAAGACATCCAAATACGGAAGAGGCCGGTGATGAAAGTGACCTCCGAAATCAACAGTCAAAAATCAAACATCACAAATCTCAGAGGGTGCGACAGGTCGCAGGGGCAAGAACAGATGAAGGTAGCCGTGTTGCGGGGTGGTGTGGGGCGGGAGCGAGAGGTGAGCCTGGAGAGCGGGCGATGCGTCGCCGAGGCGCTTCAGGCCGGCGGTCTCGACGTGGTCGTCTCGGATATTCGTCCGGACGGCATGGAGATCCTGGACAGGACGGACATCGATGTCTTCTTTCTGGCCTTGCACGGCCAGTTCGGCGAGGACGGGCAACTCCAGCGGGTCTTGGAGGATCGCGGCCTTGTGTACACGGGTTGCGGCCCGGAGGCCAGCCGGCTGGCGTTCGACAAGATGGCCAGCAAGCGGCTGTTCCAAGCCGCCGGGGTGGCTGTGCCGGCAGTGGTGGAGTTCGGCCCGGGCGCAGATCCGGCACAACTGGACCGGCAGTTGAAGGGGCGTGGAGATCGGTTCGTGGTCAAGCCGCTCCGGCAGGGCAGCAGCGTTGGCGTGCATGTGGTCAAGAGCCGCAACGAGGCGGTCGCGGCTGCTCGGAAGGTTCGCGATGAGTTTGGCGATTGCATGGTCGAGTCGTTCGTCGAGGGGCGTGAAGTTACTGTCGGCATCCTGGGCCGGCAGCCCTTGCCCATCATCGAGATTCGCAGCAAGACCGGGTGGTACGACTATCAGGCGAAGTACATCGACGACCACACGGAGTACCTCTTCGACACGATTGAAGACGAAACCGTGCGGACCCGGCTCGCCGACGCGGCGATGACTTGTTTCGACGCGCTGGGCTGCCGGGACTTCTCTCGCGTGGATTTCATCGTGGATAAGGATGGGACGCCGTATGCCCTGGAGGCCAACACGATCCCGGGCTTCACGACCCATTCGCTGCTCCCCAAGGCGGCGGCAAAGGTCGGTATTCCGATGACCGAGCTGTGCGTCCGAATCGTCCGCGCAGCGATGGTCTCCAAATCGAAAATCACAAATTGTAAATCGTAAATACCAAGGGTTGAACGTGGCCAGAAAGACGCAGAAGATTAGTCTCAAGCAGCGAATCGGCTCCTGGAAGAGCAACCGTCGGGCCCGCGAAAAGCGGCTTGCCGCGATTCGAAACTGGAATTGGGTCGCCATCGTGAAAGTGGCGGCGGTTGTTTGTTTTCTCGTGGGCTCCGGGGCGTTCCTGCGATACGCGGAGGCGTATGTCAAGACCACGGCTCCCGCCCAGGAGGGCGGGTTGATCCTCGTCGACGTTCCGGACTGGGTCAAGCTGGATCTCCAGTATCGCGTTGCCCAGGTCGCGGGCGGTACCCGGTTCCCTCTGACAGAGAAGACCGCTTCGGATATTGCCGACAATCTGGCGTCCATGCCCTGGCTCCACGATGTCAGCGTTCGCGTGACCCACGATTCCGTGCTGGTCCGCGCCCAGTGGCGAAAACCCGTCGTCGTAATCAAGATTCGGGAGGAGGCCGACAGGAGCATCTATGTCGACAAGGACCTTGTTGTGATGGACTACATGCCGATGCCGGACCTGCCGATCGTGGAGGCCAAGCAGGTGTCGCAGAACATCGTTCCCCTGCCCGGACAGAAGTTCGATCAGGGGGACCTGGCTGCGGCGGTCACCCTGGCCCTCCTGCTGAACCGGGTGGACACCGCGTTGCTGGAGCAAATCACGAGCATTGATGTCTCCAACTTCAAGGGCCGCAAGAACGCCCGCGAGCCGCACATCACCCTGCGGAGCAAGGACGACGTGGAGATCATCTGGGGCGCGGAGTTCGGCGAGTACGCCAAGTACCTCGAGGCCAGCGACCAGGAGAAGCTCGGCAAGCTCTACACGCACTACAAGGAGTTCGGCTCATTCGGCGCAGGGGGAAGCGTGAAGTACGTCAACCTCCGCAACCCCCAGGACAGAGTGTCGCAGCCGATCGACAGGTACCGTTGATGCGGACTCACGGTTCCTGATGCGGAACAACCGGGTTGTTGATCGCCGTGGGCAGATCCTGATAGCGGTAGGGGATGCGAAGCTCCTCACACAGCCCTTTGAGCCGCTTCAATGCCGTTTCACTCAGGTCGCTCTGGAAGCTGGAATCGCCACGACAGGTGAAGATCCGGCAGCCCGCGAAGCGATACTCGTGAATCGTGCACCGGTTGTCCTGCTGGTAGGGACATCGGCCGGTGGGCATGGGCAAGAGCTGATCCACGTTCAGTTTCGCGGCCAGGTAGATCATCTCCGGCGGCGTGACGTAGAGCCGGTGGTCGTAGGCGGGAAAATCGCAGCACGCCCCGCAGGCGTTGCACCGGCCCGCCCGGTGAGGCTCGCGCCTCTGTTGCGACTCGATCCACTCGTAGACGGCCGTCACTTCCTCGACGAGTCGGCGATGTCCTGTGGGTTCTCCCACCATCTCCTGTTCTTTCGGATTCTCTCGATTTCTTCGAAGCTGTAGAACCGGCCGCGGTTGATGCCAGGGCATCGCTGGGCCGCCCGTTTCCACTCGTCCGGGCCCAGCAGGTTCTCCGACCAGAACGGCCATGTCCGGCACTGTCCCGGGCGGACGGAGTAGATCGCGCATTGCTTGACGCCATCGACCATCCGGAGAAAGATGCAGTCTTTGGTGATGGGCTCCTCGATGATGGACATCCGCAGCCCGACGTGGCGCATGTACCTGCGGCACAGTTCCTTCGGCGTGAGGTTCAGGTGTCCGGCGATCAGCTCGACCTCGGGCCTGGCCACCCAGATGTAGCCCTCCCCCGGTCCGGAGCAGCACCCGCCGCACCCGCGACACTCGAAGTGCAGCCCCGCCGCATACCATCTTGTCGAAACTCGTTCGTCAATCATGACACCTCGAATACCTGTGAATTCCAGGGCTCGACGGCATTGAAATCGATTGCTCCGGCGCAACCGCGGGGCAGTTTCGCATTTCGATAAACAGTCGCGAGTCCATTTCCCAGCCTCATGCATGCGTGTACCGAGGCGTCGCCGAGATTCCCGCACAGGATGCCGCAACCGTTGACCCCAGGACGGATGGAGGTCTGTGTGAGGGCGATCTCGCCGCACCAGTACGACCTCGATCCTTCTGCACTCTGCGAGCGGAAAGACTTCTCGATCAGCTTCCAGACGCGTTTGTGCATCTCGGGTGTGTCCCAACCATACCACAGCACCGCCTTGACGCCGTTCGATGTGATCTGGAAGAACAGGTCGGCTCCATGCATCTGGCCTTCGCCTCTCTCGAACGGATCGTACGGGTCGATCAGGACGAACAGGTCGCCAAGACTCCTGCCGGGAAGCTCCGAGAAGGTCTTCCGGACATTCGTCACCCCATCCCCGAGGATGCATCTGACTTTTGCTTCAGACAGACCCTTGGTTTGGGCAACGAATCTGATCGAGTCGATGCTGCGAGCGTCGATGTCACAGAACAGGTAGTCAGCAGACTGTCCCAGCAGGGTCATCGCCAGAGCGGGAGAACCGGGGTACACAGACAAATCCCTTCCCCCATTCTGCAGCTCAATCAGCAGTTGCAGAAAAGCGCTGTGGCGTAAATCCGGCGATTCCCCGGCCTTCTCCAGAAAATGGAAGACCCCGTAGTCCCTTTCCCACGAATGCGTCAATGGATACTCGGCGGAACCGGCATACGCATCCCAGTACAGAGTCGGCTTCTCTATCGAGAGAACCTCCGCCAAAGGCAAGTGCTTCCAGATGTCGCCGATTCTGCCATGGTGGATGTTCATCCGGTTCTCACCACTTGAGCACGGCGCCGGTGTCGGCGCTGGTGGCCATCGTCGCGTACTTGGCCAGGTAGCCGTTCTTGATCCTTGGCTCGGGCGCCTTCCAGTTCTTCTTGCGGGCGGCCAGTTCCTTTGCGGTGAGCTGGACCTTGATCTTGTTCTTCGGGATATCGATCTCGATGATGTCGCCGTCTTGGAGCATGGCGATGGGCCCGCCGACCGCTGCCTCCGGGCTGATGTGCCCGATGCACGCGCCGCGGGTGCCGCCGCTGAAGCGGCCGTCCGTAATCAGGGCCACCGATTCGCCGAGCCCGGCGCCCATGATGTAGCTGGTCGGGCTGAGCATCTCCTGCATGCCGGGACCGCCCTTGGGACCCTCGTAGCGGATGACGACCACGTCGCCGGCCTTGACTTTGCCGGCGAGGATGCCTTCGCCCGCCTCCTCCTGGCTGTCGAAGATGACCGCCGGACCGGTGTGCGTGAGCATGGACGGGGCCACGCCCGCGCTCTTGATCACGCAGCCTTTCGGGGCCAGGTTGCCCCGCAGGACCGCCAGGCCGCCCGTCTTCGAGTAGGGGTTTTCCAGCGAGTGGATCACCTCGGGGTTCTTGATCTGGGCATTGGCGATGTTCTCGCCGAGCGTCTTGCCGGTCACGGTGCGGCAATCGAGATTCAGCAGGTTCGGGATCTTGCTGATCTCCCTGAGGATGGCGCTGATCCCGCCCGCGGCGTCCACGTCCTCGACGTGCACCTTGTTGGTCGAGGGAGAGACCTTGCAGATGTTCGGGCAACGGGCGGAGATCGCGTTGATCCGGTCGAGGTCGTATTCAATGCCCGCTTCGCTGGCGATGGCCAGGGTGTGCAGGACGGTATTGGTCGAGCCACCCATGGCCATATCGAGCATCAGGGCGTTGTCCATCGACTTGAGGCTGATGATGTCCAGCGGCTTGAGGTCGCTCTTGACCAGCTCGAGGATCTGCCTGCCAACGGCCTTGTACAGGTCCTGACGCTTGGGATCCACTGCCAGGATCGTGCCGTTGCCGGGCAGGGCCATGCCGATGGCCTCGGCCAGGCAGTTCATCGAGTTGGCGGTGAACATGCCGGAGCAACTGCCGCAGGTGGGGCAGCCGGTTGCTTCGAGCTCGTCGAGCTGGGCCTGGGTGATCTTGCCCATTTTGAATTGGGCAACGCCCTCGAAAATGCTGATGAGATCGACGGTCCGGCCGTCCTTGGTCCTGCCGGCCTTCATGGGCCCGCCGGAGACGTAGATGGTGGGGATATTCAGACGCACCGAGGCCATAAGCATCCCCGGCACGATCTTGTCGCAGTTGGCGATGCAGATCAGGCCGTCGAAGCCGTGGGCCTGGACCATGGACTCGACCGAGTCGGCCACGATTTCACGGGAGGGCAGCGAGTACTTCATGCCGGTGTGACCCATGGCGACGCCGTCGCAGATGGCCATGGTGTTGAACTCGAAGGGTACGCCGCCGGCGTCTCGCACGGCCTGCTTGACCACCTCGGCCACCTTGTTCAGGTGGACGTGTCCCGGCACGACCTCGCAGAAGCTGTTGGCGATCCCGATGAAGGGCTTGTTGATGTCCGCACCGCTCAGACCACACGCATGGAGCAGGGCCCTGTGCGGCGCCCGCTGGAACCCTTGTTTCACTGCATCACTTCTCATTGTCGATCAACTCCGAACCACGAACATAGAGGACATGTGTCAAAGTCCTCAGTGTAGCCGCAGAAGGGGGGGGAATAAAGGAAAAACACCGCTGCTCGGGCAGTTTACGGCATGCTCTTGGGAATTCGTCGAAACTCCTTCTTCAAGACGTTGAACAAGGGGTTGTCTCTCCAGGGTTTGACCCGGTACTTCCCTTGTTCCAGCAGAGCCCAACCGCCGGGATCGGCCAGTTCGGTGCCCAGTTCGTAGTCCATGCTGTCCCACATGTCCTCCCGGTAAGAGTAGAACGCCCAGTGGTAGCCTTTCTCATTGAGCAGAGCGACCAGATCTCCGAGGTATTCCGTTGCCCCTTCTGATTGTCTCCCGCAGCCAAACTCCGCGGCGACGATTCGTGAATGCGGAATCCGATACTTGGCGGCCCACCGCTCGACCGGCTCCAGCAAGGCACGCAAGTTCGCCTTGCTCCATCTCGCGACCGGTCCATCCCAGGATTCGGGCATCCGATCCGGATAGGCGTACCGGCCCTTGTTCACACGGGTGGTCGTATAGGCCCAGGGTTCATAAAAATGAAACGAATACAGGGTGTTATTGTCTGCAATCGGCGAAAGGCAGGAGAGGCCCTTGGCTGACCCGTATCCATAGCCTTCCAGGAGAATGGGGGTGTCCGGATCGACCTCGCGGATCGCGGCACACAGGTTCCGATAGAACCGGTCCAGGTCGCCGCAGGTTCCTCGTTGCTTGTCGAGCCAGTCGGGGAATCCTGCCTCTTCGGCACCGTCGATGCCCGCCTGCCGCTCGGGATGCGGCTCATTGAGTGGGTTGTAGGCGACGATAGCCGGATGCCCGCGCAGTCGAGTTGCCAGGTCTCTCCAGAATTGGACTGCCTGGGCCTGAAAGCCCTCCGAATTCCAGAGGCGATAGTCCTGTCTTCCTTCGTTCCGTTGTTCCCAGCGGGCCCCCGGGAGGCTCAACATGCCGAGCACGACTTTGTTTCCGCTGGTTGCCGCCAGATCCAGCGTTGCTTTCAACTTGGCAAGATCCGCTTCGACGAGACCCTGGTACTCGTCCGCCGTACCCATCAGGAAGTCTCTACCCGTCGATTCCCATTTATCCGGAACAAGCCGTATGAATTCCAGACCCAGTTCAGAGGCGGCTTCAAATCGCTGGATGGCGGGGACCCGGTTGAAGAAGTTGGCTCCCTTTCTCTGCCGGTCCCAGAAGCTGATTCTCTCGCTGGGTGGCGTCTGCACGCTGTCCCCAAGCGCCTCGCGAGATGCCGCCATAGACGCCGCCACCGCCGCCGCACTACCGAGAAATCCCCTGCGAGTGATCTTCTCACCTCTACGGTTGTCCATGTGCTCTCTCCTGTGCCACATTTGAACCACCGACGTGGCTGTTCGGCGGGAACCCGGGCGATTATACCACTACCAACGACACGCAGGACAGTGTGCATTGAGGCCCGGCCAGAGTCGATTCATCGTCCTCCGTGGCCTTCATACCTCAATGATGAAGACATGCGTCGCACAAAACAAAGCCAAATCCGGGTCTGATGGCTGAAGGTTCGTACTTTCGCGGGGTTGCGGCGTGCGGTATACTGCCTGGATCCAAATGAATGGGTCCGGGTGTGGATCACCCGGCTTTATAGGAGGTAACAGCGACATGGCGGATCGGACGGAAAGCTACATCGACGCGAACCAACAGCGATTCATCGAGGAACTCAAACAGTTCATGCGGTTTCCCTCGGTCAGCGCCCAGAAGGCGCACGATGGCGACACGCGGGCGTGCGCCGAGTGGGTGGTGACGCACCTCAAGGGCCTGGGCTTCGACGCCGGACTGGTGGATGTCGGCGGAAAGCCCATCGTGCGGGCTCTCATGAAAGGCAAGAGCTCCAAGCGGGTCATGATCTACGGACACTACGATGTGCAGCCGGAGGACCCGATCAGCGAGTGGAAGACCCCGCCCTTCGAGCCGACGATCCGCGACGGCATCCTCTATGGCCGAGGCTCCACCGACGACAAAGGGCAGCTCTGGACCCACGTCAAGGCCGTCGAGAGCCTGCTCAAAACGGAAGGGCAGTTGCCCTGCGAGGTCCTGTTCCTGCTGGAGGGCGAAGAGGAGTCCGGCGGCGACGCCTTGCCCCGCTATGTCGCGCAGGCCAAGGCCGAGCTCAAACCCGACGCCATCGTCATCTCGGACAGCACGATGTACGATGCGAACACGCCCGCGCTGACCTACGGCCTTCGCGGCCTCGTCGCACTCGAATTCACCCTCCGCGGTCCGGCGTCGGATGTCCACTCCGGCGCCTACGGCGGTGGTATCGCCAATCCCACCATGGTGGCGGCCCAGATTCTCGCTGCCTGCGTCTCCCGCGATGGCAAGGTCCTGGTCCCCCATTTCTACGACGACGTGGTCCCGCTGCAGGACTGGGAGCGTCAGAGCTTCCGCAAGCTGAACTTCAACGATCAGGCGATGGCGAAGGAGTTGAACATCCCGCGTCCGCACGGCGAGGCCGGCTACAGCACGCTGGAACGGCTCTGGGCCCGGCCCACCTTCGAGATCAACGGCATCTTCGGCGGCTACCAGGGCCAGCGGTCCAAGACGATCATCCCGTCCTTCGCGACGGTCAAGATCACCTGCCGGCTCGTCGCCAACCAGAATCCCGCCCGCATCCGCGACCTGGTCGTGGAGCACATCAAGTCGGTGTGCCCGGACACGGTCCGCATCGAGATCAATGACTTCGGGACCAGCCCGCCGGTCCTGTTCGATGTGGACGACCCGATCCTCCGAGCGGCGCAGGAGGCCCTGCGAAAGGGCTTCGGCCGGGAGACGGTCTTCATCCGCTGTGGCGGCTCAATCCCCGTTGTCAGCACGTTCGCCGAGCATCTGGGTTGCCCGGTGATCCTGATGGGCTTTGGCTTGGACAGCGACGGCCCGCACGGCCCGAACGAGCACTTCAGCCTCGATAGCTTCGTGAAAGGCACGAAATCCGCCGCACACATGCTCCGGACGATCTGATTGTTCAGTTCCCCGATGATCGCTTGACTTTGCTGGACATTATGTTAAGAGCATAGTAGTAGTTAACAAGTGTTAATATATCAGATGATCTTAACATTATTTCAAGGAGACAACGCAGTGGCAGAGAAGATCGGTCTGACCATACCGGAACTGGCCGAGAAGCTCGGCATAAGTCGCGTAGCGGCTTGGACTAAGGTGAAGAAGGGGACAATCCCTGCGACAAAGGTCGGTCGTCAATACATCGTTTCTGCTCGCGACGCACGAGTGGCTGCTGGTGAGGAATTGAGCGGCGAGCGTAAGAGATGGCTGGAGGACGCGGTAGATCGTGTGGTTCGAGAGTACGGGCCTGTCCTCAAGCGCCTGAGCCACGAGTGATGAAGGAACTGACCGTCAGCGATGTGGAGCTTGTTGCCTTTCATCTGGCGCAGAGGCACCTTGCGTTTGACGAGCCCATTCCGGATTTCGCCTGCCGACATCCGAACGTGTTGGAGAGTTGTCTTGCAGTCCCTTTCCAGCGATTCTACGGTCGGTCTGCATACCCCACGCTCGTTGCCAAGGCGAGCATTCTACTCTACCTGATGATCAAGAATCACCCTTTTCAGAATGGTAACGAGCGGTTGGCTATCACGACACTGTTGGTTCTTCTGTTGAACAACAAGAAATGGTTGACGATGGATCTGGACCTGCTGTATCGGTTCACCTTGTGGATTGCTGAGAGTAAGCCTGAAGACAAGGACTTCATACTTGCAGCGATCCACAGGGTGCTATCTGCCCATCTGCAAAAGGCATAATCCGCGAGGTTGAGTTGCTATGCGAGATAGACCTTGTCGCCGGGCTGGATCGGGGGGATCTGGTCTCGCTTGGCCGGGATGTCCTCGGCATCCAAGGCGAAGCTTGGAGCGATCTCGATCACGCAGTCGGGCGAATGGTCTGGTTTACGCGGGACTTTCACGCCGGCGGATTCCAGCCAGGTCGCGGCCCGCTCGATCATCATGCGATGGGTTACCTCGGCGCTGTCCTCGCCTGTGGCGTTCTTGACCGGTGCGAACTGCTCGCCTCGCGCGATCTCCAGGATGATCGACCGCTGGGCCAGCGGGATGGCGTCGAAGATGAAGGACTCGAGCTTGACGCCGTTGGGCTCCTTGGGCTCGATCCGCCGGCCGTCGGCGTCGATGTGCGGGACCTTCTTGACTGCCCGGTGAAGGGGCAGGGTGTGGCCCTTTGTGTTCAGGTGCTCGACGAAGGCGGTATCGATGATGTGGATGGCGATGCTGCCGAGCTGGAAGACCAGGGAGCCGTCCGGGCGGCGCATCTCGGCCAGCTTGTCGGGCAGGTCGCTGTATTCGATGACGGTCACCTTGCCATCGACGAGGCAAAAGTTGCCGACCTTCTCCTTCGGACCGGTCTTGATGACCGCCTTGGACGACATTTGGGCCCCATCGAGGACGTGCAACCCGACGAAAAGGGGATCGAAGAGTCTGACCAGGGGGTTGTCCACCTGCCAGTAGGTGAGGTGCTCGACGCCGCGGTTCTTCATGTCGGCCAAAGCCCCGCTGCGAGCGAGGGCCCGGATGCAGCCGCCATGACCGTCGGGAGACCGTGCGATTTGGTCCCTTTCCGCCAGGAGTATCCTGCCGTCAAGGCCAAAATTCGGCAGTGTACCCTGTTGAAAGATGAAGACGTTGCGAGGGTCCAGACCGTAGAAATTATCGGCCTCGAAAATGGCCAGCGTTGGCTCGTGGTTCAAAGGACTGGTCATGATGTACCACGGACACACGGCGCCGTATCGCTGCGAAACCGCGGCGATTGTCTCTGCGAAGATGCGAAAGAGGGTCTTGTTCTTGATCGGGCTGACCGGGAAGTTGCCCTTGGGCCCATCGAAGCCCAACCTTGTTCCCTGACCACCGGCGACGGTCAGGGCCGCCACCTTGCCCTGGGAGATCCGCTTCGTACCTAACTCTATTGCCTGAGCGTACTTACGCTTTTCATCCGCATTGCGGGGCTGGGGGCTGTAGGAGGTCGCAGGCTCGAAGTCATGCTGGACAGGCGGCTGCGGCTGGCCTTTGACCAGACGCTCCACCCAGTCGCGAATCGCGGGCAGGTCGAGTTCCTGAACCTGGGCGAGCAGACCCTCTTGCTGGACTGCGTTCAACTGCTGCCAAAACCTGAGCAGGTGCTCCTGGCCATGCTCGGCCAGCGGCTTCCCGATGCTCTGAATCGTTGTTTCTTTGGGCATAGCGTTCTCCGAATCCCGAATGCAAGGGATATTACGCGAACGCGAAAAAAATTCAAGGAAATGAGTAAATCGGGCGAAAAAAGTTTGACACCTTGTTCACCTTGGGTTAGTATTGAGATAAAGGATAGGTGGATTTGCAGAAGTTGTACTATCATAATTCGAACTGCCATCATAACAATACTTCAGCACTTCATATCCAGATCCGCCTGCCTCGATGTTGTAGGAAAATCATAACCTACGAAACGTGAGGAGCATCTTAGGGTCTGCGACCCAACTTAGGCAGAAATCCTGCGACAAGCAATGCTTTGCTGGAACGAAACCGGCCCGTTCTCCTGTAACAGGCATATTTTGGTCCGGAGATTCGCGCGTATGAGCATTTGCCAGTCAGGCGGCAACAAGCAGTCATCTGTTAATTTGGCCAGTGTGGCGTAGTTGGAGAACGGTCGGTCTGCGAATCTCAAGAAGTGAAAGGAGAATCAAATGAAGAAGAAAGGTTTTACCCTCGTCGAGCTGCTGGTCGTGATTGCGATCATCGCTCTGCTGATGGGCATTCTGATGCCGGCGCTGGCTCGCGTGCGCCAACTGGCGTTCCGAATGACCTGCGGCACCAACCTGTCGGGCATTGGCAAGGCGATGCTGATCTACGCCAATGACTACGAAGATGAGCTGCCCAAGTCGGGCGGCCGCAACAGCGGGTGGGGCAACGTGGCCAATTGGTCGGCGGCCAACCGCCAGCAAGCCTTCGGTCTGGGCACCGATGGCAGCGGCGGCAAGGCCAATATCAGCTCGTGCTTCTACCTGCTGGTCAAGTACGCCGAGGTGACGCCGAAATCGTTCATCTGCAAGGGCGATTCCGGCACCTCCGAGTTCAAGCTGGCCGATGTGACGGCCACGCTGCCGTCCGGGTTTGAGCTGATCGATGCCTGGGACTTCGGTCCTTCCGGCACCAACGGCACCTCCTGGAAGAGCTGCAGCTACTCGTATCACCTGCCGTTTGGCTCGAACTACGCATTGACTGTTTCGAGCGAGCCGGGCTTTGCGGTCGCGTCGGAACGGAATCCGTGGTTGCCGAGTCCCGCAGGCGATGCGTCGCAGTTCAATCTCTTCATCCCGGACCTCACCGGCATGGGCGGCAACACGGAGTCGGCGAAGGCCGGCAACGCGCTGGCCCACCAGCAGGAAGGTCAGAACGTGATGTTCCTCGACACGCACGTCGAGTTCGAGAAGCGCGCCTACTGCTCCGTGGAAGACGACAACATCTTCACGGTCGGCAACACAGAGGGCGGCCTCGAGAAGGGGACCCAGCCCACGACCTCGTCGGTTCCCCTGTCCCGCAAAGACTCGCTGCTGATGCACGATCTGGAGAACATGGCTGGTTCGACCACCAGTGCATCGCGAGGAAGCTAAAGTTGGGCTTTGTCGTTTGACGTACAACGGCGGCCCCGGTGGCGATCACTCGGGGCCGCCTTTCCTCCTGACTCGTGTTCTTTGATAATTCTGCCAGGCACCCGAGCGTTGACGACGCTGGATCCAGGCGACAGAGGGCACGCGATCCCCCAGGCGGATTTCGGCAGTCATATCCACGAGCTATTATATTCTTCCTCTCTTATCTCCCGAGCCGCCGGCCGGAAGTCTGCTCCCTTGACCCTGACCCAGGGTTCGTCCCGCTCCTCGATTCGCACATCTGTGGTGTGCGCATCTGCTGATCCTCGAAAACAATCGGTCAGGCTCCACGCCTGTGGGCCGGCCGTCAACACACAAAATGAAACCACGAGATCGGCGGATTACCGAGCGTTGAGCCTGAGGGCCCTGCGGATCTCCTGCCACAGAGACGCTGTGATCTCTGTGCGCCTGTGGTGAGGTCTTCTGCAGAGCCCGGGTATGCGGGCGGGTGTGCCGCCTGCGACCGATTGCAGCGGTGCGGAACGAGCCGTACACTTTGCATTTATTCATCGATTCCCTCGGTACGCGCTGCGCGCAGGTCGGTCCCGCCGGTCTCAAGCTATTGGAAAGGGGACTACCATGAGAAGGAAGGGGTTCACACTGGTTGAGCTGTTGGTCGTGATTGCGATCATCGCTCTGTTGATGGGCATCTTGATGCCCGCACTGGCAAGGGTCCGCCAGTTGGCCTTTCGGCTGACTTGCGGCACCAACCTGTCGGGCGTAGGGAAAGCCATGCTGATCTACGCCAACGACTACGAAGACGAGCTGCCCAAGGCGGGCGGCCGCAACAGCGCGTGGGGCGCGCTGACGGGAAGCAACTGGATGGCGTCCAACCGTACGGCTGCCTTCGGCCTGGGCACGGACGGCAACGGCGGCAAGGCGACGATCAACTCGTGCTTCTATCTGCTGGTCAAGTACGCCGAGGTGACGCCGAAATCGTTCGTCTGCAAGGGCGATTCCGGCACCTCCGAGTTCAAGCTGTCCGAAATGACCGGTCTTCCGTCCGGGTTTGAGCTGATCGATGCCTGGGACTTCGGCACCTCCGGCACGGTGGGCAGCACCTCCTGGAAGAGCTGCAGCTACTCGTATCACCTGCCGTTTGGGTCGAATTACGCGTTGACCGTTTCGAGCGAGCCGGGCTTTGCGGTGGCGTCCGAACGGAATCCGTGGCTGGCGAGCCCTGCAGGCGAGGCGTCGGCGTGGAATCTCTTCACGCCTGATATCACCGGCATGGGCGGCAACACGGAGTCGGCGAAGGCCGGCAACGCGCTGGCTCACCAGCAGGAAGGTCAGAACGTGATGTTCCTGGACACGCACGTCGAGTTCGAGAAGCGCGCCTACTGCTCCGTGGAAGACGACAACATCTACACGGTCGGCAACACAGAGGGCGGCCTCGAGAAGGGGACCCAGCCCGGGCTTTCGTCGGTTCCCCTGTCCCGCAAGGATTCGTTGCTGATGCACGATCCGGAGACGTTCGGAACCCCCGGCCCCTCGCGAATCCCCGGGAGATGAGTCTGCGCATGTAGTGTAGTGACGTGCCACGGCGGCCCCCTGTGCGGAGGCACGGGGCCGCCTTCCTCCTGACACGTGCTCTTTGACAATTCCGCCAGGCGCCTGAACGGTGACGACGCTGGACCCGGACGATGGAGAACAGGCAACCCTGCAGGCGGATCTCGGTAATCTTATCCGTAAGCCATCATATTCTTTCTCCCTTCTCTGCCGAGCCGCGGGCCGGAAGCTCTGTTCCCCTGACCCTGACCCAGGATCTGTCCCGTTCATGGATTTGCCTGTCTGTGACAGTACATGGAATGAAACCATGAGATCGGCTGATTCCGGGTTCTGAGCCTGAGTTTGCGGGCGGGTGTACCGCCCGCGACCGATCGTGGCGGTGCGGAACGAGTTGTGTGTCCTGCATTCATCTATCGATTCCCTCGGTACGCGCTGCGAGCAGGTCGGTCCCGCCGGTCTCCAATGATTCGAAAGGGGACTACCATGAAACGGAAAGGGTTCACACTGGTTGAGCTGCTGGTCGTGATTGCGATCATCGCTCTGTTGATGGGCATTTTGATGCCCGCACTATCGAGGGTCCGCCAGTTGGCGTTTCGGCTGACTTGCGGCACGAACTTGTCGGGCGTAGGGAAAGCCATGATGATCTACGCCAACGACTATGAGGACGAACTGCCCAAGGCGGGCGGCCGCAACAGCGCCTGGGGTGGCGTGGCCGATTGGAAAGCGGCCAACCGCAATCTGGCCTTCAATCTGCAGGCGGACGGCAGCGGCGGCAAGGCGAACATCAACTCGTGCTTCTACCTGCTGGTCAAGTATGCGGAGGTGACGCCGAAGTCGTTCGTCTGCAAAGGCGACTCAGGGACGTCTGAATTCAAGCTATCGGATGTGACGGCCACGCTGCCGTCGGGGTTCGAGCTGATCGACGCCTGGGATTTCGGTGTCTCCGGCGTGACGGGCAGTGAATCATGGAAACATTGCAGCTACTCGTACCATATGCCGTTTGGCTCGAACTATGCGTTGACCGTTTCGAGCGAGCCGGGCTTTGCGGTGGCGTCGGAACGGAATCCGTGGCTGGCGAGCCCCGCAGGCGATGCGTCGCAGTTCAATCTGTTTACGCCGGACCTCGCTGGCATGGGCGGGAACACGGAGTCGGCGAAGGCCGGCAACGCGCTGGCCCACCAGCAGGAAGGTCAGAACGTGATGTTCCTCGACACGCACGTGGAGTTCGAGAAGCGCGCCTACTGCTCCGTGGAAGACGACAACATCTACACGGTCGGCACCACGACCGGGGGCGCGGAGAAGGGGAACATGCCCACGCTCACGTCGGTTCCCCTGTCCCGCAAGGACACGCTGCTGATGCTCGACCCCGAGAAGTGGGGCGGCAGGTGAGGACGGTAATCGCTGCCGGGGCGGCAGATAATGTTCTGACGCGGCCCTGCGTGCGGAGGCGTGTGGCCGCCTGAACCGGGTAGCACGCGGGTGGTCTCGCGCGGCAACGCGCGAGACCGCTTTTTCCACGGAATCGGGAAGACCTGTCGGCAACTCCGACTCTGTAATTCTGAGTGCGCGCCCCGCAGGGCTGGCAGGCGGGTGTTTCTTCGCAGGTTGGGCGTCCTCGCCCGACCCGCTCAGACGAGCGAGGACGCTCGTCCTACGAAGAGTCGAGCCCACTCGGCGGCGTAAGAGTCGGTGTGCGGTACTTCCTATACTCGCGCCGCACGCAGGCCCTGGTGGGCCGGGATGAAGTCCATGAGCTGGTAGTCGGTCTGGACCGACGCGATGGTTTCGCCTCGCTGCGTGATCTCGTCGAGAGCGATGGTCCCGAGCCGGCCGTGAGCGTTTCTGAGGTAGGCTACCTTCGCGGGGTCGATCCCCATGATTCTCGCGGCTGTCGCATCGACCGCGGGCAGATTCGCGCCCATCACGATCACGCCGGTCGGTTTCGGCGTGCCCATGATCGGACCATCGCCTTCCATGCCGACAATGCCGTCGATGATGGCCAGGTGCGGCCGGACCGTTTGGTTGATGTCGAGGATGCACTGTTCGATCCCGGCCCAGTGCAGGACGTTCTTGGGCCAGCCGTACACGATGCCGGGCATCAGGCCGAACAGATTCTTCATCGAGAGGGTCACGCCGGCCCAATGATGCGTTTTCATCTTGGGCATCGAGACGATCCAATCGACCTGGTCCAGGGTGGCCGGCAGCGTGAAGGTTTGCAGTTTCGTCCGGCCGCCGGCGTTCGGACGAACGATCAGATCGTCGTTGTTGAGATCGACGAACCGCATCTTCTGCTCGATCAGCGACTCGGCCAGGCGGACTTCCTCGATAACCCGGACTGCGTCCGGGCAATGGCCGGGCCCCTCGCCGATGAGGACGCCGGCTGCTCCCAATTTGCGGAACGCCTCGGTTGCCCCGAAGATGAGTTCCGGCTGCGTGCAGACGTGAACCGTGCCGCGGAAGGTCTCGACGAAATTGGGCTTGAGCAGGATCCTCTTGCCGCGAACATCGCTTGGGCCGATGCCGAGGCAGCGGAGCCCTGCCTCAACGACAGAAGCCAGGTCCACGCTGTAGGAAGGGGCCTTGCCGATGAAGACCGGGACTCTCTTACGCATGCGTCGAACCCGGTCCACGGCCAGTGCCCCGGCGACGCCGACGCCGGTCGCGGCCAGGGCATCGACGAGCAGCGTTCGCCTCGACATCTTTCCCGACAACCGATTGTCCGGATGCGGATGGCTCATTTCTTATCCTGCGAGTCAGTAGGTTCGAAGAAGTCGATCAGACCCGTCCTGCAGTGCCATGCGAGCAACAACAGGCTCAAAGGAACCGTGTCATGGGGCCCGAATTTCTCCTGCCTGGCGAGGGCCTGGAGGATGCGTTCCTGCGGCCGGTCGACGGTTTCCTGCCAGGCATGGAGCCCGAGAATCGCCCAGGCCAGGGACATCGGCGCGTTCAGAAACGCCACTTCCGAATGCATGTACGCGATGCTCTTTTCCACGGAAGTCTGCGACGCCAGTCTCGCCAGGGCCTGGAGGCCCACGCCGGTCGTCTCTGCGGTCGGCTTCGCCTCCAGTCCGAACGTGATGGTGTTGCCGCAGTTCCAGCCGCCGGAAGGGAGCTGCCGGTCGAGCAGCAGGCGAGTCCCATCCTGCATCCGAACGTGAGCCGTCTGTCCGCAGGCCCGAAGCGCCAGGATGGCGTACGCGGTCGGCTCGACCCAGGGGTGCGTCCTGGCGATCCACGGCCAGCCTTTGATCGTCACGTCATGGCCCTGCGGCGCCTCCGAGGGGGCCATCGTGTTGATCTCATCGAATTCGAGCAGGAATCGAAGGGCCTTGGCCTGAGGCTCCTGATACTGCGACGAGCCGTGCCATGCCAGGATGGCCAGCGCGGTGGGCCAGTAGGCGTCTGGATTGTGCGGTGAGACGGGAACCCGCCCGTCCTGGGCCTGCGTATCCGCGAGCAGTCGTCTTGCGTTTTCGATCACGCGAGCGTCGCCGCCGGCGGCCCGGAGCGCCAGGACGGCCCAGCAGGCCGCGTCGGGCCGAGAACTCCCGCCCGGCCGATTGACCACCCCCACCCCCTCGACGTATCGCTCTTCCAGGGCCTTCAGTTGTGATTTCTCGTTTGGGTCAAGCAGCATTCCGGAACCTTCCATCGGCTCATTCTACCAGATTCTATGCAGTTTGTGCAGCTTTTGTTCCCCCTCGCTCGTGGGGACGGAAAAGACACGGAGCCGGGTTTGAATTCTCGCCCGTCTTCTGGTAGATTAGCGGCTTCGGATTCTTTAGGAGTGACTGACCATGGGCAAGACCCTGATTCATAAGATCCTGGAAGCACACTTGGTCGAGGGCCGAATGACGCCGGGCGAGGAGATCGGCATTCGGATCGACCAGACCCTGACGCAGGACGCCACCGGCACGACCGCGTTCCTGCTCTTCGAGTCGATGGGCGTCGGGCGGGTGAAGACGGACCTGTCCGTCTCTTACGTCGATCACAACATGGCTGGCTTCGGGCCGGAAAATCACAACGACCATCTGTATCTCCAGACCGTCGCGGCTAAGAGCGGCGTCCACCATTCCCGCGCCGGCAACGGGATTTGCCATCAGGTGCATCTGGAGCGGTTCGGCAAGCCCGGTGCGACCCTGCTGGGGAGCGATTCGCACACCCCGACCGGCGGCGGACTCGGTATGGCGGCCATCGGCGCCGGCGGGCTCGACGTTGCGGTCGCCATGGGTGGCGGGCCTTTCTACCTGCAGTGCCCCAAGGTCGTCGGCGTGAAGCTGACCGGCAGACTGAGCGATTGGGTGGCTGCCAAGGACGTGATCCTCAAGCTGCTCAGCGTCCTCACGACAAAAGGCAACGTCGGGTGGGTCGCGGAGTATTTTGGGCCCGGCGTCAAGAATCTCACCGTCCCGCAGCGGGCCACCATCACGAACATGGGCGCCGAATTGGGCGTGACCACGAGCATCTTCCCCAGCGACGAGCAAACCAAGCGGTTCCTCGCGGCGCAGAAACGCGAGGGAGACTATCAGCCCTTGGCGGCGGACAAGGGCGCCAAGTACGACCGCATAATCGAGATTGATCTGTCGTCGCTGGAGCCAATGGCGGCGTGTCCGTCCTCGCCGGACAATACCAAGACGATCCGCGAGATCGCAGGCGAGAAGGTGAGCCAGATCGCCGTCGGTAGTTGCACGAACTCGAGTTTCACCGACCTGATGATGACCGCCAAAGTGCTCAAGGGCCGGCGGATCGACCCGATGGTCGAGTTCGCGGTCGCGCCGGGCAGCCGGGAGGTGCTGGGCATGCTGGCGGGCAACGGCGCCCTCGCGGACATGATCGCGGCGGGGGCCCGCATCCTGGAATCCGCGTGCGGGCCGTGCATCGGCCAGGGCTTCTCGCCCGCCGACGGCACGGTGAGCCTGCGGACGTTCAATCGGAACTTTGCCGGCCGTAGCGGGACGAAGGGCGATCAGGTGTACCTGGTCAGTCCGGAGACCGCCGTCGCCTCTGTGCTGACGGGCAAGGTCACCGACCCGCGAGAGCTGCCTCAACTTCTGGGCGTCGAGTATCCGAAAATCAAGATGCCGCGGGAGTTCGCCATCGACGACAGCATGATCGAGCGGCCCCTGGACCCGGAGGCGGCCAAGACCGCCCAGGTCGTGCGGGGCAGCACGATCGTTGTGCCCGAGGCCCCCCAGCCGTTGCCGGCCAGGCTCGTCGGCCAGGTCCTGCTCAAGTGCGGCGACAAGATCACGACGGACCACATCATGCCCGCCGGCACGTATCTGAAGCTCCGCTCGAACGTGCCGGAGTATGCGAAGGTCGTGTTCAACTGCTTCAACGAGGCAGGCAAGCCGACGTTTGCCGAGCGGGCGCTGGCTCTCAAGGCCAAGGGCGTCGGCGGCATCGTCGTCGCGGGCGAAAGCTACGGCCAGGGCTCCTCGCGCGAGCATGCGGCCCTGTGCCCGATGTATCTCGGCGTGCGGGCCGTCATTGCCAGGAGCATCGAGCGAATCCACCGGGCGAACCTGATCAATTTCTGCATCGTCCCGATCCGGCTGACCGACGTGGCGGACTACGACAGGCTCCAGGCGGGCGACGAGCTGGTGATCGACGACCTGCTCGGTGCGATCCGAAACAGCGAGCAGGTGAGGATCCGCAAGGCCGATGGCTCGTTCGAGTTCACGGGCAGACTGGAGCTGTCCACGCGGGACAGGGACATCCTGCTGGCCGGCGGGCTGCTGAGCTACACGCGCGGGAAGGCCCATGGATGAGATCGTAGTCAGCGTGTTCGGGACCGGACGGGTCCGCCCGGGCGAGCCTGTGTATCTGTTCGCCGAGCAGGTGGGCCGGGCGCTCGCGGAGGCGGGCTTTGCCATCGCCAACGGCGGCTACCGGGGCATCATGCAGGCCTCGGCCAAAGGCGCTGCCGAGGCGGGCGGCACGGTCATCGGCGTGACGTGCTCGGCGTTCAAGAACAGCGTTGCCAACGAATTCGTTACTCGTGAGATGGTGACCGGCTCGCTCAACGAGCGGCTGGACACGCTCGTGCGGCTGGGCCGGGCGTATGTCGTCCTGCCCGGCGGAACGGGGACGCTGCTGGAATTGGCCACGGTCTGGGAGCTGAAGAACAAGCGATTTCTCGACCAGGGCAAACCGATTGTCCTGGCGGGCGAATTCTGGCGGCCGCTGGTGGACCTCGTCGCGGGCGACGATCCGGCCTGCGTGAAGGCGGTCGCCTTCGCCGAGACGCCGGACGAGGTGGCGGAATCGATTGGGCGAGGAATGGGATCATGAGAAACGAATGGATTGTTGCCAGCGGCGTCGCGATTGTGCTTGTCCTGGGACTGGCCGGCGTGGGCCTCTGCGCGCAGCCGATTGTTACCAAGCCCCTGGCCGATGCGACGATCCTCAGCGGCGTCGATGGCAAGCTTGTCCACGCGGATGCCAATGATGCGTGGTGGTTCGAGTTCACGGCCCAGGTCAAAGGGGACAAATACGAAGTCTCCGCCGGGACGCGGATGAAGCTGTTGCCCTCGGGCACGCTGGAATTGCTGATTGCCGATGTGAACGACCGGTACGCGCCGCTGTACAGGCTCTCGGCCCAGGTCACGCGGTACCAGGGGACCAATTTCCTCCTGGCGACGTACTTCCTGCCGCTGAGCAAGTTCAAGGGCGACGAGAAGGCCGACGACAAAGTGCAGAAGCCGGAGGGCGGGACCGTCAGTCCGCCGGTGGACCCGGAGTTGGGGATTCCGCCGGAGATCGTCGAGAGACTGAAGAACGCCCGGCCTATCCCCACAGCGATGCGGAAAACGGATGACTCGGGTTTGGGCTCAAAGCCCGCGGCCCGCGACTATGTCGGCCGCATGCTCGTGAACCAGGTGGGCCTGATCCAGGCCGACGACGTTGGAGCGTTGGAGCGTATAAGCGTCGAAGCGTTGCCGAATGAACGCATCTACGCATCCACGCATCCACGCTTCTACTTCACTCCCTATGCCCTGGGATGGAATGTCAGCGACGTGCGATATGAGCTGTTGCCCTGTGCCGCACTCGAAGAGGCCCGGCGGTTGCAGGGTACTTCGATAGAGCCCATTCGCTTCAACGTGGCCGGGCTGGTCACGCAGTTTGGGGGCAGGCAGTATCTCCTGCTCCAGCGGGCGGCGCCGGTCTACAACTATGGCAACTTCGGCAGATGAGGACCTATGAGCGAATCGCTGCGGGACATTCTTCTTTCATCGCGTGACAACGGCTTCGATGCTCGATTCGCGAAGCTGCGGTCCGACATGCTTCAATTCGCGAGACTTGCGGGCGCCGACAGTGACGAGAGCCGGATTGTGGCGAAGGTGCTGGGCGAAGTGGCCCAGCAGGGGGACCAGGCTATCACGAGGTACACGAAGGAATTCGACCGCGTGGAACTGCGGCCCGAGGAATTCCGCGTCCCGGCCGGCGACCTCGCCAAGGCGCACGCATCGATTGACAGCGAACTCCTGGCCTCGCTTCGCAAGGCGATCGCCAACGTGAAGGAGTACCAGCACAGGATCTTCATCGGGGGACGGTCGGAGTTCTCACACGGCACGGGAATTCGGTACACGCCGATTCGGCGGGTGGGCGTTTGCGTGCCCGGAGCGGCGGCTCCGCTGCCTTCCACGGTGATTATGACGGTTGTGCCGGCCCAGGTGGCGGGCGTGAAGGAGATTGCGGTAGTCTCGCCGCCGCGGTGCAAGGGGAGCATTCACCCGGTCATCCTGGCCGTGTGTCACGAGCTGGGGATCGGCGAGGTCTACCGGATCGGAGGCGTCCAGGCCGTCGGCGCGCTGGCCTACGGCACCCAGACTATCGCCAAGGTCGACAAGATCGTCGGGCCGGGCAACAAGTGGGTGCAGGCTGCCAAGAGGCACGTGGCGGGCGACTACGTTGCGATCGACTCGATCGCAGGACCCAGCGAGGTTCTGGTCATCGCCAATGACCAGGCGAATCCCGCCTGGGTCGCGGTCGATATGCTCAGCCAGGCCGAGCATGGCACGGACAGCAGCGCGGTCGTGCTCACCGATTCGCAGCCGCTGGCCGAGGCGATTCTCGAACAATTGGCCAGGCATCTTGAGACTCTGCCGCGTGCGGCCGAAGCCAGACAGTCGCTGGCGCGGTTCAGCCGGATCATCGTGGTCTCGGACCTGAATGAGGCGGTCCGTCTGGCCGATGAATTCGCCTCCGAGCATCTGGAGATCCAGTGCGGCGACCGGAGCCGTCAGATCGCAGCACGGATCACGAATGCCGGTGCAATCTTCATCGGTCCACACACGCCCGTCGCAGTCGGCGACTACTGGGCGGGACCGAGCCACACGCTTCCCACGGGCAGCCGGGCGAAGTTCTCCAGCGCGGTGACGAGCAACGACTTCGTCAAGTCGATCAGCCTGATCGAGTACACCGCCGATCAACTCGCCGCCAGCGCGGACGACATCCTCCGCATGGCCCAGGTCGAGGGCCTCGACGCCCACGCCCGCAGCGTTGACATCCGCCGACGGAAGTAGCCGCCCTCAGACCTCCCAGTCGAGCCTGGTCTCGTGCCGTCGGAAGAAATCGCCCAGCAGCGCGATGGCGACGAAGATCAGGTAGAACTGCACCAGCCTGAGCAGGAAGGGCACCATCGGGGGACGCCAGAATCCATATGTCTTGAGGCCCATTTTGGTGAACAGCACGGCGACGCCGCACACGAGCAGGACCATTCCACAGTATGGAACGAACGTGCGAAGGATCGATCCGCCGATCAGGATCGGATTCAACGCGTTGAGCGAGTCAAATAGCACCACGGCCAGCAGAATCATGGGGAATAGGAACGCCCCGCCTGCCAGGAGTAGCCAGTACGCACAGTCAACTTGTTCTCGAACGATGTAGTATACCGACACCGGCCAGAAGCACACGGCGACACAACCGATCACTTCGAACATCTGCGTGACGCAGTCCCACTTGCTCGAATCGCTCGGGTGCATCCAGTAGCCGGGGGGGTGACGACCGCCTCCGGCCCTGTCACGAACACACTCCGCGAGGTAGTACAGCGTGTAGGCGACCGGAAGAGCATAGACGATGGGGACATACTCGGTGCCCAGGCCGATGGTGCTCATGATAGATGGGCAAAGGAAGAAGAGCAGCAGCCAGAGCCCTGCGAGATGGAGGAGGCCGCTTGCATTTAGTGGATAAAGGATTGCGTCTATAAGCCACGGCCGTTTTTGCCCATCAGGCGACCCAGCCTCTTGCGTGACGCAAGGTCCGCTTGAATCACGCTGGTCCTCCGCGGGTTCCTCGGAGGCGTGACATGGACTCACTATCTCGTTCGGCACTTCCGTCCTGGGTGCAACGTCGAGGAGATCCGTATCATATGTGGGGTCCGCCGGCAGTGCCGCCGGGGCATCGGGATGCTCGGGCCTCTGGACAGAGCATCCCGTCTCCGTTATCGGCACGAGGATTATGCTCCTGCATGCCGGACATCGCTGCGTTCTGCCAGCGTATTCCCCAACCGCCGTGAGCTTCTTTCCGCAATGTCCGCACCGGAACTCGATCATGAACGCACCACGCGTACGCGAATTCAATGCCCTCGATTCTGTTCCTTCAAAGGCATAGACGCAGAGCGGTCGGATTCCTTCAGGCCATCTTGGCTATGGGTCGCGAGCTTATCCGGCCAAAGCGGCCTGAATCATCTCCGTGGCCTTGGCGAGGGCTTCGTCGATCTTGGCGGGATCTTTGCCGCCGGCCTGGGCCATTTGGGGCTTGCCGCCGCCGCCGCCACCGACGATGGGAGCGATCTGCTTGACGATGTCGCCGGCCTTGACCTTCTTGATCAGGTCGTCGGTGACGCCTGCCAGGAGCATGACCTTGCCTTCCTCTTCATAGGCCAGCACGATGGCAGCGGATTTGGCCTTCTTCTTGAGCATATCGATCGCCTCGCGGGCCCGGTCCACCGACGTGGTCGAGAGCCGTCCGACGACGATCGCGGCTTCGCCGACCTTGACGCCGGCGTCCAGGAGGGCCCTGGCCTCCGACATCGTGTCGGGCCCACCGGTCTTGCCGGCGGTCTTGAGCTGCTTGGCGAGCTTCTTGTTGTCCTCCAGGAGTTGTGTGATCCGCTCGGGAAGCTTGTCCGCAGGGACTTGGAGCAGCGAAGTGAGCTGTTCGACCACGTTGCCCGCTCGTTCGAGGTGTGCGGTGAGGGCCTGGCCGGTCAACGCCGTGATTCGACGGACGCCCGCCGAGACGCTTTCTTCCTTGAGGATTTTGAACCCGCCGATGACGCCGAGCCGGTCCACGTGCGTGCCGCCGCAGAACTCCCGGCTGAACGCCTCGTCGATGTGGTCCTCGTCCGAGGCGCCGACGCAGACGACACGGACCTCGCTGCCGTACTTCTCGCCGAACAGGGCCATGGCGCCGAGCTTGTCCGCCTCTTCGCGGGGCAGGACTGTCCACGTGACGGGCAGGTCCGCCGCGATCTTCTCGCGGACGAGCTGCGTGATTTTGTCGAGCTCCTCGGCCGTAGGGGCTTTGGGATACGTGAAGTCGAACCGCAGGTAGTCGGGCCCGACGTGGCTGCCTTGCTGGGCGACCGACTTGCCGAGCACCTTCTGGAGCGCCCACTGGAGCAGGTGTGTGGCAGTATGGTTCTTCCGCGTGGCGTTGCGGTCCGGACTGACCGCGGCGGTGACCGTCTGGCCGACGCCCAGCGAACCTTCGGCGAGCTTGCCGCGATGGATCACGGAATGGCCGACCTTCGTCGTTTCCTCGACGACGAAGCGGTTCCCGTCGGATGCGATCACGCCGATATCGCCGATCTGACCGCCGGATTCGGCGTAGAAGCAGGTCTTGTCCAGGACCAGGCCGATCTCGGTGTCGGCCGGCAGGTTACCCTGTTTCTTGTACCCATCGCCGTCGATCCAGCCGAGGATCGTGGCGTCGCACCGGTCGGTTCGATACTTGTGCAGGTCCTCGGTGGCCGGCAGATCGCTATCGGCCAGACCCGCCAGGAGGGCATCGGTCTTCTGTGCTGCGCGGGCACGCTCTTTCTGCTCTTTCATCAACTCGTCGAACCTCGC
This sequence comes from Phycisphaerales bacterium, assembly GCA_039683175.1. Classification (GTDB taxonomy): domain Bacteria; phylum Planctomycetota; class Phycisphaerae; order Sedimentisphaerales; family Anaerobacaceae; genus PLanc-01. The sequence continues at coordinate 41,173 of JBDKRX010000061.1, forward strand.
GACATCGACGGTCAGGCCCTTCTCGCGGGCCATGAGCTGCGTGAGGTCCGGCGGGAAGCCGAACGTGTCGTAGAGCTGGAACGCATCGTCGCCGCTGATGACCTTGGTCTTTGTCTTTGCCGCGCGGGTGGCGGCTGTGTTGAAGATTTCGAGTCCGCGGTCGAGCGTCCGGCCGAAGCCGGCCTCTTCGGACTGGATCACCGTTGCGACATACTCGGCGCGCTCCTTGATCTCGGGGAAGGCGTTGCCGAGGCAATCCGCGACGACAGGGACCAGCTTATAGAGGAACGGCTCGTGCAGATCGAGTTCGCGGCCGAACCGAGCCGCCCGGCGGAGGATGCGGCGGATCACGTAGCCGCGACCGTCATTCGAGGGCGTTGCCCCATCGGTAATGGCGAAAACCAGCGTGCGGCTGTGGTCCGCGATGACGCGGAATGCGTTGTCGGTCTTGTTGCCGAGCTGCGAGGTGTACTTGTGGCCGCTCATCTCGGCGGTCCGCTCGATGATCGGCATGAACAGGTCTGTGTCGTAGTTGCTCTCTTTGTTCTGGAGGACGCGGACCACGCGTTCGAGTCCGGCGCCGGTGTCGATGTACCGGGCCGACAGCGGCACGAGGTTGCCCGACGGCTGGCGGTTGTACTGGATGAACACGAGGTTCCATAGCTCGATGAACCGGGCGCAGTCGCCGTTGACCCGGCACTTGTGACCCGGGACCCCCTTCATGTCACAGCGATCCGGTCCCAGGTCGATGTGGATCTCGCTGCACGGGCCGCAAGGGCCGGTCTCGCCCATCTCCCAGAAGTTCTCCTTCTTCCCGAACGCCATGACTCGTTCGGCGGGGATGGGCGTCAGCTTTGTCCAAAGCCCCGCGGCCTCATCGTCGCGCGGCAGGCCGTCCTTCTCGTCGCCTACGAAGATCGTGGCGTAGAGCTGGTCGGGATTGATGCCCCAGACTTTCGTGAGCAACTCCCAGGCCCACGAGATCGACTCGGCCTTGAAGTAATCATTGAAAGACCAGTTGCCGAGCATCTCGAAGAAGGTGTGGTGATAGGTGTCCTTGCCGACCTCCTCCAGGTCGTTGTGCTTGCCGCTGACGCGGAGGCACTTCTGGCTGTTGACCGCCCGTTTGCAGTCGGGGACCCGTAGTCCGAGAAAAATATCCTTGAACTGGTTCATCCCCGCGTTGGCGAACAGCAGCGTCTCGTCGCCATGCGGGACGATGGGGGAGCTGGGAACGAAGGTGTGTTCCTTGCCGAGGAAGAAATCGATGAAGCCTTGTCGGATCTCACGAGCGGTTAACACGGTGTCTTGTACCTCTTGTCTGGTTCTCTTGAGAGTTCTGCTACTTGATAACGATCGGCTGCACCCAGGCGGATTCACACTCATCCGGGACGTGAGACTTCTCGTTCTTACGCGACGAGATGACCTTGGCACGCACGTACAACTCATCGCCCTTGAGCGTATAACCGGCGGTCGTACCCTGGCTCTCTGCCAGTACGACGCCGATTTCAGGGCTGTACATGCGCGTCGTTCGGATGACCGTGCCCCCGGCGCTGGTGACTTCGCGGCTGCTCGGATCGAAGCCGCGACGAGTTCCGATAAAACGGACCGTGTACGTCACGCCAGGCTCCGGATCGATCTGGACCGTCAAGGTATCGTCCCGAAATGCGATGTCCTTTAGCTTCACGCCAGTGGAACAGTAGAAATCGCCGGCGTCCATGGCCCGGAGAATCGACTCCGGCGTCAGGCGGTCGGCGCGGACGACGGTCCACGCCTGGCCGGGATTGGCGGCTCGGGGCTCGAACTTGTGATAGTTGTGCGCGTCGTCGTTGGCAATCCCGTAAAGGACATCGCCTCCGGCCTGCGCCAGCCGATGAGCCAGGATGATGTCCCACATCCGCTCCGTGCTGGCCCGCAGGTCGTTGCCGTCGTTGTTCACGGAGCCGTGGGCGTTGTAGACCTCGAAGAACCGGGCTCCCTTGACTCCCATCATGTCCTCGGCCGTCAATGCCCACTGGAAATTGGGGTGATTGATGTGGACCAGCATGGCCTGTCCCGTCTTCTCCTGTTGTGCCAGGACGGCATTGACATCGTTCTGCAGGATGTCCGCGACGGTTGCTCCGCCCTGCGGCGGGATCACCTCCAGGAGGTTGATGCCGTTGAGGTGGGCCTTCTCCGAGATCTCTTCAGCCTGGATCAGCAGGAAGCGACCGGGTTCCTCGACGAGGCTCCGGTACTCGGAGAGCAGCTTGAGCCGGACCAACGTCCGGTTTTCCTTGTCTGTACGCGTCTCCACCCAGGATACGCCGAACTGGGCGGTGTATTCTTTCAGGGCGGCTCGCTGCTTCTCCGTTACGATCATCCACCGCTGTCCCTGCGACAGCCGGTTGTGGTCGGACACGCCCAGGAAGTGATAGCCCTGGTCCTTGTACCACTGCGTCACGATCTCGGGGAATTGGTCACCATCGCTCCAGAAGGTATGCGTGTGCAAGTTGCCCTTCCACCAGTGTGGTTCGGTCTGGTCGGCCCCGGCCGGATCTGTTGTGGTCAGACAGATGGACAACAACATCCACAGCGCAGTTCCTCCAATCCTCGCTCCTGATTTTCTCATTGGTCTTCTCTCGGGTCTATTTCGTTTCTTCCTGCGATGGAGCCTCCGCCAATCCCTTGGCGACCAGGATCTTCTTCTTGATCTCCGCGGTCAGCTCGGGATTGTCCACGAGGTACTTCTTGGCGTTCTCGCGGCCCTGGCCGAGGCGGATGCTGCCGTAGTTGAGCCAGGCGCCGCTCTTCTCGACGATCTCCGCGGCGACGCCAAGGTCCAGCAGGTCGCCCTCGTAGCTGATCCCGCTGTCGAACATGATGTCGAACTCCGTCTCGCGAAAGGGCGGGGCGATCTTGTTCTTGACGACGCGCCCGCGGACCCGTGAGCCGATCGCGCCGGTGCTGTCCGTCAGGGTGCTGAGCCTTCGCAAGTCCACGCGGACGGAGGAGTAGAACTTCAGGGCCTTGCCGCCCGTGGTGGTCTCGGGGTTGCCGAACATGACGCCGATCTTCATGCGGATCTGGTTGATGAAGACCAGCGCGGTTTTGCTCTTGTAGATGATGCCCGTGAGCTTCCGCATGGCCTGGCTCATCAGGCGGGCCTGCAAGCCCATATGGCTGTCGCCCATATCGCCTTCGAGTTCGGCCTTGGGGGTCAGCGCCGCCACCGAGTCGATGACGATCACGTCCACGGAGTTCGAGGAGACGAGCATCTCGGCGATCTCGAGGGCCTGCTCGCCGCAGTCGGGCTGGCTGACCAGCAAGCTGCTGACGTCCACGCCGAGCCGCTTGGCCCAGGTGGTGTCCAGCGCGTGTTCGGCGTCGATGAACGCGGCCACGCCGCCGGCCTTCTGGGCGCTGGCGATGACGTGCAGCGCCAGCGTTGTTGTGCCCGACGACTCCGGCCCGAACAGCTCCGTGATCCGGCCGCGAGGAATCCCCGCGCCGCCCAACGCGATGTCGAGGGACAGGGCCCCTGTGCTGATGCCCTCGATCTTAGCATAGGAGTGCTCGTCCATCTGCATGATGGCGCCTTGCCCGTACTGCTTCTCGATCTGCGCGATCACTCGGTGCAACGCGGCCTGCTTGCCGTCGTCGCCGGTTTCCTGTGCGGTGGTGGGGGTCGTCGGTTTCTTCGTCTTAGCCATGGAGTACCTCCAACAGTAATCTCGCCGTTCCGTTAGTCTTCCTGCAATGCATAATGTCCCAAACGGGTATAGATCGGTCCTTGTCGTTCCAGTTGACTCTCGTAGACGCAGATCAAGGCCGCCTGGACGGCGCCCAGATCGTAGTCTGTACATTGTCTTGCCGCGTCGGCGAGCTTCTCGCCGGCCTTGACGTTGCGGATTCGGCACAGCGTCAGGTGGCCGGAGAATTGCCGGCCCTCCCGGGGCCAGCCCGCCTGCTCGAATTCCTCCTCCAGGTCCTGCTGCAATTCCAGCAACGGGGGGCAATCCAGTCCCGCGCCGACCCACAGGACGCGGGCGCTTCGTCCGCCGAACGTGCCCACCGTCTTGATGGGGAAATCGAATGCCTTGTGCCGCGTCGCGACATTCTCGACGATCTTGCAGACATCGACGATCTGATTGTCCGGGACCTCGCCCAGGAACTTGAGCGTCAGGTGCATGCTCTCGGGCTCGACCCACTTGGCGTCGCCTTTGCGAACGTCCACCCGGCCGGCCAGGTCCTTCTGCAGGCCGGCCAACTCGGCCCGAATCTCCTCAGGAATGTCGATGGCGATGAAACAACGCATTGCTTATCGATCCCGTCCAATCAGAAACATGTGAACTCCCGGAGCGTCTGGAGCCGCGTGTCGATATCCTTGCGGGCGATCGCCGTCAGTCCGGCGAGCGAGAAGTCCGCGATGGTGAACGACGCGACGACCGTGCCACAGGCGACGGCGGTTTTGAGCGTCTTGAAATCGGTCCTGCCGACCTGGGCGAGGTAGCCCATGAACCCGCCGGCGAAGCTGTCGCCCGCTCCGGTCGGGTCGCAGACCTCGGTGGCCGGGTAGGCGGGCAGGACGAACTTCCGCCCGTCGGCCGAGCACATCAGGGAGCCCGACTCGCCTTTCTTGATGATGACGATCTGGGGTCCCATCGCCAGGATGACCTCGGCGTCTTTGACAAGGTTGGAATGCCCAGCGAGCAGCCTGGCTTCCTCGTCGTTGACGATCAGACAGTCGATCCGCCCCAGGAGCTTTCGCAGGTCGTCGAGGTAGCCGTTGATGTACAGGTTCATTGTGTCGGCTGCCACGAACACCGGTTTGTCCACCTGTTCGAGCAATTCGATCTGAAGCGCCGGCGCCGTGTTGGCCAGAAACACGAAGCGGCTGCCTCGAAACACCTCCGGGACCTTCGGCGGGGCCTCCAGCAGGACGCCCAGTTCGATATGGTCTGTCGTCCTGTCGTTCATGTTCTCATGGTAGGTCCCGTGCCAGGCGAGGGTCTTGCTGCCTCGCCGGATCTCCAGACCCCGCAGATCGATGTTGCGGCCTTTGAAGACCTCCGCCAGATCGAAGGGGCAGTCGTCGCCCATGGCGCCGACGAACCGTACAGGCGAGAAGAAACTCGCCGCCATACTGAAGTAGACGGAAGAACCGCCCAGGCATCTCTCGCTGGCGCCGTGCGGCGTCTTGACCGTGTCGATCCCAATCGATCCCGTGACCAGCAGCGGCATATTCACATCAGCCATGTGTCTTGAACCTCTCGAGCGTCAAATCGATTCGTTTCAGCGTCCGTTCTCGGCCCAGCATCTGGACGGAATCGAAGATCGGCAGGCTGATCGTTGTGCCGCACAATGCAACCCGCAGCGGCTGTGCCACCTTGCCCAGGCCAACCTGCCTTGCCTCCGCCAGTCTGCGAAGCATCTCCTCGATGGCCTGCTCGGTCAGTTCCGCCATCGCAGCCAACTCATCGCGCACCTGCTTGAGAATCTCCAAGGCGCGGTCTTTCATGAGCACTTTCTGGACCGCTTTCTCATCGAACTCAATCGCCTCGTCGTCTACGAAGATGAACGCGCTCTTGTGCTCGATGTCCTCGAAGGTCCGGGCCCCGTCGCAGAGCTTGATGATCCTCGCGAGCAGTGCGTCGTCGGCCTTCAGGACCGGTGAATCGACGTGCTTGAGATAGGCTTTGAAGTACGCCAGGACCTTCTCGGGGGCCGTCAATCGCAGGTGCTCCGTGTTGAACGCCAGCAGCTTCTTGCGGTCGAAGAGGCTGTTGCTCTTGGTCAGACGCGACAAGTCGAACGAGTGAATCAGCTCGTCGCGGGTCAGGATCTCCCGCTGGTCGCCGGGGTTCCAGCCCAGCATCGCGAGGAAATTCACCATTGTCTCGGGAAGATACCCGCTGTGGAAGAAATCGACGATGTTGATCTCGGGCAGGTGGATGCCCAGATGCTCGGCCATCGCATCGATGACCGGCATGTCCGGCGTCATGTCGCCCTTGAGAAACGACGCGACCTGGTCGGCCGGGATGCCGCCGACCTGGGCCAGCTTGTCGATCTCGATGTCCTTCATCGCGGCAATCGCGGTGCGAAGCGTCTGCGGGCGCTCCCGCTTGGAGAGCTTGCCGCCGGTGTCGCTGACCGTGACGGACATGTGGGCGTACTGCGGCACCGGCCGATCCGGGAACAGGGCCTCCCACAGGGCCTTCTGGCTCGGCGTGTTCATCAGGTGCTCCTGTCCGCGCAGCACGTGCGTGACCTGCATCATGTAGTCGTCGATGACCACCGCGAAGTTGTACGTCGGGAAGCCGTCGCTCTTCTGGATGATGAAGTCGCCCAACTCGGCCGGGTCAAAGGAGATCCGGCCGCGGATGATGTCGTTGACAAGGATCGGTCCACCCTGAGGCATAGCGAAACGGACCGTTACATCCCGACCCTCGGCCCTTGCCCTGGTGGCTTCCTCCTCTGTGGGGGGATGCTCCGGCCGGCGGTAGACGAAGCCCTTCTTCTGGGCTTCGGCCTCGGCCCGCATGACCCCGAGTTCCTCGCCTGTCTCGAAGCAGTAATAAGCCTGCCCTTGGTCAAGCAGTTGTCGGACATACCGGTTGTAGATATCGAGGCGTTGGGATTGCAGGTACGGCCCGTTCGGCCCGCCGACCTCGGGGCCCTCGTCCCAGTCGATGCCGAGCCAGCGGAGGTCCTCCATCACCTGGCGGGTGGCGGTGGGGGTGTTGCGTTTGAGGTCCGTATCCTCGATGCGCAGGAGGAATTTCCCGCCCGTCCGGCGGGCCCACAACCAGTTGAAAAGAGCGGTCCGGGCCCCGCCAACGTGCAAATATCCCGTCGGCGACGGCGCAAACCGCGTTACCACTTGCTCCGGCACAGCTTGGCACTCCTCGTCTGTAAATCTATGGAAATCTTCAAGCTAAGCCATATAATGTCGCTTGTCAAGCATGATAGAGGTTGTTTGCCGGTCCGCATCGGCGAGAAGAATACCCCGGTTTGACATGGGAGATTGCCGTGACAAAGGAACAAGTCATCGAGGTTTTGGGAAAACATCTTGCTGAGATACGTCACCGATTCGCAGTTCAGAGGCTCTCGCTCTTCGGGTCCGTCGCACGCGACGAAGCCGGACTGGGCAGCGACGTTGACCTGCTGGTGGTCTTCGAGGGAAAACCTACCTTCGATGCGTTCATGGACCTGAAGTTCTACCTTGAGGATGTGCTGGGTGGGACCGTCGATCTGGTAACCGACAAAGCGATGCGTCCACAAGTCCGTCAGGCTATCAGTGGAGAGCTTGTAGATGTCGCGTGACGAGATCATGTATCTTCGGGATATCGCCGAGAGCTGCGCGCGAATCCAGCGGTATACACAAGGTCTG
>JBDKRX010000062.1:0-5918 GCA_039683175.1 Phycisphaerales bacterium
CACCGCAGCGGCAATCGACAGCCATGCATATCGTGTTAGAGAGGAGCGGTCCATGATGCCGGCATTTCTCCTGTGCAGCGTCCATACAGCAATCAGGATGTGAACGGTAGCACAATCAGCGGGTCAAATCAAGCGAAGAGCCGAACAGAGATCGCTCAGGGTCCGTGCGGAAGGCTCACGGGCGAGATGAGCACCTCGAAGGGCTTGCCCCGCCGGATCCTTCGCACCGCGAACTCAAGATGGTCGACTCGCAGTCTCTGATCGACGGCAAGGCCGGCGCCAAGCCTCGCGATCATCCAATCGGAGAGCGTGCCGGGGGTCGCGATCGCAGGCATCGCCAATCGCTCGGCCAGTTCCGTCATCGGCACGCCTCCGCCGACGATCCACACCCCTTTGGGCAGGCTCTGGCACATCTTCGGAAGGCGGTCGAATTCGTCCTGCAGGTCGCCCAGCAGGACCTCGACCACGTCCTCCAGCGTAATGAGCCCCGCGGTCCGACCCTGCTCGTCTCGCACGATAGCCATGTGTTCGTGCTCATCGACGAAGGCGCGGAGGATCTGGTGGCACGGCATGTCCGTCCGCACAAAACGAACGGGTCGAATGACTCCATGGAGAGTGGGTTCGGCCGGATTCGTTCGCACCCGATAGACCAGCTCTTTGAAGTTGATGTATCCGAGCACGTTGTTGCGGTCGCCCCCCTTGACGACGGGGAAACGGGTATGCGGGTCCATGTGGGCGGTCACCACGGCGTGCGGAAGGGTTTGATCGTCGGACAGAAACGTGATCTGCTCGACGGGCACCATGATGTCCGCGGCGGTCTGCTTCGACAGGTAGGCCGCCTGGGTGATGATACTCTCCTGCTGCGGCGTGATCAGACGCACAAGCCGGGCATGTCCGGCCAGGGCCACGACCTCGTCCAGAGACAGGGCCGGCGTTCCGGAACGCGACCGAGACTCAAAGGGCCGGTTCAGGAACCTCAGCAGGTGAATGACCGGACCCATCACTCGCGTGAGCGTCAACAATGGAAGGGCCATCCACCCACAAATGATCTTGTTGAACCGGACTCCCAGGGACTTCGGCAGAAGCTCCGTGTACTGGAGCATGAGAAACGTGAACACGCCGGAGAACAACGCGATCGCCCCATTTCCGAAGAGCAGACCGAACTCGGCCCCCGCGACCGTGGCCCCGATGGTATGGGCGGCGGTGTTCAACGTGAGGATGACCGTGATGGGCCGATCCAGATCGTTCTTCAGACGAGCCATGATGGAGCCGGCGCGGGGCTTCTCTCGTGTGAGCTTCGCAAGTTGCCCCGGGGTGAGGCTCAGCAGAGCCGCCTCCATGAGCGAACAGAAGAAAGACACGGAGAACGCCAGGCCCACTCCGGCAGCCAGTACGACCACACTACCTTGAGATGCCAACACATCGCCCACCATGCTCACCATTCACTGTTGCCAGCACACGCCATCGTCATACCTACAGGTATCTTAACCCGAGGAGCCGAGCCAGGCAATGAGGTGGCCGACGCGATTGCCCGTTTGGGAGGAAGCGGACTGGACCCGAAGGCGATTTGTCCAACAGGTTAGCGGTCCGTCACCCACACAGGCGTGTTCAGCGCTTCTTGTACTTGATGAAGGTACCGTCCCGGTATTCCTTGAAGGCGGTCCGCAGTTCCTCTTCCGTGTTCATCACAATGGGACCGTATCATGCCACCGGCTCGCCGATCGGCCGGCCAGCCACAAGCAGGAATCGGACGGGCTCTTCTGCGGTCGAGACCACGATCTGCTCACCCCTCTCGAACAGGACGAGCACGCCGTCGCCCACAAACGGATCACGCTGCATGTCGAAGTAGTTCGCTCCCTGCATTTCGTAGGTGAACGGGTCCTTCTCCCGGCAGAAATACCCTTTGCCCTCAATCACATATGCGAAGACCGTATGGTCCCGCGGGATCGGATGGATGTACTCCGACCGAGGTGGGACACTGATGTCAAGATAGACCGGGTCGGTCACGATGTCGCGCACGGGACCTTCCGTCCCGTCGACGTGGCCGCAGATGATCCGGACTTGGACGCCGTCTTTCAGAGTCACCTGCGGGATCTGTCCGGCCGTCACCTCGCGATATCGCGGGGCCATCATCTTGTGGTCGGCGGGCAGATTCGTCCAGAGTTGAAAGCCCAGCATCTTCCCGGCAGAGTCCCCTTGGGGCATCTCCTGATGAATGATGCCGCTGCCGGCGGTCATCCACTGCACATCGCCGCCGCGGATGACGCCGCGGTTGCCCATGCTGTCGCCATGCTCCACGGTTCCGCCGAGAACATAGGTGATCGTCTCAATCCCGCGATGGGGATGCCAGGGGAAACCTTTGACGTACTCCGCCGGCGTGTGCGACCGGAAATCGTCGAACAGGAGGAATGGATCGAACATGGGCACCTCGCTGTATCCGAACGCACGCTGCAGGTGCACGCCCGCCCCCTCAATCGTGGGTTTGCTTCGCCAGACCTTGTGAATCTTCCGTGTCTCCGTCGTCGTTGTCCGAGCCATTGTTGCCCCCTTTTGTTCTCTGGTTCCCAGGATGATGCAGTCCGTCGGCGCCACATCGAGTTCAGAGGCGCCGTCGGCTATCGTACTCGACGGGCGGCATGAACGCCGTAGGCTTTCTCCTCCATGCACCGGCGGCCGGTGTCTGCCGCAGCCGAGGTTCGGATGGACCACGAAGCAGAACAGAAAAGCCAAGACTTGCCCCATGCCGCAGGGTACAATACCTCCTTGATTGATTCACGACTCAGGATCGGCTCATGGAGGTATCAGGAATGTCGCTATCCAATGGACATCACGATCATCGGGACCTACGTGCACATCACCCTTGCCCGCGTCACAAGTCAAACCCCGCCGGGATACTGCGAGAGAGGCTCCGCAACGGCTGGTTGTTCTGGCTGTTGCCGATTGTCGGGCTCGTGTCGTTGGTCTGGTTTCTGGTCCGGGTGGTCCCCAAGCCCTCGCGGGCGACGTATCCCTGTCAACGAATGGCCATGCCGCTGGCATCCGGGTTCGTCGCTTGGATGATCGGTTTGGCAGGCTCGGTGGTCGCGTTCCACAAAGCCAGGGGACTCCTGCGCCAGTCGCGTGTACACATGGCGGTTGCGTGTCTTGTCGCCATGCTCGCGTTTGGAGCCGTGGCCCTGATGAACATGCCGGAGAAGAACGCGATCGCCGCCGAGCAGCCTGGGCTGGCTCCCATCGGACAAGCCAAAGGCATCCATCCCGGCCGGGTCGTCTGGGTGCACGATCCCGAGGCAACGAACTGGAACGGCCCGGGCGACGGCCACCCCTGGCAGGACGAGCACGCGAATCCCGCCGTCTGCGAACAGATGATGTCCAACGCGCTTCGCTCGCTGACAGGCGAATCAACGGACGCCAAGGCGTGGGAGGCTCTGTTCCGCTACTACAACAAGGCCCACGGCAAGGGCGACGCCGGCTACAAACCGGGTGAGAAGATCACAGTCAAGGTGAACTTCGTCGGCTTCATCCGGACCACCGACGCCGTGAATCCCCAGACCTATGCGCTGCAGGACTGGGTGGACTACATGAACACATCGCCGCAGATGATGGCGGCCCTGCTCAAACAACTCACGCAGGTCGCGGGCGTGAAGCAGTCGGACATCGCCCTCGGCGACGGCCTCGCCTACTTCGCGAAGGACTACTACGACATGCTGCATAGGCAATTCCCGAACGTGGTATACCTCGACTGCCAAGGCGGTTCCGGGCGGACGAAGATGGGCTTGTCGTCGGTCCCCTTCCACTGGAGCTGCGACACCGAGGGGTGCACCCAGGACTATGTTCCGGCCGCATACGTTGAGGCCGAGTATATGATCAATCTGGCCAATCTCAAGGCCCATCCCAGCGCCGGCGTCACCCTCTGCGCCAAGAACCACTACGGCTCGCTGCTTCGCCTGCCCTATGAGAAGGGCTACTACGACATGCACAAGGACTTTCACAAGGACACAGGCCGGTACAGGACCCTCGTCGATCTAATGGGCCATTCCCAGATCGGCGGCAAGACCGTGCTCTACCTCGTGGACGGGCTCTACGGCGGCGTCCACTACGTCGAGCACCTGCCGAGAAAGTTCCAGTCGGCGCCGTTCAACGATGATTGGACATCGAGCCTGCTCGCCTCGCAGGACCCGGTGGCCATCGATTCGGTGGGTCTGGACATCCTGCAGGCCGAGACGCCGATCCATAAATACTCGCGGATGGGCGGCACGGACGACTACCTCCACGAGGCGGCCCTGGCGAGCAACCCGCCCTCCGGCACATTCTACGACCCGGACCACAAGGGCAACGTCGTCCGCCTGGCCAGTCTCGGTGTCCACGAGCACTGGAACAACACCGGCGACAGGCAGTACTCCCGCAACCTGGGCAAGGATGGCGGCATCGAACTCGTCAAGGTGACGGCTCAATCCGAGCCGGTCGGCATCGTGACGCCGGGGGCCAAACCCCTGCTGCTCGCGAGCGAATTCAAATTCACGGAAGGCCCCGCGCCAGACCGCGATGGCAACGTGTTCTTCACCGATCAGCCCAATGACAGGATCTGCAAGTGGTCCGTGGACGGCAAGCTAACAACCTTCCTCCAGCCGTGTGGACGCTCCAACGGCCTGTTCTTCGACAGAGAGGGCAATCTCTACGCCTGCGCGGATATGGACAACGAGCTCTGGAAGATCGATCCGAAAGGCAACGTCACTGTCCTGGTCAAGGACTACAAGGGCAAGAAGCTCAACGGTCCCAACGACCTCTGGATGGACCCCCAAGGCGGCATCTACTTCACCGATCCGCACTACAAGCGCGACTACTGGACCCGCGATCCCGCGATGCAGCAGGAGGGCCAGTACGTTTATTATCTGACGTCGGACGGCAAGACGTTGTCGCGCGCGGCCACGGACCTCGTCCAGCCTAACGGGATCATCGGCACGCCCGACGGCAAACTCCTCTACGTCGCCGACATCGGCGACCGCAAGACATACCGCTACAAGATCAATCCCGACGCGACGCTTTCGGAAAGGACGCTGTTCTGCTCCATGGGCTCCGACGGGATGACCATCGACACCGAGGGCAACGTCTACCTGACCGGCCGAGGCGTGACGGTCTTCAACCCGGGAGGCAAGCAGATCGAACAAATCCCCATCGACGAGGGCTGGACCGCGAATGTCTGCTTCGGCGGCAAGGACCGCGACACGCTCTTCATCACCGCCATGGACTCGCTCTACGCGGTCAAGACCCGCGTCAAAGGAGCCTACTGAAGGGCTCATCACGGAGACACAGAGGATACAGAGATATGCAGACACAACTGGCAGTCATCGTGTTCGTCATGCTTGCGACAGTCTCGGCAACAGCCTCTTCCCCTCTGAAGGTTGAGCTGCTCAGCGCCAGGAAGATCTGGGATCAGTCGCCGCACAACGCCTTCACGGACCTCACTCGCTGGCAGGACCAGTTCTACTGCGCCTTCCGCGAGGGCCGCGGCCACGTCTCCACCGACGGCAAGATCCGTGTCATTCACTCTGCGGACGGTGAGACCTGGACCTCGGCGGCGCAGGTCGAACTGCCCGGCTTTGACCTGCGGGATGCACATCTGTCCGTGACGCCGGACCACAGGCTGATGCTCCTGGGCGGAGCCGCACCACGAGAGAAAGACGGCCAGGGCGCCCCGACCGGCTCCTTCGTCGCCTTCTCCACGGACGGCGTCGAGTGGAGCAAGCCGCAGATCGTTGTCGAGCCCGGCCGATGGCTATGGTCCGTCACCTGGCACAAGAACAGAGCCTATGGCGTCTCCTACCCCGCATCAGAGGGTTCGCCGGATATCGAGTTGCTCGCGAGCACCGACGGAGTCACCTATCAATCGCTGGTCCCCAAGCTCTACGGCGTCGGGT
>JBDKRX010000063.1:0-13086 GCA_039683175.1 Phycisphaerales bacterium
CCAGCGGTATACACAAGGTCTGACGCAGGTGGGGCTCGTCCAGGACGAGCGGACATATGACGCTGTGGTTAGGAATCTGGAAATCATCGGCGAAGCGGCAAAACACGTCTCCGACCGTTTGCGTAGCCGGTTATCCGATATCGACTGGCGGAAGATCGCTGGAATGAGGGATATCATTGCGCATGTGTACTTCGGAATCGACAACGATATCCTTTGGGACGTTGTGCAGAATAAGATTCCTCGATTGGCCCACTCGATAGACAGCTTCTTGCATCGTGGCTCCGGGTGAACCAGCGACAGGTGTTCTTGCGGGAGGTCGATGTTGCCATGAGATACTGTGTCTGTGCGATTGTCGTTGCGATCCTGTCTGTCGGCTCGGTTTCTCTCGGCGATGAGGACGCGGTTTTCCTGTTCAGCTACTTCAAGGGCAATGGCGAGACCGGCGTCTTTCTGGCTGCCAGCGAGGATGGCCTGGTCTTCGAGGATCTCAACGAGGGGCGTCCCGTCTTCACGCCGCCGCAATGGGAGGGGCAGAACCTCACCCGCGACCCCTCCATCGTCTATCGCGATGGGCTCTTTCACATGGTCTGGACCTCCAGTTGGGTGGGCTCGTGCTTCGGGGCGGCCACTTCGCCCGATTTGAAGCAGTGGTCCGAGCCGGTTCGGGTCGAGCCCTTCAAGAACTGGCCGAGCGACGATCAGCCCGCCAACACCTGGGCTCCGGAGGTCCACTGGGACCCGGTGCGGAAGGACTACGCGATTCTCTGGTCCTCCGCGACCGCCAAGCTCGAAAGCGACGGCGGCCACAACTCCGGCGGCTTGGAGAACGACCCGAACCGCCAGATCCGGCCCGACACCCGCCACCATCGCACGTTCCTCTCGCGGACCTCGGACTTCAAGAGCTTCATCGACGCCAGGGTCTTCTTCTCGCCGGGAGTCAGCGAGATCGACGCCTGCATGGCCTTCGATGACCGTGGCACCGCTGGCACGTCCGACGACCGCTGGGTGATGGCTGCCAAAGACGAGCAAATCCCCGAGTGCGGCGGCAAGAACATCCGCTTGACCACGGCGCCAGCGGACCTGACGAATTCTTTCCCGCCGGAATTCCGGTCGCCGACCGATCCGACAAAGCCTTGGTCTGACCCGATTTTCGGTCCCGGTGCGAAGTTGCAGTCGAATCAGTGGGTAGAAGGTCCGACCATCATGAAGGTGGATGGCGAATGGCGGCTCTACTTCGACCGATACCGCGTACGGGCCGGCCGGTACGGTTTGGCCACCTCGAAGGACCTCATCAACTGGACTGACAGGACCGCAGAGTTGGACCTGCCGGGCGACGCCCACCACGGCACCATCTTCCGAGCCCCGCGATCCGCTGTCTCGAAGGACTTTTCCCTGCCCTGAGCGGAAAGCGGAATCAGATGAAGCGAGTTGCGACTGACCCTTGTGCAGCGTCTCACTGTAACAGACGCGTGGATCGTGCGTCTAACAGGGAGGTGGTCGCGTAGTGTAACGTATGTTTGTCGAGATTCAAAGGAGGCATCTTATGAGAGGGTCCTGGACGAAATCGGATGTTGTCACGGTCGTGCTGTGTGCTGTCGTGGCCGTGATGACGGCAGGGGCGGTCAGTGAAATGGGCACCGAAGAGGCCTTTCGCCGATCCTGCGCGAAGAACCTGGCCGACTTGGGCAGGACCATGCTCATCTACGCCAATGACTATGAGGATGAACTCCCCAAAGCGGGCGGCCTGGCCAACGAGTGGGTCCCGAGGATTCCCAACTGGATGTCCCCGACTCGGCAGAAGGCCTTCGACATGAGCATCGATCGCACGGGCGGCAGCACAGTGTTTCCCGCCGGCAAGACGACGATCACATCCAGTCTCTATCTGCTCGTGAAATACGTTGAGGTCTCGCCCGGCAAGTTCGTGTGCCCCAGCGAGCCGAAGACTCGTGCGTTCAATCTCAGCGAGGTGAAGGAGACGCTCCCTGGTGGGTTCGAATTCATCGACGCCTGGGATTTCGGCGGGCGATACGACGACTGCAACAACCCGAGCAGACATTGCAGCTACTCGTATCACATGCCGTTCGATCAACACACGCTGACGATAATGCATGCCCCCGGCGTGCCCGTCCTGGCGGATCGCAATCCGTGGATCGACCCGAATCGGGTCAATGACGCAAACCTCGGGTGGGCCCGGTTCACGGAGGCATCCGAGGGCGCCGATCCCAACGGGGTCCGCATCGGGAATTCCGACACACATCGGCGCGACGGCCAGAATGTCCTGTTCCTGGACACCCACGTGGTGTTCAAGACCCATCCGACGTGCGGGGTCAACAAGGACAACATCTACACGATCGACGCCGGCCAACCCGGACCCGACAAACCCAAGCAAGCGGCCCCGCAGGTGTACGGTTCCCTGCGCCCGGCCCACAAGCAAGATTCAGTGCTCGTCCAGGAACTGCCGTACGTTCTTCGCGATGCCCCTGCGAAGGCCGGGCAATGAGGGGATGCTCGGGCCTTTTCCGCAGGCTTTCCGACTAACTGCCGATCCTGGTCCGACCGTCACAAAGGCGGGCGATGCGCACCATGGGACGAGCTTCCTGGCTCCGCGAGTCGCCGTCTTCAGTGCCTTCCGCCAGTCCCGAGCGGCGTCTCTCTGAAAGACTGTCGACGCGGAGGCAAGCAAGAACAGGAGGAGCGGCACTTTTTCTCTCGATCCGCCATATCAAAAGTGTGGATACTGTGTCTTGTAGGGAGAAACAGTCGTTTCGCAGGAGAACTGAGTTGGCCGACTCGTTGTGGCAGGACAAGATCCTCGTAGGGCGGTTCAACCGGGGCGATTCCGATGCCCTGCGTCGGATCTACGCCCGCTATCGGGTGGATCTCGTCACGCTGGCGACCGCGCTGCTCTTTGACAAGGCCCAGGCGGAGGACGTGGTTCACGAGGTGTTCGCAAGGCTCGTTCAGAATGGAGCCACGATCCGGATCACGGGCAATCTGCGTGGCTACCTGCTGCGAGCGGTGGCGAATACGGCCCGCAATATGAATCGCCTCCGACGAGGCAGTGACCTCTCGCAGGCAGACACCGATGGGACGGATCTGCGGGTAGTCCCTTCCCCCGATGGGCAGGCGATGCAGGCCGAACACTGCGAAATGTTGCCCTGGGCGCTGGAACAGTTGCCCTATGAGCAGCGGGAAGTCGTCCTGCTTCGCCACTATGGCGGCCTGCGATTCAAAGCGATTGCGAAATGCCAAGGCGTATCGGTCGGCACGGCCCAGGCCCGCTACCGCTACGGCATGGACAAATTGCGGTCTTTGTTGGATGGTGACCTATGAGACCGGAGAACTTGGACAAACTGATCGAACATCTGCAAGCGCAACCCAGTCGCGATCTGGATGAACGCATCGACACATTGCTGGATTCGCATCCGAGGATCGTTTCGATGGGAGTACGGAGGAGAGCGATCCGAAGCTGGACCGCCAGACTGGCGGTTGCGGCGGCGGTGATTTTGGCGATCCTGGTTGGGATGCCGCTATTCAATGGGGACGGCGGCAATGTCTGGGCCCGTGCGTTGGAGAACACCCGAAAGATCAGCAACTACACCTTTCGGTTGACGCGAATCGAGAGGAGTCCCGATCCCGGACAGTCCGGAGGGATTGTGCAGACAGACGATACATGGTACGTCTCGGCCCAGCAGGGACTGTATATTGAACACCATGCCGTCGGTGAGCACGATTGTGACCGCGTGTTCTACGAACTGCCCGACAGTAACGAGTGGATCAAGGTCTATCCGGCCACGCAGGAGTATGAACGCGGACCCCGCGCCTCGTCCTTTGGCTTTGAGATGCCCCAGGAACTGCCCAAGGAAGCGGTGTTGTCGCTCCTCGGGAGCGACTATATCGAGTTGGGGACGAAGACCGCCGATGGCCGGGTCTTGATGGGGGTTCGAAACGGCCGGATTCCCGACGGAGCTTCGGAAGACGTCGCCCAATGGGACAACGAACTCTGGTTCGACAGAGATACCATGCTCCTGGCGAGCCGCGAGCATTCGGTTCTGTACAAGGGTTCCGGCACATGGCACGTGACCAAGCAGGACCAATTCCGGTACAATATGGAGTTCCCAGCTCACGTGTTCAATCCCAAGATCCCCGAGGGGTATGCACCGACAATCGTCAACGGCCTGCGCCTGCTCTTGGAATTGGCGGGCGGCAAGTATCCGTGGTCGCTGGATGAGTTGACGATACGCCAGACGTTCGGGGATCGAGCGAAGGTACAGAGAACCATTGAAACACTCGCACCCCCAAGCGGCAAGTACGGATATGATGGTCTCATGAGGGCCGCGCGCTTCTTCAATGGGGTCGTGCGAGAAAGCCCCGAGTTTGCCTATTTTGGAAACCGAGTGACGGCGAAGGATGGCAACCGGGTCCTGATGTACTGGGGCGGTCCCGAGCGACCTTACCAGGTCATCTGGGGTGACCTTCGCATGGAGACCCTGTCGAAAGATCAATTGATCGAGTGTTGCCACACTGTCGGTGACTTTGGGTGCCTGTTGGACTTCCTGGAGAAGGACGATGGCACGAGGACTGCGGCTCTCGCGGCCGCGATTGGCGAGGTTGGCGACCGATCCGCCATTTGCGCATTGCTCCGGCACGCCGATTCGTGGCAGGGGCCGCCCGCCGACAATCCGTTTCCAGGGGCTATTGATGCGATCTGTCGGCGCGAGGCGCAGCAGAATCCCTCCCAGGATCTTATGATAGGCCGCCTGGTTTATGCGAATGGCAGATCCGTCACGCGAGGGCTGATTTGCATCGATTCAAGGTTGGAAGGCGCCGATCAGCATGGCTACTTTGCTTTGGAAGTGCCTCATAGCGATCCGCCCACTGTGTGCCTGGGGTATGCCCTCGTACGGATGGGAGCTAACGCACGTCTGTTCTTCTGGTCGAAGCAGGACCAGCCCGGCAGTCTGACCATCGTTCTGGATTGGGCGAGCACGGTTTGTGGACGTGTGCTGGACCCCAATGGATCTCCTCAAAGCAGCCTGAACATCGGATTGACTGCTCGCCCGGGACAGGATGCCGGACGAACTTGGCCTGACGGGGTCCAGACGAAGACCGATGCGGAGGGACGGTTCTCTTTTGAGAATGTGCCCATTGGGGCCCCTCTGGAACTCGTCATCGAGAACCCGAACACAGCAGCGGGGCCGCTTCGTGTGCGGATTGACGACCTCGCCTCAGAGGAGAATCGCGACCTCGGAGATCTCGTTGTCCATGGGTCCGAGGAATAGAATGAATTGAAGGAGGTGCCTTGTGAGAGGATTGCATACAAAGTCGGATTCCGTCGTGGTCGTGTTGTGTGCCGTTCTGATCGTGATGACCGCGGGGGCAGTCAATGAACTGAACACCGAAGAGGCATTTCGCCAATCGTGCGGCAGGAACCTGGCCACGCTGGCCAAAGTCCTCCCGGTCTACGCCAACGACTATGAGGATGAATTGCCGATGGGGGGTGGCCGGGAAAGCGTATGGGGCCCAACGATTCCCAACTGGATGGGCAGGAATCGCATGGAGGCCTTTGGCATAAACCCGAGGGATGGCCGCGGCGGCAAGACCACTGCCACGGCGAGCCTCTA
Source organism: Phycisphaerales bacterium (assembly GCA_039683175.1). Classification (GTDB taxonomy): domain Bacteria; phylum Planctomycetota; class Phycisphaerae; order Sedimentisphaerales; family Anaerobacaceae; genus PLanc-01. The sequence goes on from JBDKRX010000063.1 coordinate 5,625, forward strand.
CCTGCTCGTGAAATACGCCGAGGCCAAGGTCGGAGAGTTTGTGTGTCCCAGCGAGCGGCAGACTCATGTATTCACGCTCAGTGACGCGAAGGAGAAGATCCCCCAGAACTTCGAGTTCATCGACGCCTGGGATTTCGGCGGGCGATACGACGACTGCAACAACCCGAGCAGGCGTTGCAGCTACTCGTATCACCTGTCTTTCGATCGCAAGCACGCCCTGACTCTGGCCCACGACGCCGGCATGGCCGTCTTGGCGGACCGCAATCCCTGGATCGACCCGAATCGGGTCAACCACGCGAGTCTCGGGTGGACCCGGTTCCTGGAGGCGTCCGAGGGCGCCGATCCCAACCTGATCCGGCTCGGCAATTCCGACGCGCATCAGCGCGACGGCCAGAACGTTCTGTTCCTGGACGGCCACGTGGCGTTCCAGACCCGTGCGGCGTGTGGGGTCAGAGGCGACAACATCTACACCGTCGATTCCGCCCAATCCGAACCCGGCAAACCCAGGCAGACAGCCCCACGGGCGTACGACAGTTCGTTGTGCCCGGCCCACAAGCGGGACTCGGTGCTCGTGCAGGAGTTGCCGTATGCCCCTCGCGAACCCACAGCGACGGGCGGACAGTGAAGAGGGGGCCATCCGCTGCCTTTCGTCCCTTTCCCTCGCATTTTTGAATAACTGCCCGCTCGCGTGCGACTCTTCGATAGTGGTTCGGAGTTCCGCCTTCAGGCGGTTTAGGACCGCGCAAACGCGGGACTCCGAACGGCTGTCGGAATCGCCGGGATTGCACGATGGTTGAAAGTGAGACAGCCTTATTGGAGCGTTTCTCGACGCGAGCCGACGCGGATGCCTTCGCGGAGCTTGTGCGGCGGTATGTCCGCCTGGTCTACTCGACCTCCTGGCGGGTCCTGAAGAATGAGGGCGATGCCGCCGACGTGACCCAGGAGACCTTCTTCGAGTTGACCCGCCACGCAGGGGACCTCTCCGGCTCGCTCGGCAGTTGGCTGCACCGGGTGGCGACGCGGAAGTCCATCGACTTGATCCGCCGGAGCGCCCACAGACGACGCCGGGAGCAGTCCTACGCCCAAGCCCGGCCCGAAGAGGTTCGCACCTGGCATGACCTCTCCAGCTACGTGGATGAGGCCCTCGACAATCTGGATCAATCCATGAGGTCGCTGCTCCTGGAACATTTCCTGGCCGGCAAGACCACCTCTGAAATCGCACGCGAGCAGGGGACCTCTCAGGCGACTATCTCTCGCCGGATCAACGACGGTCTCGAACAACTGCGGGGCGCCCTCAGGCGGCAGGGGCTGCTCGTCGCAGCCGCGTCGTTGGGCACGATGCTCATGGAGAACAGTTCCCAGGCCGTGCCCGCAACGGTTCTGGCGGAGTTGAGCAAGATGACGATGGTCGGCGCGACAACCGCTGCGGCCGGTCACGGTTGGATGGCTACTGTAGCAGCGAATGCGGACCTGGCCAAGGTGCTGCTCGCTACGGCCGCCGTCGCGAGCGTCGTCACTGTGGCCGGATACGTGCATTACTCCAGGTCGTCGCCGCCGGTCCAACAGATCTCGACCCCAAGGAGTGCGAACAATCAGGTCTCATCCCCGGCGGCGCCGGCTCAGCGGCCTCGTTTCGGAGGTGTCGCAGCGCCGCCGCCATCCCCAGGCGCCGTGGGTGCTATGGCGGCCGACGCGCCGGTCCCGACGACCACCGGCCAGACCGTGGAAACGGCCCTCAGACCGGTCCCTGGTCCCTCGCCGGGCGGCGCTATAGGCATAGCCATGGCCGGCTCGATGCCGATCAGTCAGGCGGTGTTCAGGTCGGTGACCGAGACGGGGGTTGCGGACCTGAACACGCCGGAGACGGCGGTCTACAGTCTTATGGTTCTGACCGGACTGGAGGCCATCGACAGACTGGGCCAGTGTTTTGCCGAAGGGGCCGAGGATTCTGCGGGTTTCCCTGCCCTCGGCTGTCTCGGCTATCCCGTCGAGACCATCGATGCGATCTGCGAGGAGGACGTTGCGGGGTTCACTTGGCGAGCCACGGTTCATAGGCCCTTTCCACTGAATGGGCCGATGTGGTCGGAAGGGGACTCGCTGACCCTCACGGCCCGGCTCGTCCGTGTGGACGGTTTGTGGAAGGTGTCCTCGATTTCGCCGTTGACGCCGGAGGAATCACGATGAACACGGAGATCAACATTCGAGCGTTTGCGGGGATGACACTGATCGTCTGCGGACTCGCCGCGGGTGCGGAGGCCGAGAGCGCGAGGATTCTGCATTTTCCCAAGGACCAGTGCCTCGGGGCCGTGTATGTCGAGGACCCAAGCCTCGGGACCGAATGCTTGGAGGTGGGCCGGGACCTGTCGCTGCCCTATGGGCTTGACCCGAAGCGCATGGCGCTCGGGGGCGACTGGGATCGTATAGGTCTGGCCCGGGGCGATGTCGTTGTGTCCGCCGGCCGGAATATCCGCCTGTCGGTTTGGCTGGAACCGGCGGCGGAAGATTCGCCAAGGGTGGCCGCATTGCCGCCCGGTTCATACAGGCAAATGGAGGTGGATCATTGCTACGTGGGCCCCATGGATCTGTCGGGACTCTCGCGGCTCGATCCAAACGATCTCCATGGGCTCGTTGTCAACTGCCTGGTTCCGATGACCAGGGTAAGTGAACGGGCGCTTGAGCCGATCTCCCGTCTGACCGGCCTGCAGATTCTGCAATTGCATAGTACGGGCATGGCCAACAAGGATGTGGAGTACCTCAAGAGATGGCCCTCGCTCAAGGCCCTGGGACTCCACGAGAAGAGGGTCGGTTCCCCTGGCTTGGCCGTGCTCAAAGACCTGCATTCCCTGGAATACCTGGACTTGGAGACCACCGCCACGGATGCAGGCTTCAAGGACCTTGGCCGAATGCCGAACCTGCGATGGCTCAGGGTCCGGATGGGCAGCATTCGCGGCCCCGGCCTGGCGGAACTCGCCAACCTTCCCCGCCTGGAGCGATTGTCCCTCTGGGGCGAGACCGGCCTGACCGACCGGCACATCCAGCACCTCGAAGGTCTGACACATCTCAAGAGCCTCACGCTCTGGGGAACCGACTACCCCCTCACCGACGCCAGCCTTGCCTCGATCGGCAGGCTGACCAGCCTTGAGGAACTGTACTTCATCCGCATCGCCACGAACTTCACCGATGCCGGCGTCGCCCATCTCAAGAACCTGAAGAACCTCAAAGTGCTGGAATTGGCGTCGCCGATTGGCGATGAGGGCGTGCGCCATCTGGCCGACCTGCCCGACCTCCGGAGAGTCGCCTCCATCAACCTGACCGCCGATAGTGCAAGAACCCTCGCTGCATTCCGGAATCTCAAATCCGTCGACTTGTTCCTCACTGACCGATATGCCCCGAAGGCCGTGTCGGCTCTGGCTGCCCTCGCCTCCCTGGAGGAACTCCGCTTCACAGGCAGTGCCGTCGGCGCATCGTTCTCGGACGCAGATCTCGCCGCTCTGGAGCCTCTGGGCCATCTCAAGCGGTTACTCCTGCCTCCCGGCGAGATCGATGTGACCGATGAAGGCATGGTCTCAATCGCCAGGCTCAGGCAATTGGAGTACCTGAACCTCGGCATGGCGCGCGTGACCAAGCGAGGGTTGAACCAACTGAATGGTCTGACGAACCTCCGGACCCTGGGTGTGCGGGTGCTTCCGGAGGCGAAGCCGGCAATCGATGAGATCCCGTTGAACTTGTCCTCATTGACGGACCTCAAGACCCTGGACCTATGTGGGTTGGCTCTACAGGATGCCGACCTGGTGTCGCTGGCGGGCATGGGCAATCTCGAATGGCTGACCCTCAGTGGCCCCCTCACGGAGAACAGCTTGTGGCATCTGAGAGAGCTCTCTGCACTGAAATTCCTGACGATCAGCAGCATCTCCTGTTCATCGGGAGAGGGTCTGGCCCAACTGGCGGGACTGAAGAAGTTGGGAGACCTGACGTTGTCTGGGCGGATTACGGACGCGGCATTGGGTCAATTGGCGGGCATCCCTCTGCTATGGTCGCTGAACGTGACGACTGACGAACCGATCCGGCCCGAGACTGTCGAACATCTCCGGCAATCCCTGCCCACCGTCGAGTATGTCCACATCAGGCCGCTGCCGCAGATGACTCGGCAGGAGGTTGATCCATTTTCAGGAAGACAGCGGCCGACCCCGCGTGCCCGACGATCTTCGAGGTAGGTCCTGCACAACGTAGTTTCGGCGAGATGCATCCGGAGAAAGGATGTGGAGTATGGAGAAAGCGAGAGATCTGATCGGGCCGGTCCTGGCCGTGTTGCTGATCACCGGCGTGGCACTGACTTCACGATGGATGTCCGATAATCGCGGTGGTTCCGGCATAGGGACCAAGGAAGGTTTGAATGGTGTGCGGATCGAGCTGCGATACGAGCCAATTGCGTACCGGTTCCTGTATCCAGGCGAGCCGGGGGCCGCTGACGGCCGGCTGACGTTTGCCCGGATTGTCGAAGGGCGGGTTGGCAAGGATGCGGCGTGGAGCTTTGCCAGTCTCGATGAATGGTGTGATTGGGCGCCGGGATTCTTCGCCCAGGAGGAAGGCTGGTCGTCCAGGTTCCAGCCTGGTTGGCTTATCAGTCGATCGCTGGAGGAGCCCGCCGGGTGCACCAGTGGCCGGTTGTTCTGGTGGATACAGGCCTTGCGGTTCCTCGACCCCGAGAGTGTCGCCAGCGAAATCGAGTGGATCGAGGCTTCCGGAAAGACCCTGAGATTGCGCACCACGCAGGGGTGGTCGCACTACGATTACGACAGCGATACGCTCTACTGGAATCCCACTGCGACCGAGTACACGCCCGAGGACCCCAACCTCTCCAGAAAGTGGTACAAAACAACCCCTCTTGTCACGCTGGCCTATACGCTAAGTCACGCGTGCCACGACCTTTGTCGCGATGGCGACCTTGACGAGCAGCCTGTCAGGGAGCGGTCTGCCCTGGCGACCGAGAACCGCATCCGTCACATTCTATTCATGAAGGCTCCGGCCTGTTCGCATCTCCGTCCCCGCCCCGGGTTCCGGGAAACCTGGCCCGATACGCCCGGCCAGTCGGCCGGCGAGGCATGGTGGGTCTACCGGGGTGCCGTAGAGTACTGATTCCCCATTTTACCTCTTTTCCGCCGCTAACCGATGTTGGTATAATGGCAGGATCGGGTGAATTCGGTAGGTTACGCCATGTTACTCCAGGGGAAGCTGGAGGAAAGAAGGGTCGCCGCAGTCCAGATCGCTCGTAGCGCGAGACCCGGAGACCACAGGGCACGAAACATCTGTTTTCCGATGAAGGAGGTCAATCCATGCCAGTGAGAAATGCGTTCTTCTGTATCACGCTGTGTATCGCAGGGCTGACGGCCCTCGCGACGGCGGCGCAGCCGCTCGTCTACTACTCGTTCGATACGCTCGATACGACCGTCGTCGACGAGTCGGGCAACGGCAACAACGGGACTGTCAACGGCGGCGTCACGCTGGACGCGGGCGGCCATCTCGGGAGTTGCTTCGCCTTCAACGGCTCGAACGCCTATATCCAACTGACCCGCGTGATCCAGGATGATTTCACCATCACCGCCTGGATCAAGACCAGCACGACGGGTGCGGCGGGAACTCAGGCCTATCAGGGCAGCGGCCTGTTCTGGTCCGACGTCGGCGGCACGGCCAACGACCTCGTCGTCGCAGTGCTGGGCACGAAGCTGTCGTTCTTTGCGGGCAACCCGGACACGTCCGTGAATTCCAATGGCGACATCGTCACCGGCGAATGGGTGTACATCACAGCCGTGCGTAACACCACCGCCAAGACGCTCAGCGTGTACATCGACGGCACGTTGGACAACAGCGTCTCCCACAGCAACACCGGTGCGCTCAACGCGAACCCCAACTTCGTGATCGGGTCCAACACCCTGGACAGCCGTTATTACACAGGGCTCATGGACGAAGTCCGGCTCTTCGACGTTGTCCTGACGGATGCCGAGATTGTGACGATCATGAAGGGCGCGCCTCTGGCCCAAGACCCTGCCCCTGAGGATGGGGCGGTGGATGTGCCGCGAGATGTGGTGCTTGCGTGGACGGCGGCCGAGACCATCGCCACGCACGACATCTACCTGGGCACGGCCTTCGCGGATGTGAACGACGCCGGTCGGGACGATCCGAGGGGAACTCTCGTCAGCCAGGATCAGACGGATGCCGCCTTCGATCCCGACGGCCTGCTCGAATTTGGCCAGACCTACTACTGGCGAATCGACGAGGTCAACGGCGCCCCGGATTACACCGTCTTCCAAGGCGATGTCTGGAGCTTCACCACCGAGACCTACGCTTATCCGATCACGAGCCTGACGGTCACAGCCTCCGCGCAGCAGTCCACCTCGCCCGCGATCCGGACCATCGATGGCTCCGGTCTCGACGACCTCGACCAGCACGGCGTGGACCTGAAGAACATGTGGGTCACGCCCGCCGGCCTGCCCGCCTGGATTCAGTACGAGTTCGACCGGGAATACAAGCTGCACGAGCTGTGGGTCTGGAACAGCAACTCGGAGCTCGAGGTTCTCATGGGCTTCGGAGCCAAGGACGTCGCCATCGAGTACTCTGCCGACGGCGCGACCTGGACCGCGTTGGAGAACGTGCCCCAATTCGCCCAGGGAACCGGCGTGGTGACCTACACGGCGAACACCGTCGTCGATTTCGGCGGGGTTGTCGCCAAGTACGTCAAACTGACGATCAACGACAACTGGGGCGCTTCCGCGATGGTCAGCCTCAGCGAGGTCCGGTTCTTCTACGTCCCGGTGCAGGCGTTCGAGCCCGATCCCGCGGACGGCGCCACGGCCGTCAGCGTCGCGGCCGAGCTGAATTGGCGGCCCGGCCGGGAGGCGGCCTCGCACGAAGTCTACTTCGGCACCGACGCCAATGCCGTCGCGGAAAGCGCCGTGGCGGCCGAAACCGTGACCGACCACAGCTATGCTCCGGCCCTGGATTTCTCGACGACCTACTACTGGAAGGTCGATGAGGTGGGCGACGCGGGCACGTATCCGGGCGTCGTCTGGAGCTTCACGACCGAGGACTACACCTCCGTCGATGACTTCGATAGCTATACGGACGATCAGGACGCCGGCACCGCCATCTTCCAGGCCTGGCTCGACGGCTATGAAGACGACAACAACGGCTCGCTCGTCGGATACTTCGATCCTCCGTTCGCCGAGCAGACCGTGATCCACGGCGGCAAGCAGTCCATGCCTCTGGCCTACGACAACACCGGCGGCGTCGCCTACTCCGAAGCCACGCGCAGCTTCGACCCCGCCCAGGACTGGACGCAGCACGGCGTCACGACTCTCGTCCTGTACTTCCGCGGCCAGATCACCAATGATCCGGCCCCGCTGTACGTGAAGATCAACAACACGAAGGTCTCCTACAACAACGGCGCCGACGCGACGACGATGCC
>JBDKRX010000064.1:0-18668 GCA_039683175.1 Phycisphaerales bacterium
GCGTTACGCCCACGGGCCAGCGAATCATGACAGCCGCCCTGAAGCTTCGTGATGCGGACATCACAAAGTTGGCTGCATGAAAATGCTTGCCAAGAAAACAAGATGTGAAGACTTTGCTATGCAAGGACAGGACGCATGGCAAAGGACGTCCTGGAGCGGAAGGCGAGTGATCGAAGGATATCCCTACGGCCCGACCATACCGATCAGCTTCACGATTCCGCAGTACTGGCCCGTGGGCAGGTCGAGGTCCATGGATTGCCACGATACGTTCACGGTCACACCCTGGTTGAAGACGTCACCCGACGGGGCCGAGAACACGCCGACCTCGCTCACCTCGCCGGACCAGCCGGCGGGGAGAATCCCTGTGGGCGGATCGTGCAGCCAGGCCAGCGAATGACTCTCGTTCTCGCTTGTGATCTCGACGCCGCTTTCGGCGACTGGAATCTTGTATGCGGACGTTGGATTGCCCGCCTTGCACAGATCGGTGCAGGCGACCTGCAACTCCACTTGCTGCGTGTTGGCGCGGACGGAGAACCGGACCTGGCTTGGGATCGGCGAGCCCACCCAACGATCCTGGAGCTCGACGACAACGACCTGTGGCTCGCTGACGGCGATCTGCGGCTCGACCCGGACGTGCACGCGGGCCGTCGCCTCGCTGCTACGGACCGGGACCGCCGCCGAAGCGAGGCCACAACCCCACGCCAACCCTGCAAAGACTGCCACCCATTTCGCTCTCGTCATGGTATTGATATCGGCATGAGGCAGACTGGCTCTGCAAGATTCTCCTGCCCGACATCGACAGACCTATTGACGTCCGGGCGGCGGTTGGCACAATAACGTGTTCTATGACGCCGGTGCGAGCACCCCCCGGGGCGTCGGCCGGCGAGTGCGTGTTGACGGTCAATTCCCAGCGACAGGGGTCGCGGATAAGCATAGGAATGGAGGTTCAGGCATGGCGGAGCGTGTGACTTATCACGTGATGCCGGGTGAAGGCGGGGGCTGGAGCGTCCGGCAGGTGAATTCCGGCCAGATCGTCAGCAGCCACCGGTCGAAGATCGATGCGATCCTTCGCGGGCGGGAACTGGCCCAGAGCCATGAGTACAGTCTGCTCGCGGTCCACGATCGCGAGGGCCGCCTGGAAAGGCAGTACACCTATGGCTGGGATTCCAGCCTCTTCCCGGAACGACGCGGCTCCAAGGGCGCCAAAGCCTGATCCGCGGTCGGTATTCCCGGCGGGCACGCCCCGAGGCGCCGGGTGGAATCGAGAAACAAGGCATAGTCGAGGTATCTCGCGGAAACGAGACGCTCATCCGCGTGCGAGCGGCACTGCCTGCCGCCATTCTTCTTGCAGCACGAGTGCCAAGAGTGTAGAGTACACAGACACTCAGGGCCCATAGCTCAGCGGTAGAGCAGGGGACTCATAATCCCTTGGTCCAAGGTTCGAATCCTTGTGGGCCCATCCCCCTCAGGCAACATGTCATTTGGCGTCCCTCAGCTACGACTGCGGACGCCGGCACGATTCGCTCAGTCCGGGTTGGGCAGACTTGCCGCCGGCGAATACTCCGCCCACACAAGGCCCTCCCGCCTGTCCTCGCGACAAGGTCTTGGGAGTTGCCCCTCGTACTCGGCGTAGCACTTGGCGCCAAGCACGAGAACGACAGGCTCCTTTCTCGTCTGTCCGAGGATCAGATCCTTCACCTGTTCGACATCGAGCAAGCGAGACTGCGAATCTTCATAACTCAGGCCATACGCGCATTCTCCTGGACCGCCTGTGACAAAGACATCACTGCGGTTGCAGAACCAGCAGACGGCCCCGACAAAACGGTTCTCCGCAACGAAGATGCTCCTGCTGGAGAGGCCGGAGGCGTGGGACAGGAGAAACTCCCCGGGCGCCTTCCTCGGCTGCAGCGCCGCCGCGATGACGAAATGCCAACTGAACATGAACAAGACCGGCCCCGCACAGTAGAACGTGATCTTCGCATGAACATCCCGCTGTACGATGGCGGCCCGGCAGAGCACAATCCAGAGAGCCAGGCCGGCCGCGACGATCATCCACTTCCACAGCGTCACTTGGTCACACATACCCGGTACGGCAAACAAGGCCACGACCACGGCGAGGAGAAGGAAACCGGCTCCCACCATAATCACCCAGGCGCCAATCAAGAACCCCTTGGTGTTGTCCTCTCTCAGGCAGCCCAGCACCCCGACCGCGATCAGAAACGCCAGGGGTGGAAAGCACGGAAGGATGTAGGTGCCGAGCTTGCCGCTCGAAGCGGAGAACAACAGGAACGGAAACACCAGCCAGCAAATGGCGAGGCGCACCATCGGGTGGCTCCAACTCGTTCGTCTGAGGCCGTGAACGATCGGACCGACGAGCGGCGTCCAGGGCATGGCCCCGCCGATCAGCATCGGAATGTAGAACCAGACAGGCTCGTGATGCTGTCCGCCACGCGGCGACGTGAACCGCTCGATGTGTTCGACCCAGAAGAAGTAGCGCCAGAAGTCCGGTTCTCGCCAGTGAATCAGAATGCTCCAGGGAAGCACAACAAGGAAGGCGACGATCAAGGGCGCCCACGCCATCCGCAGACAGGTCTTGAGCCGGCCCTGCCAGAACGCAAAGGGCACGATCACCACGACAGGCACCGCCAAAGCCAGGAATCCCTTCGTCAGAAAGGCCATGCCGCAGGCCACACCCGCGAGAACGAGTAGGATCATTCGAGTCCGGGGTGTCCGCTGTTCGCAGGCGAGGTCCGAGGCGACGATGTTGGCCGTCACAAATAACGAAAGCACGCTGTCCAAAACACAGAATACCCCGACGGCCATAACCTCAAAGGACAGCAGAAAGACGGCCGTGGCGAGCAACGGCGTTGCACTTTCGCCTGTCCATCGGCGGGCCCAGAGGAACAGCAGCAGCGCCGTCAGGCCAGCCGCAATCGCGGACGGCAATCGTATGGCGAACGCGTTCTCCCCGAACAGTCCTACCGACACGGCGTTCAGCCAGTACCCCAGAGGAGGCTTCTCGAAATACCTCAGTCCGTTGAGGTGCGGAACGAGCCAGTCCCCCGAGGCAAGCATCTCCCTGGGGATCTCGGCGTAGCGGGTTTCGTCGGGGATCACCAGGGGCCGTACTCCCAGGGGCAGAATGTACAGGAGCAGGAACACCCCGACAAGCAATAACGATAGTTTCACTCGTATTCCCATTTTGTCGGAAGATAGGTATAGGGCATTTGATAGTAGTCGAAGACTCGCCATGCATGATGGCCGGTGAGTCTCTCCAGGAGATAAGTCATGTTCAGCCCGAGGCCGACATAGCCATAGCGATGCTGGCCATCGAAATCATCGTGGTCGCCGGAGACATAGCCTCGCGTATAGTAGCCCACCTGCACTTCCAGGGCCTTCATGACGGGATTGCCGGTTCTGAGCCAGCCATCCAGCTTGAAGGCGAACAGGTACTTCTGGCCGGAATAGTCTGTAAGGATGTCGAATCGCTCCCCGCTGCGGGCGGCCGGAGACGGGAACCACTCCCACCGAAAATCGATCCTCTCCCGGATGGCCGGAAACCGATGGCGCAGATAGGCCATGCCCACGCCTGCCGTGTTCATGGCCTCGTCCTGCCAACAGTATCCCTCACTCACACTGAAACCATCTCCGATCTCGATCAGCGACATCGTCAGCCAACTGCTCGCTGCCCCTAACAAGATGGCGTCGTTTTCGGCGTATCCCCAGTTCTTGTAGATGACGTTGTAGGCGCTGGCCAGAGCATAACAGGTGAACACGTGCCCGAGTTTGTCGGCGCCGCCGTAGGGGGTATCACTGTCGAACCAGCCTTCATCGGATGTGTTGAATGAGTGACTGCCGTAATCCCAGCCGGCAACGCCAATCGCCACGATGGTCCCTACGGTCACGGCGTTCAGCGCGATCACTTTCTTCTCGCGCGACCAGTCGCCCACAGACCACCATGGCGGTTTCGGAGAGGTTCCCTCGTCGGCGAGCTCGAGCCTGAAATCCATGCCGGGCAGCAGAGCCGTGGCGCCGGAGAGACTGTGCTCGGCAGCCGATGTGCTGGATACAGGCATTGCCCGCAGCAAGGTCGCCGCCACAGTCAGGAACAGGATACATGCCATTGGAACCTTCACAGAACTCCTCGCCAAGTCACGTCCGCATCGTATCCAGTTCCATGAATGCAATGGGCACAGGAATGAAGACGGGTAGCCATGCCCAGAATTCCGGCACGGCTCCCCCCGTGAGGACGATCTCCGTCGAGAGCATCCTGCACACGAACGGGGCAACGAAGGAGGATCCACAGCCCGATCAAGACGCAGAAGGCGATGGCGCAACCGATCACGGAGTTCCTCATGATGTAGCGATCCAGAATCTTCATCGTTTGCCACCCGGAGTAAACACGACAAAGTCTCTGTGCCCGATTCTGCCACGGGCCAACAATCGCGTCGGCCTGTCCTCGTCGACGGGCAAGGAGCGGAACACCGCCTCCTTCGCAATTACATAATGGGTGCCCGACGTGTCCAACAGGGTCTCGATGGAACTCACGAACTGCGGTTCAAGGGGTTTCGACAGATTTGCCATGAATTTGATGTCCTCGGCATCGGGACCCACACGAAAGAAAGAGATGGTTCCCGGGGCTCTCTCCCGCAGGGTTTCAACCTGTCGGACAAAGGGCACGGTCCGCTCCAATGAATAGATGATGGGGCCGGCCACCCCAATATACACAACGACGAATGTCGCAACGCCAACGGCCAGAAGATACATGTCACGATCGGGGATGTGCCTCCAGCCCCGATTCAGCTTCCATACAGTCATCAGGGGCGGAATCAACAGGCTCAACGTGACGAGGCTGCACGTACGCCATGCAGGCTGACGCAGGCATGCGAACACCAGAAGCCCTCCTGCACCGACCGTGGAGATGAGAGGCAGACAGGCGCAGATTCCGAGAAACACTCGTTTTGTCCGAAACGAGAGGCCATCCAGAGAAGCATCTGCCATCAAAGAGGAGGCAATCAGTGAGAGAGCGGGTACGACAGGCATGACATATCGAGTCTTCTTGATGGCAGGTATCGACATCGCAAGAAGCACAACGACAACCCAGAGAACCAGGATGCCCAGGAAATGGTCTTCCTCGGTTCTCTTGCGTGCAACCTCCCGAAACCGCGAGACAAGGACAAGAACCGCGAGAGGATAGGTAACGGCATAGGAGATCAAGCCCCCATACCAGTAGTAGGCAAAGCTGGGGCCCCTTTCGCCGAACCGGCCCGTCATCTGGGCCTCGATCACCTGTCTGAGGAAAGGTGTCCCTCCCTGGGCTCTGGCGGCGAGCAGGAGACCGCCAAGGCACAGAACGAGTATGCCCCCGGCCGAGATCCCCGTGAGCAGCATTCGCTTGAATTGGCCATCCCGGAGATAATAGACGCACGTCACGGCCGCTGGGATAAGAAGCCCGACGGGACCACGAAAGGCAAACCCAAGAGCCCAAGCCGCCGGCAGCAGCCAGAGGCGTCTGCGTCGCCCAAGGCGATCGGAGGAATAAACCAGATAGAAGGACAACACAGTCGCCAGGGTGGTGTACTGGTCCAGGGCAATACTGCGGGACATGGCAAGGAATTCGGCCGTGAACAGGGCAAACAGGACGGCGGCAAGCCCCCTCTTTCGAGAATGGAGTGCGCCAATCTGGTACGTGACAACGAGAACCAGGGCGGAGACGATGGCCGTGGGCAGTACGGCGGTGAATGGAGTCACACGTCCGAGGGGCAGCGACACCAGGTAGATCAGCAGTGTGGACACGGCCTGATAGTCCGGATAGGGTGTACCGTAGGTGGTCGGGAAGAAGCTCGGACCATTGCGGAGCATCTCCTGGGCGAACAAGGCAAAACGGGCGTCGAAACTGATGAATTCCGGGGCCAGCGCCAACGTGAAGACAATCACTCCAAAGAGGAGAATCAGCAGAGAGTTCCTCTTCGTGGACTGAGATTGCCAGGCAGCACAGACGGCCACTTCCCCTCTCGAATCCGGATATTTGCCTTCCAGTAACATCACTGCGACACCTGACAGGCCACCCAGCCCTCGCGCCCGGGAATCTCACCCGGAACGATGCGAGCCGTGGTTATGTGTGGAGATTCCGAAAGCATCTCGCCCAATGGAACGAACCGATGGCCCTGCGTCATCGCCTTATCCACGAATTCCTCGAACATCCGCAGACAGACGATTCCCTCCACCTCGGCGTGGATGGTCAGGACGTTCAGCCGGCCGGGCCGGAGCAGGCTGAGCAGATGTTCGTTATAGTTGTCGTTCGATACGCCGTCTCGCCCGATGACCTCGTCATAGGTGGGCAATGTGACAGGGATCTGGAGCTGAGGCAGTTCATGGCTGTCCAGGATAGGACGAAAGATGCTGTCGCCCCTGCAATCGCTATTGTAGTGAAAGACAAACTTCGCCTTCTCCCTCAGAACACGGTCAGTGCATTTCCACCCGGGGACGGCTGAGCAACTCGGCGGATGGCCCAGAAGCTCTGAGAGCATTTCGACTCCCCGGTTCAGCGACAGGCAAATGGCATCGGCGTCCATTCGGTCGATATGCGCCTGCCAGGCGTGATGGTCCCAGGCATGGAGCCCCACTTCGTGACCGGCCTCGGCCGTGTCACGGATGATATCGGCGAGCCTCCTGCCAATGACCGGGCCAGGCCAGAAGGTGCCTCGCAGAAGGATATCCCAACCATAGAGGCGAGAGGCCCGCGTCCGGAGCATCTTCCACAAGAACGCCGGTCGAAGCAGTCGCCACAGATGCCGGCCCATATTGTCCGGGCCCACAGTGAAGAAGAAGGACGCCTTCACGGAGTGGTCCGCCAGCACCCTGGACAGACTGGGCACGCCGCACTTCGTCCCGCGGAAGGTATCAACGTCAACTCGCAGGCCAATCTCCATCAGTCTACTCTCCACTCCCCGGCATGTGTGCGGCAACCACCATCGTATCGTTGCCGATTGTGAACCTCTGCAATACATCGATGTCCGGGAGACTTCGTAGGCTCTCCTCGGCGGCAACTACGGCGGACTTCTCGCCTGCGTTCAGAAACGCGGCGATATCTTCGGTTTGAATCAGTTCGGGCACGGTCTCTCCCAGATACAGGACCGCCGCCCCGCTGATTCGTTCTCTGGGATACACCAAGCCGATACGCATCCCCTCCGCCCTGAGAATCCGGCAGCAATCGAAGAGAGGTTTGAAGGACTCTTTCTGGTTGAAGATAGGATAGACCGTCGTGTTGACAGCAAGGTAGACAGCCAACAGCGTCAGAAACAACATCCGGGCGAAGCGTTCCATTTGATTTTGTGTCAGGCAGCGCCAGGTAAATCCTGCCAGGCAGACGGCGGCGACGCTTGTCAGGGACCATAGGGTCCAGGGCTGTCTGTAGTGGATGAACATCCCCACAAAGACAAGTGGTGTGATGCAGACAACCCCCGTAAGCACAGCAGCGGGAACGGTAAACCAGGCGGTGGGAGGGTCTTTCCCTTCGATGAGCGTACCGAGGGCCTGTCCGATGAAGAGAGCGGCTGCCGGATAGAGCGGCAAGAGATAAATACCGCGTTTTCCGGCCGATACGCACAGCAGAAGGAAAGGAACCACGAACCACAGCAGCGTGAACAGTGAGGGGCTCTGGCTTCGGCGCTGGCGGAGCTGGCGCGTGTGAAAGATGACCGCGACAGGCAGAAACAGTATCCAGGGAAAGAACTGCGGCGGCGATTTCACGAGATAGAAGTAGAAGGGTTCCGCATGCTGGGGGTAACTACCCGTGAAACGCCCGAAGTTGTTGGCGACAAGGGCTGGATAGACGGTTTCCACCCCGAGACGCTCGCAAAGGAAGTGGACCCAGACCGCCGCCGGGATGATGGAAAGGAGCGAACCAAGGACCAACACCCGCCAGGCATGGAGAGAGAAATCCCCCTTGACGAGAAGCCAGACGGCCAATGCCGAAAGTGGAATTGCCAGACCTACGGTTCCCTTTGTGAGGAGGGCACAGGCCAGGGAGATCGCAAAACCGAAAGCCCAGAGATTTCTGCGAGGACTCGGTCCCACGGCTTGGAGGAAACACAGCACGGCGGCCGTCGTCCACAGACACAGCATCATATCGACCAGACACTGGTGACTGAGATTCCAGTACTCCGCGAAAGTCGCCAGAACCAAGGCGGACAGGCAAGCGATCAGAGTGGACAAACCCATCTTCCGGGCCAGAACGAAAGTCAGGAGAACGCCCGCGATGGCAGCCAGGGCCGATGGCAGTCTGGCGGAATAGGTGCTTTCCCCCAATAGAACAAAGATCGGCGCGGCAATCCAATAGTAAAAGGGAGGCTGTTCAAGAAATGGCCGGTCATTCAATCGGGGGACGACCGGGTCTCCGGATCGGGCCATCTGCGAGGCTATTCCGACCACGCGGGGTTCGTCGGCGCCCCAGAGATCGCGCCGGCCCAGGCCCGCGAGAAAGAGGGCGGAGGCGAAGACCGCTACTACCAGGAGGGGTCTGCGCATCACGAGGTCATCGTTGCCTGCAAGTATCGCTCTCATACGGAGGTATCCTGCTCGGGTCCGACAAACGAGCTGCTGAAACCACGATACCCTCGTGGCCCAACACTCCGCCGCACAACGACTCGAATGCAGCTCGGAACGCAGATCCGAATTGCCCGCAGACTACCCATGACGGTCCGCAGGCACACTCTCCCGGGACACGGATCGAGAGGATTTCTTCGTGTCCGTGGGGGCTACCGAAACGATAGTCGTGGCCCGCCGAGCGGCAGCCGGTATGTTCAGCACTTCCGCCCGATCCTCGTCGATCACCACTTCGCCGGTGCGAACTGCTTCTCGCAGGAAGAAATCCAGCGTCTGTTCGACCGATTGCTCCAGCCCGATGGTGGGCGTCCAGTCGAGCAGCTTCTGGGCGTTCTTGATGCTGGGTCGGCGATGCTCCACATCCTGGTAGCCGGCGCCGTAGTAGGAGCCGCTCTCGATCTCGCGGAACCCGGCGAAAGGCGGAAACAGGGTGCGCAACGGGTGCTCGTTGAATTTCCACACGAGCATGTGCGCAAGGTCCCGGATGCTGGCTTCATTCTCCGGATTCCCGATGTTGATGATGCGTCCGTCGCAGACGCCGTCTTTGTTCTGAATGATTCGGAACAGGCATTCCACACCCTCCGAGATGTCCGTGAAACAGCGTTTCTGGGGGCCGCCATCGATGAGCAGGATGGGCGTTCCCTCGACGAGGTTGAGAATCAGTTGCGTGATCGCACGAGAGCTGCCGATCCTCGCCGAGGTCAGGCTGTCGAGTCTGGGCCCGATCCAGTTGAACGGGCGGAACAGGGTGAACCGGAGTCCTTCCTTTTGCCCGTAGGCCCAGATCACGCGATCCAGGAGTTGCTTGCAGCACGAATAGATCCACCGCTGCATCCGGATCGGTCCGAGGATGAGCCGGGAATTGTCCTCGTCAAACTCCTTTTCATCGCACATCCCATACACCTCGGAAGTCGAGGGGAAGATGATGCGTTTGCCGTACTTGACGCAGTAGCGGACGACGCGCAGGTTCTCCTCGAAGTCCAGTTCGAAGACGCCCAGCGGGTTCCGCGTGTATTCGATAGGCGTGGCGATGGCCACGAGGGGCAGAACGATGTCGCACTTGCGAATGTGGTACTCGATCCACTCGCGATGGATTCGGATGTCCCCCTCATCGAAATGGAACCCGGGGCGTCCGATCAGGTGCTCGACATAGTTCGATCGCAGGTCCATGCCGTGGACTTCGTACTCGCCGCTGGCCAGGAGCCGCTCGCTCAGGGCGCTGCCGATGAACCCGTTGGCGCCCAGGATCAGAACGCTCTTTTTCCTCGTTGCCTTGATGCGTGCGCCTGCGTGGAGTCCGAATCTCATGCCCGCCACAAGATTCAGTTCCTTCGCAAGCTGTACGCCGGTCATGTACACCCCATCGGCAGGCTGGCCGGAGTCGATGCGAATCGCCCCACCGCGGCAGGCAATCACCAGTGGATCGGTCGAGACAATCGTACCCGGCGGTGTCTTGTCGGCGTCGCACAAAGCGACGGATACGGACCAGAACAGGCACTTCTTGTCCCCCAGATGGCTGAACGCACCGGGGTAGGGCCGCGTCACCGCCCGGACCAGATTTTGGATTTCATGGGGCCTCTGTGCCCAGTCGATTTCGCCGTCGGCCGGCCGGCGGCCGCCGAAGTACGTCGCCTCCGCAGCATCCTGCGGGGTCCGCGACGCTGTGCCGTTCTTAATCCGAGGCAGAATCTCATCGAGCAGTTCCCCGGACGCCCGGGCCAGTTTCTCGTGCAGGCTTCTGGCCGTATCCTCCTCCGCAATCGCGATCTTCTTCTGCGAGACAATGTCGCCGGCGTCGGGGGCGGCTGTCATGTGGTGCAGGGTGACCCCCGTCTCGGTCTCGCCGTTGACCAGAACCCAATTGACCGGGCACCTTCCGCGATACTTGGGCAGGAGCGACCCGTGCAGGTTGAAGCAGCCGACCGGCGGAATGTCGAGAATCGCGGGCTTGACCATGCTGCGGTAGTAGAATGAGAACAGGACGTCCGGCGCCATGTCCTTGACTCGACGGACCCACAGTGGATGATTGATGTCCTCGGGGGCGAACACGGGGATGCCGCGAGCTGCCGCCAGTTCCGCCACGGAGTGGAACCACAGGTTCTCCTGGGGATCGTCCACGTGCGTAAAGACGGCCGCAATTTCGATGCCGTTCCTCAGTAGCGCCTCGATGCCCACGCAGCCGATATCATGATAAGCCAGAACCACTGCTCTCATTCCAACACCTCCGATTCCGATTGGGTAGACATGCTCCGTTCCCTGGATTCCCCCCGACCGATGACCCGATGAACAAAATAGCGGGGCCGAGCCCGCACATCATGGTAGATGCGACCGATGTACTCTCCGAGCAGGCCCATCGCGACAAACTGGGCGCCGGTAAAGATGAAAAGAACCGCGAAGAGGGTAAAGACGCCCTCAGCCGCCCATTGGGCGCCGTAGGCCAGTCGCATGATGAGCAGGAATACGCCCAGGGCCACGCCCAGTATCGACGTGACGCCACCGAAGATGCTGAGCAGACGCAGGGGGAACGTCGTCATACTCGTCAACAGGTCGAATTGAAGATTGATCAGTTTCCACAGACTGTACTTCGAATCTCCCCGGGATCGCTCGGCGTGGTGCACCTCGACTTCCGTGGGCCGCCGGGCGAAGCTGTTGGCCAAGGCCGGGATGAATGTACTCCGCTCGTGGCATTGCAGCATGGCGTCAACCACGGGACGCCGATAGGCGCGGAGCATGCAACCATAGTCATGCATCATCACGCCAGTGGCCCTGCGTGCGGCGTGGTTGACGATTCGAGAGGCCGCACGCCGGAAGAAGGGATCGTGCCGGGGCGTGCGAATCGTACCAACCACGTCGAACCCTTCGGCTACCTTGCGAACGAGCGAGGGAATCTCCTCCGGAGGATTCTGCAAGTCGGCGTCGAGAGTCACCACGATCTCCCCTTGCGACTCGCCAAAGCCCGCCATTACGGCGGCGTGCTGGCCATAGTTACGGTTCAGCAGGACCCCCACGATGCTACCGGCGTTCTGTTCCGCCGCCTCGGCGATGATTTGTGGCGAAGCATCCGAACTGCCGTCGTCCACCAGGACGATCTCGAACGACTCTCCCATGTCGCCACATGCCTTCAGACAACGTGTCAAGAGTTCCTGAAGGTTCTGTTCCTCATTGAATACAGGGATGACCACAGACACCTGTGGGCGCTGTCCCGTCACCGGCGGCTCCGCCGGGCTGTTACCCGCGTAGTTCTTCTCTTGTACCGGCGCCGCCGGACGGGACCGGGGCAAGACCGAGGGGGGATGAAGCAAACCCACCTCCCTGCGTCGTGGGTCATCCAAGCCACGAAGAGATCCTTCCGCTCTTCCCATGATTCTTCTCCTTCAATGTCGTTTCGGCCGTCACCCCGCCGGGAAAGGCCTCAACCGACTCCTTCACAGAGTGGCTGTGGGACATCACGACCTCAGTCACGATGGTCCCACAGCACGTCTTTCACCGCATCCACCACATCGTCCACATCATCGGATGTCATGTCGGGAAACAAGGGCAAGGAACAGATCCGGTCCGAGTTCCATTCGGTGTTTGGCAACATGCCTCGGCGCATCCCCATCGTCTCCCGGTAGTACTTCTGCAGGTGAACAGCTCGAAAATGAAGTCCCGTTCCAATGTTCCTCTGCTTCAATCGCTTCATGAATTCATCGCGGGTGAGCCCGACTGTGTCGATGTCCACCCGCACGATGAACAGGTGCCATGCGTGCTTCATCGGATAGAGAGGATCACTCAGGGGTGTCATTTCCTCGATTTCCGAGAGCCGCTCCCGATACGCCATCGCCAACTCGGTTCGTCTGGCGTTGAATGTATCCACGCGGGCCAGTTGCTGCAACCCCAAAACCGCAGAAACATCTGTCATGTTATACTTGTATCCCGGCTCCAGTACCTCCGCCTGGGGCGAGCGTCCCTGCGTCTGGCGGTCATAGGCATCCACCCCCAGCCCATGGAACTTCAATCGCCTGACGTGCTCCAACAGCCCCTCGTCGTCCGAGCAGAACATGCCGCCTTCGCCGGTCGTGATGTTCTTGATGGGGTGAAACGAGAAGATCGAGGTGCCGCAATACCCCACGTGCAGGCCGTTGTACCTCGTCCCGAGAGCGTGTGCGGCATCCTCGATAAGGGGAATCTCTCTGGTTGTCGCCAGTTGGCGAATCGGCTCGATATCCACCGGCGCCCCGGCAAAGTGCACCGGGATGATCGCCCGCGTTCTGTCGGTCAGGCATGCCTCGATCGACTGCCGGGAGACCATCAGTGTATCCCGATCCACATCGGCAAACACCGGCGTAGCGCCGGCAAGGACGATCAGATTCACCGTGGAAACCCATGTCATCGAAGGTGTAACTACTTCGTCGCCGGGCCCGAGGTTCAGTGCCTTGAGCGCCAAGTGCATGCCGGCGGTCGCCGAGGACAGCGCCACAGCCCCCGGACAGCCAACATATTCGCGGAACTTCTGCTCGAACTCCGTCGTCTTCGGGCCGGTCGTGATCCAGCCGCTGCGCAGCACGTCAGCCACGGCGGCAATATCCCCTTCCGTGATCGATGGTCGTGAAAATGGCAGAAACTCAGATCGCATCATTCGCATCCTCACTGCCCCCCGTTGCGTCTGCCGGATCGGAGGATTGCCCCCATAGCCAGGCCACCCATTTCTCCTTCTTCGAGGATTTGGACTCCCACGGCTGCACCTTCTCGCGAAAGTTCCGCTGCTTCTGCAGATCGTTCACAATCTCGGGGGGAAGTGCAGCCACATATCTGTTCTGCGTGATGACCATGCCGGGGACACCCGGTTTCAGAAAGCTGCGGAGCTGATCTACGTCTTTGAGAATCCGGATCGGCTTGTGGGCGTGAAGATAGAACAGGATGTTCGCATTCACCTGCGGAAATATGGCGATTCTCTCCGGCGCGAACGCAGCGGTTCTCACCTGCAATTCCTTGGTGAACGGGTACCCCGTCCGATTCCTGTCGAGGATGTTCTGCTGCCAACAGAAATAGCCGCCCAGCAGGACCGCCGCGACTCCGATCCATGGTTGGATGACTCTGCGTTCGTCCGGGGAGAACCGTGGCCATTTGAATCGATCGAGGCCGGAACCCACGAGAATCGCGGTCGTCCCTATGGCAAGACTGGCCACATGGAATGTCAGAGGAACACGGAAATGCCACGCTCTCCCGGCGATGATCAGGATCAGGGGGATTGCCAGGTCGAATGCAACCGCCCCGATGAGCAGGGCTCTTTGAGCGACCAGCCCCTTTCGACGCAGTTCATCCGTTCCCGGCTCACGCATCCAGACGACGAACACGGCCATCAGGAGCGCACACAACGGGAGGATCGGCAGAATGTAGTAGCTGCGTCGAGAGCCGGAGAGGCTGAAAAACAAGAACACCAGCACAAGGGCCCAGACCAGCCACCGCGTATGGCTGTCAAGACTCCTCCTGCACCTGACCACTCCAAGGGCCGCCAGCACAAACAAGGGCGTCCACGGCAACAGGAGGACCGGAAGCTCATAGACGTATGTGTAAATGTGACCCTTGTGGTCAAATGGGCGGAAGTACCGAAGGATGTTCTCCTGGAAGACCAATGCCAAACCACTGGACTGGTAGTCCGCGGGCTGCGTCCAGGAAGCGTACACAAATGGCGACAGATAGACGAGTGCGGCGAGCCCGAACGCTCCTATGTGCCTGACGCCAAAGAGAATACGCCATCGTCTCTCACTGAGCATGTCCGGCAGCACGATGCAGATAGGAACCGCCACGGCGGTCAGCCCCTTGGTCAGTGCGCCGACAAAGGCAATCAGGTAGAAGATGAGCATAGTCGAGAAGTTCAGGCGGTCACGTCTCGACCAGTACCAGGCAACCGCCAGCGTGATCACCGCCAGATTCTCGGCGTCGGCCATGCCGGTCCGGGCCCAGAAGAGAAACGCATACGTCGTCAGAAGGAACCAGCCGGCGATCCGTCCCGTCCGGGCCGACCACAAACGGCTCCCGATTCTCATCGTCGCCCAAACGGCCGCCAGGCCGGCGAGCGCACTGGGAAGCCGTACAGTCAGTTCATTGAGCGTGCCGGTCAGCATGAAGATGGCCGCACGGAGCCAGTACGTCAGGAGCGGCTTGTCAAAGTAGGGCTCTCCCCCAATCGTGGGATGAAAGAAATCACCCGTCAGGAGCATCTCCCGTGTGATCTGGGCCCACCGCCCCTCAGCCGCCCACAAGCTGCGTCCCCCGAGGCCCCAGAATAGAAGCAACATCGCTGTCACGGCAAACAGCAACGTGCCTCCCCTGTGGGTCACGCTAACCGACGTGCTGCAAGGGGAGATCTCTGACTCGGCCAAGCAAGATCCGCCCCGATCGTTCACTGCTTCTCCTCTTCGACGATCCGGCCGGCGTTCGTCAGCTTCAGGGCGACAGCATTGCCTTTCCTCCTGCCTTCGACCTCGTAGAAAGTCTTGCCATTCTCGACTTCTCTGGAGGCTTGCAGTCCTGCGGCTGAGCCGAAGTACTTCTCGGCCGAGGCCCGAACTACCGCCGGCAGGGAGGCATAAGGAACGCTCTCTTCGGCCGTCAGCACCGTGCCGTCGTCGGCCACATCATACTCCACGGCCTTCTCACCCACCGTCGCCTCGACATCATAGACTACCTTGCCGTCCACTTCTTCCTTCTCGATCTTTCTGATTTCACCTCCAGCGATCAACTTCTCCATGGCGATACGGGCAGGTTCTGGAACTGCCGACAGCGGCACCTGCTGGGCGGATGCATCTTCCTTCGCTTCCTGTTTCGATATGACGCCACAGCCCGATAGCCCGGCGATCAACGCGGCAACCAGCACACCTTCAAGAACATGGTATCGCATTCTCCTGACTCCTTTCTGTTTCTGGGTGGCATTTTCACCGAGCGACCCCGAGGAGAACTCGAACACGCAGACCCTCATTTCAAAGAAATGAGAATGTTCTCCCCACCTGCGATCGCCAGCCATCCTCCAGAGGATACCCATCGAACCTTAACGGAACATTAAGGACGCCAAGCAAGTCTGAGAATAAGGAAAATACTGAACGACGGAATCCGGCGTGTCCTCGTCACGTCGAACTCCCCTTGCAGGGGGCATTCTGCCGCCTCCCGGACACGGACGCCGGCAGGAGCATGGTTGCATATCCCTGCCGGGCAGGTATAATCGGCGGGTCTTGGCCCCAGGGCCAAGGGGCGTGGATCACAGAAATACCCCCTGTGCTCGCAGGGAATTGGGGCCGGCAAATGAGAGTTTTGATCGTCGAAGATGAAGCCAGGCTCGCCCGGAACATTGCCAAGGCGATCGAGGAAACGACGTCGTACGCGGTGGACATTTCCACCGATGGCGAAGACGGTCGGCACCAGGCCCTTTCGAATCCCTACGACCTGATTGTGCTCGATCTGATGCTGCCGAAGGTGGGCGGGCTGGAGATTCTCCAAAGCCTGCGTCGGCAAGGCAGCCGGGTCCCGGTGCTCATCCTCACCGCCAGAGACACCACCCAGGACATCATTGAGGGTCTGGACTCGGGCAGCGATGATTACATGACCAAACCCTTCGAAATGGGCGAACTCCTGGCTCGGTGCAAGGCGCTGGTGCGTCGAACGTACGACCGTCCCAATCCGGTTGTGCGTGTCGGCAAGCTGTCGCTGGACACGTCCAGCCGCATCGTGACCCTGCGAGGACAGCGGGTTTCCCTGCGCGCGATGGAATATCGGCTCCTGGAGTACCTGATGCTCCGCGCCGGTCAGATCGCCAGCAAGGAGGAGATTCTGGAACATCTCTACGATTTCAATGCCGAGAACTTCTCCAATGTCATCGAGGTGTATATCTCGTCGCTGCGAAAAAAAATGGACGTGGATTCCGCTCGGGTTTCCATTCGCACCATCCGAGGCCAGGGATACGTGATCGAGGAGACGCCGGCATGAAACCTCTGTCGATCAGAATGCAATTGTCCCTGATGGTATCGCTCCTGACCCTGCTCATCATCACGGTCCTGTCCATCGCGGCGTACATCGAATTCGAGGAATCCCTGCTGGCCAACATCGACACCACGATGCGATACATGGGTGAGGCCCTCCAAGCCGAGCTTGAGGAAGAGGGAGTTTCCCGGGAGAATCATGAAGCCGCATTCCAGGCCATTACGGGATACGGCACTTCGGGATACCCCAGTCAGTGCCGCATCTGGATGGAGGGAAGCGAAGAGAACCTGTTCACCAGCAATTCCCCCGGTGCGCCGTTGGCCCCCGGGCTCCTTCACCCACCTGTGGAAGAACGGCCCGAAGTGGGAGACCTCAGTCTGTTCAACCTCCGGGACGCCGCAGGGTCGCACAGCAGACGAGGTCTTCGCGCCATGTGGATGCGTCATCCCTTGCATGAACAGGTCGTGAACATCCTTGTGGCTCGTTCGAGCAGTCAGGTGTATCATGAATTGGGAGAGTTCCTTCAACTGCTGCTGGTGTCTGGAGGCAGCATCACGCTGATCGCTCTGCTGCTGGTGCCCAGGATCATCGCCTGGGGATTGCGGCCGATCACGGACATGGGCAGGCAGTTGGAGCTGATCACACACCGTAGCCTCGGGCAGGAGGATCGGGTCATGGACAAGGTTCCCGTGGAACTGCGGCCTTTCAAGTCGGCCTTGGGGGGGATGCTGTTGCGTCTGGACAAGGCCATGCGACAACAGGAGCAACTCACCGCCGATGCTGCACACGAGCTGCGCACGCCTCTGGCGATCATGAAGAGCACTCTTCAGACTCTGCGGATGCAGCCACGGATGGCAGCGGAATACGAAGAGGGCATCGACGACATGCTTCAGGACATTGAGCGGATGGAACTGTTGGTCGGACAACTCCTGACGCTGGCTCGGCTGGACGCAACGGACAAGGTCCCTGATCCGGAGGAAATCCGCCTGGACATCTTCCTGAAGTCTTTGGCAGAGATCTTCGATGGACGGGCGGGACAACAGGGAGCAAGCGTGGTCTGCGACAATGGTGCGCCGGTGTCCGTTGAGGGGAACGAGACCGAACTCCGGCAGCTTTTCACCAATCTGCTCGACAACGCCCTGCGATACGGTCCGCGGAAAGGGGTGATTCGCATCGCCCTGCAGGATGGGCCGGGGCCATGGGTGACCACAACCGTGCACGATGAAGGAGGCGACATCCCGCCGGAGAGACTCCCGCACCTGTTCGAGCGATTCTATCGTGTGGATTCTTCACGATCCCAGGCGTCCGGCGGCGCCGGCCTCGGTTTGGCTATCGCTCGCGAGATCGTCCTGCGGCACCACGGAGATATCACGATCACCTCCGATTCGCGAGCCGGAACGTCAGTCATCGTCCGTTTGCCCCGGTTATAGATCTGGCAGGTTTTCTCCGCTGCGTGCCGTCCTTCATCCAGCTTCTTCACGTTCCCTCAAGGTACCAGAGGCACACAGGATGGCTCTTATTGGAAGTAGTGTACAATGGTCTCCCCTCTCGACTCGCAGAGCATCGCCACCGCTGATGGCGAGGAAACCACCCTGCTGAACATGCGCAATCAGCCCGATGGCAGCACCCTCGATGCTGTCAAGAACCCTCGACACGAGTTCGACACCCTCCGACACGAGTTGCCGCCCGACATGAACCTGGCGTTCTTCTATGACCAGTCCCTGATTGCGGTTAAATCGGTCCACAGTGTATGGGAGGCGCCTTTGAGGATGACACCGGATGTCGAGAGTTGCCCCCGGCGGACCGACGCCCGCCTGACGTTAGTCATCGGCGTGGCCTGATTTCAGTCCTGTTCTCCCTACGCGCGACGCCTACGCTCTATCGAGTTCTGCGAGTGGCGAGAAACGCTTCGGCAGAACCTCTGCTGCCACCTTGTCCGCGAGATCGGTCACCCGCACCCACCTCGGATCCGCAAACCGGCACCTTAGTACGACAGCGCTATGACGAATCCATCTGTTTGTTGGCTCGACGCTGAGTGCGTTTCCGACTTTCATACGAGGCATGATTTCGCCGTTGATAATACTTGCACCGCGCCGTGACCAAGG
>JBDKRX010000065.1:0-11351 GCA_039683175.1 Phycisphaerales bacterium
ATTGAGGTCGAGAGCGAGCTGGACAAGGGCACCACCTTCACGGTCCTTCTGCCGTTGACTCTTCATAGCGCGCCGGCGGCTGATTCATCCCAGGTCGATCAGGGTCTCGAGTCTACGCTCACGGGGCAGTAGCCTGCAGGCCCAGGTGGTCGACTGGCATATGATTCGCAAGCCGGGGGCAGCCGGTCCTTGGGCGTCTATCCCCAGATGCCCGGCAGGATGCGCTCCCGGGGCCGTCATCAGTTTGTCCTCATTTCATACGAGCCTTTCCAGGTTGGTCTTGATTTCCGGGCGGGCGGATTCTATGATGGAAGCTGCTTCGTCGTGCTGATTGCCGTGAGTGTGTCGGTCCTTGCAGGACGGCTTGGAGGTCGGTTGTGGCGGCCGCTGAGTCGATCAGGAAGGAGACTGGTCCGGGGAGCAAGATGGATGACGCCTACGAGAATCGTTGCCAGTCGGAAGGGGAGATGTCCTTGCGTCGCCGGATCGCCGAGTTGGAGCATGCCAACGGACAACTCCACGAGCGGTTGGTGGCTCTCGAACGGGAACGAGACGGCCTTCGCGCGAAGCTGGCGCAGAGCCCGTCCGAGCGCGAACAGATGTTCCAGGCCACCTTGGATGCGATCACCGAGACCCTCGTTGTTATGGACTCCAATGCCGTGATCCAGGCCATCAACCGGACCGCTGCAGACCGGCTGGGGCATCGCAGGGAGGATCTCGTGGGCTGCGATGGGCGCGATTCCTCGTGCGAGGTCGTTCCGCCCGATGTGCGCAATGCCAGGCTGGCCTGCCTGGATGAGGTTGTCCGGACGGGCAAGCCGATGCGGGTGTCGGATCGGCGGGCCGGCATGGTCTTTGACCAGATGTATTATCCGGTTGTCGATGAAACCGGGCGCGTGACTCAGGTGGTTGTCTTCGCGCAGGATATCACCGCTCGCGTCGAGATGGAGAAGGAGCTTGTCGAGAGTCGGCAAAAATACCAGGATCTCGTCGAGAATGTGAACGACGTCATCTACACCGGGGACCGCGACGGGAACCTGCTGACCGTGAACGAGGCCGTCAAGAGGGTCTTCGGATTCGATCCTCGGGAGATCGTGGGCACGCACTTCAGCCGGTGGATCCCCAAGGAGGTTCTCGGCAGGCTCGAAGAAGCTCGTGCCCTGGCCCTCGACGGCCGGAGAGCGGTCCTGGAACTTGCGATCCCCGGGAAGGACGCAGGCGAGCACTGGGTCGAAGTCAGCCTTGGTCCTCTGGTTGCGGCGGGGAAGATCGTCGGAACGCAGGGCATCATCCGGGACATTACTGATCGGCGACGGGCCGAGCGGACTGTCCGCGAAAGTGAAGGGATGTTGCACGCGTTGTTTGACGCCGTGACGGAGTCCGTTCTCATGCTCGACCGCGAGGGGACGATCCTGATGCTCAATGAGACTGCCGCGCGACGTTTCGGCAGGAGTGTTGGCGAGCTGATCGGTGTCCGGCTGGCGGATATGGGCAGCGACGTGATTCCCTCGGAGGTTGTGGATCGGCGGCTGGAGCGAATCCGCGAGGTCATGGCCACGCGGGCGCCCGTTCAGTTCGAAGATGACCGCGTCAACCGTCGTTTCTTCACGAGCATGTACCCGATTCTCGATCCGGACGGCGCCGTCCGGCGAATCGCCGTCTTTGCCAAGGACGTCAGTGAAGAGCGGGCCGCCCAACGGGAGGTCAAGGGGCTCCAGCAGCAGATCGAGTTCATCCTCGGCGCGGCGAAGATGGGACTCGACATCATTGATGGTGATTTCAACCTGCGGTATGTGGATCCGGCGTGGCAGCGCATATACGGCCCTTATGAGGGCAGGAAGTGCCATGAATACTTCATGGACAGGGACCGGGTGTGTTCCGACTGCGCGATTCCCCGGGCCCTGGCCAGCGGCCAGAGGATCGTTTCCGACGAGGTTCTGATCAAGGAGGGGAATCGGCCCATCCGGGTGACCACGATCCCCTTTCAAACGGATAGTGGGGAGCGGCTGGTGGCTGAGGTGAACGTGGACATCAGCGATCGCCTCGAATTGGAACGCGGTCTGATGGAGAGCGAGGAGCGATACCGGACGGTCGTGGAGAGCGCGGGGGAGGCGATTGCGATCATCGACGAGCAGGGCGTGTTTCTCTTCATGAACGGCACTGCCGCACAGGCGATGGGAGGGAAAGCGTCCGATTTCAAAGGCAAGACCATGTGGGACCTGTTCCCGAAGGCGATTGCCGACCGGCAGGCGGGCAGCATCCGCAGGGTGATTCAGTCGGCCGAGGGAGTGAACCTGGTCGTGCTGTCCGACGTGCGAGGGCAGCCGCGGTGGTACAACACGACGATCCAGCCCTTGCGGGACAGCACCGGCCGGGTGACCGCCGGACTGATGATTGCCCGCGACATCCACGAATTGCGGACCGCTCAGCAGGAGTTGGAGGCCTTTCGCGAGAAAATGATGAGGGCCGAGCAACTTGCCTCCCTGGGCACGCTGAGCGCCACCTATGCCCACGAGTTGAACCAGCCTTTGACGGTGATTCGACTGTCTCTTCAGAATGCGATAGAGGATCTCGACGGGGTTGACTGCCCGCCGACGGTGCTGGAGGATCTCCATGACGGGCTTGCGGAGATCTCGAACATCACGGGCATCATCGAGCGCTTTCGCGGCCTCGCCCGGCACACATCGGACCGGCCGGTCACGAAGGTGATTCTGGCGGCCACCGCCGGTCGTGTGATCCGGCTGCTGGATGAGAACGCCAGAAAACGCCGGCTCAGACTGAGCGTCGATCAGCTCGAGGGTCTGCCGCCGATCTACGCCGGTGAGAAGGACATCGAGCAAGTCTTCTTCGCACTGGCGCAGAACGCCGTTCAGGCGGCGGACGGGTCGAAGGATCGGTGTTTCACGATCACCGGCGTCTGTCGTGACGGGCAAGTGGAGTTGCGGTTTACCGATGATTGCGGGGGAATACACCCCGACCACGTCGGTCATGTGTTCGATCCGTTCTTCACGACGAAACGCGAGGGAGAGGGGACCGGTCTCGGTTTGTGCATCGTTCATCGCGTCGTTTCTCAGGTGGGCGGACGAGTCCGCGTGGAGAGCCGGTTTGGCGAAGGCACGACGTTTGTTGTCACGCTGCCGGTCGAAGGAAGTTGACCGGGTGATTCAGAGGTGTCGAGCATGGAATCTGCACGAGTCGTCTTTGTGGATGATGAGCCAAGGGTATGTTACGCGGTGTCCAGGACGCTCGAACGGGTCGGCATACGCGTGCAGTGTTTCAACTGTGCGAAAGACTGTCTCTCGCACCTGGCCGCCGACCGCTGCGACCTGCTGATTACGGACATGAGGATGCCTGAAATGGGGGGAATGGAGCTGCTCCAGGAGGTGAAGCAGCAGTTGCCGTGGCTGCCCGTGCTCATCGTCACAGGCTACGGCGACGTCTCCGCGGCGGTCCGGGCCATGAAGGCGGGCGCAGCGGACTTCATCGAGAAACCCCTGGATCGCGACCGGTTTCTGCAAACGGTCCAGTTGCTGCTCAAGCAGAACAGCGGGCACGCCATCCTGGCGCAGTGCGCCCTGACGAGAACGGAAATGAAGATTCTGTATCTGATCCTCGACGGCAAGAACAGTCGCGAAATCGCCTCGGTGCTTCATCGTTCGCCTCGCACCATCGAAGTGCATCGCGGACACGTGATGCAGAAGATGGGGGCGACCACGGTGATCGAACTGCTCCGGCGGGCGGTGGATATGGGGCTGCTCCAAGCGATTTCGCCGCAGGCCGAGGGCTTCCTGCTCCACTGAGGCCGAAGCGGTCTTCCTGAACGGTCATACGGAATCCGAGGTGTTCCCGCTCCGCAGACCGGCATCGGGCTGATAACAGGTCATCACTTCTATCCCCCACAGAATTTTTTCGCGGGGGGTGTAACCTGCACGGGGGCTTCTTTCACTGTCCTGGCGTAACAGCAAACGATCAAACAGGTCAACAGTTGATTGAAAGGAGCCCGATATGAAGACGAAATGGACAATCCTGGTTGTTGCAGGCGCGATTCTCTTGTTCTTGAGTGGCGAGGTCCTGGCGCAGCCGTGGGGCGGCGGCGCAGGTCGAGGACGGGGCACGGCTCGTGGGCAGGGAATGGGGCCGCGAGGGGCACAGAGTGGCCCGGGGGCGTGGTGTCCCCTTGGGGTGGGCCAGCCCGGGCAGGGGGCGTGGTGTCCTCTGGGATTGGGGCGACTCGGAATGAGTGGTCGGCTCGCACGCCGGCTGGGTTTGACGGACGACCAGGTCCAGAAGATTCGTGTGGTTCTCGACAAGGCCCGATCCGAGACGATGGCGTCGATCAAGGAGGTCCTGACGGAGGAGCAGGCCAGGCAGTTTGAGCAGATGCGCGATGGATTCGCGCAGCCTGGCGGCAGAGGTGGCAGGATGAGAGGCCCTGCACTGCAGGACGGGTCCGATGAGCGGGTTGGCCGTCGTTTCCAGCCGGGGATGGGCCAAGGCGCGCAGATGCGGCCGCGAGGGCAGAGGCTCTCCGGGCAGCCGGTTGCCGGCGACCGTGGTGCCGGCCGAGGGCAACGATTCCAGGGAAGAACGAACCGGCCGGATGCTGGCACGGTGCCTCCTGTCGGCGGACGGGACGCCAATCCTGGGCAATGGCGGAATCGCAACGCACCTCCGATCGAACAGATGTTCGACAGGGCGGACACGGATCAAGATGGGATGTTGACCAAAGAAGAACTCCGGGCGTTCCGTGAGAAGATGGGGCAAGGTCAATGATCGCGCGATCACCCAGCATGCATCGGCTCCGCGTGTGCTTGCGACGGCACGTGGGGCCGATGTCCTGCGCCGGAGGATAGGAACCGCATGCCCCGGAATCCTCTTGCCCGAGGCCGTGCGCTTCATTTACGCTTTGTGTATGATCGAAGCCAGTTTCCCACTGCCGAGACCTGCGGGAATTGAGGCCGCCCTCCTCGCGATGGTTCGTGCCCTCGTTCCCGCGTCGGATGCGAAGAAACCTGACGCGTCGGCCGTCTCGATGTCGAGCGATGCCGAAGACGTGCGACGGGCACAGCAGGGGGATGCCGAGGCCTATCGCCGGCTTGTCGATCGCCACCAGGATCACGTCGCTCGAATCCTCTGGCGATTCAGCCGGGACCGGAGGGTGCATGAGGAGTTGGTGCAGGACGTGTTTGTGGAGGCCTACCTGGGCCTGAGCGGTTATCGCAGCAAGGCGCCGTTCGAGCATTGGCTGGCCCGCATCGCGACGCGGATCGGTTATCGGTACTGGAAGGAGAAGGCCCGCCGCCGTCGGACGGAGCCCTTCAACGTCCAGGAATGGGACCAGGCGACCGGCGGCGAAGACGCGGGGGGGACGCTCGAGCCGGACCATGCGGCCGAGCTTCTGCATTGTGTGTTTGAGCAACTGGCCCCCCGGGACCGGCTGGTCCTCACGCTGCGATACCTGGAGCAATGCGACGTGGCGGAAACGGCGCGACGAACGGGTTGGACCCGGACGATGGTGAAAGTGCAAACGATGCGAGCCAGAAACAGGCTTCAGAAGCTGCTGGAGCGCAGTGGGATGGAGTCGACCTGATGAAGTGGGAACAGAAGATCGAACGACTGGCGGCGCGGGCCCGCGAGGAGCGGCCACCCCGAGTGGATGTGACGAGCCGTGTCCTGGCGATGCTCACGGCGGGGCAGACGCAGCCCTTGACGGCGGCCGAGCGGTTCTGGATGTGGCTGGCGGCCGTCTCCTCCGCCGTTGCGGTGCCGGTCGCTGTCGCCGCATTCATTCTCTATACGAGGTCCGCCGAACCGTTGAACGAGATTGCCGAGGCGATTTCATGGGCGATTCAATGAGCCAACCTGAGAACCTGGACAGTCCGACGATCCTGCTGCACCGGCTCCACCGCTGGCGAATGGCCTTCTTCGGGCTCGCAATCCTGATTGCGGGCCTTACGATCGGTGTGGCGGCGACCCTGCTGACTCTGCACTACGCCGGACCCCAATCGCCGAGGCCCAGCGACAGATTCACGGTGCCGGTGTTGGACCGAATCGTGCCTCGCCTGCGCCTTTCCCGCGAGCAGGCCGAGAAGGTCGAGCCCGTCTTGCGAAAGCACATGCAGCGACTGGAAGAGATCCGCGAGCAAGGTCGCACCCAGATTACCGAGGAATTGGAGGCGATGGATGAGCAGATGGCGACGGTGCTCAGCCAGGACCAGCAGCGGCTCTGGCGGGACCTCATGCGAGGCCTGCCCGGCCAGTTCCAGCGAGGTCAGGGGCGATTCGGCCCGGGTCGGCAGGGGCCGTATGGTCCCCGCGGCGGCAGCCAGGGGCGATTCCGCCAGTCTCCCGATGACGCCGCGCCGTCGCCCAACGACGCAGCGCGCCCAGATTAACGCCCCCCCTTAGCTCTCGCCGTGCGGATTCCCGGTTCGGGTTTTGACAGCCCGGCTACAAGCTGCTACCATGTCCCCGGTCGCAGGAAACCGTTTGGGCCGTGGCAGGCGCGTTGCAAAACGACAGTTCAAGGCCTGCGTGCCTGAGCCGAGTGATCGTTATCCGGGAGATGCAGCATGAGTGTGAAGATGAGCCGCCGCGATTTCGTGAAGACCTTGGCCACCGCCGGAGTGCTGTCCGCCGTCCCGTTCGCGCGGGCCCGAGGCGCGAATGATGATGTCCGCGTCGCGGTGGTGGGGATTCGCAACCAGGGGAGCAATCACATCAACTGGTTCCGCAAGATCCCCGGTGTGCGGGTCGTGGCGATTTGCGACGCGGACAGCAGCTTTCTGGATCGGGAGGCCAAGAAGTTCGCCGAACGCAGCGAGAAGGTCGATACCTATGTGGATTACCGCAAGCTGCTCGACGACAAGAACATCGACGCCGTGATCACCGCCACGCCGAACCATTGGCACGCGCTGGTCACTGTTTGGGCGTGCCAGGCAGGGAAGGACGTCTACGTCGAGAAGCCCGTCTGCCACGACATCTGGGAGGGCCGACGGATGGTCGAGGCCGCTCGCAAGTACAATCGCATCGTTCAGAGCGGCACCCAACGCCGCTCGGACGAGGGGCTCCGCGAGGCCATCGAGTACATCAACCAGGGCAACCTCGGAAAGATGCGACTGGTCCGAAGCTTCATCTACGTGCGCCGCGACAGCATCGGGAAGGTCGATGGTCCGCAACCCGTGCCTGAGTCGGTGGACTACAACCTCTGGTGCGGCCCGGCCCCCATGGCGCCGTTGATGCGAAAGAGCCTGCACTATGATTGGCACTGGACATGGACGACCGGAAATGGCGACTTCGGCAACAACGGCATTCACTACATGGACATCAGTCGATGGGTCGTCGGGGCCAATGAGTTGGCGCCGCGAGTCCTGGGCCTGGGTGGGCGCTTCGGCTATGTCGACGACGGCCAGACGCCGAATACGGAGATCCTGTTCTACGACTACAGGCCGGTCC
Source organism: Phycisphaerales bacterium (assembly GCA_039683175.1). GTDB lineage: Bacteria > Planctomycetota > Phycisphaerae > Sedimentisphaerales > Anaerobacaceae > PLanc-01. The sequence goes on from JBDKRX010000065.1 coordinate 7,456, forward strand.
CGATCCTTTTCGAGCTTCGCGGTCTGCCCCGGGCCAAGGGCGATTCCGCGATGGATCACCTTCGGGGAATCCGCGACGGAGGCGTCATTGTCGAGTGCGAGCACGGTTACTTCGCCGGCGGCTGGGCCTATGACAACGACGGCAAGAAGATCAAGCAGTTCCATCTCACCGAAGGGGCAGGGCACCATCAGAATTTCATCGATGCCGTTCGCAGTCGCAACCCGGGGGACCTCCACGCTGAAGTGCTCGAAGGATATCTCTCCAGCGCGCTGTGCCACATGGGCAACATCTCGTACCGACTCGGCAAAGAGGCGGGCCGCGAACAGATCGTGGAACGCATCGGGGGCAACAAGGACCTGGCGGAATCGTTCGAGCGGTTCCAGGAGCACCTGTTGCTCAATGGCGTCGATGTGAAGCAGACCCCGCGAATGCTGGGTCCCTGGCTGACGATGGATCCGCAGGCCGAGCAGTTCACGGGCGAATTCGCCGACGAGGCCAACAAGCTGGCCCGCGGGACATATCGTGAGCCGTTCGTTGTCCCCGAGCAGGTGTAAACGCCTCCATCAGCGGAAAGGAGTCCCATGGGACAAGAGGATACCGTCACAAGGGCACGAGTTCCCTGGTGGCGTTCAATCGGCCCGGCGTTGATTACTGCGTGCGTTGTCTTCGGTCCGGGCAGCTTGCTCATCAGCTCCAACGTCGGCGCGAAATACGGTTATGAGTTGCTCTGGCTACTGATTCTGACCGGCGTTCTGATGGGCACCTTCATGACGATGGCCGCCCGCGTGGGGGTGATGGGGGGTGCAACGCCCTGCACGCTCATTGCCGTTCGCCTGGGCCGGCCGGTTGCGGCGGTGATCGGCATCAACCTGTGCCTGATCTGTGCCGCGTTTCAGTTCTCCAATAACCTGGCTGTCGCCGCGGCGTTCGACGCGCTCGGCGTCAAGCGGCTCTTCGGCGATCCGGCCCAGATGCCCCCCCAGACGCAGAGCCTCGTCAGCACAGGGCTCTTACTGGCGTTCAACGGGCTCGTCATCGCCTCGATCTTCGCGCTGCGACAGGTCTACAGCGGCCTCGAGCGAATCATGAAGATCATGGTGGCCGTCATCCTGACCTGCTTTCTCGTGAATCTCTTCGTCATGCGGCCCAACGTGGTCAGTATCTTCACCGGCCTGATCCCGGGCATTCCCGAGGGGCTGTCGCTCGGTCTGCCGAAACGCGGCGACGCGGGCATCGTGGACCCGATGGTCCTCGTCGCGTCGCTGCTGGGCACGACCTTCTCGGTGGCCGCGGCGTTCTTCCAGGGCAATCTTGTCCGGGAGAAAGGCTGGACGATCAAAGACTACAATCGTGGCATCGGTGATTCGATCACCGGCGTCGCGATCCTGACCGGCATCAGCGCGATCATTATGATCACCAGCGGCACCATGCTCCGGGGCAAAGAGGCGAACGATATCAGCGTCCTGGCGACGCAGCTTGCGCCATTGCTCGGTCCGGCCACGCGAATCCTCTTCTCGATCGGGCTGTTCGCCGTGGCGATGAATCCGTTCGTCATCAATGCCATGATCGGCGGGGCGATCCTGGCCGACGGGCTTGGCAAGCCAGCCCGGCTGAGCGACCCGTGGTCCCGTCGGTTCACGGTCGTTGTCCTGTTGATCGGGATGGGCGTTGCCATGATCGTACTTCATACGCCGGTCAAGAAGATCGACGCGATCATCTTCGGCCAGGCCCTCACCGTGATCGGCAATCCGCTGATGGCCGTGGCGATCCTGTGGTTGGCCAACCGCAAGGATATCATGGGCGAAAGGCGAAACACGCTCGCACTGAACATCCTGGGCGGCGTGGGATTCCTGGTTGTGCTGCTGACCGCGCTCCGCGTCCTGTATCTTCTGATTCTGAGATTGACGTGATGGACATCCATGAATGGGATACATCTGATGGAACAGCGAAGTTGCAGACGTGGTAGGGCAATCGTGTTGATCGCGTTCGTGGTCTGGATCATCGCGGGTTCTGTTGTCTCCGGACAGCAGCCGGGCCAGCCCGGACCGGCGGACAGCCAACTTGCAGGGTATTTCCAGGCTGAAACCGCGAAACTGCAGGGCCAGTGCCTGAGCAACATCAAGACACTCGATGACTGGAAGGCCCGGCGAGACCTCTACAGGCAGCAGTTGCTCGAAATGCTTGGCCTTGATCCATTCCCCGAGAAAACGCCGCTCCAGGCTGCCGTCACAGGCACTGTGGACCACGAACAGTTCACCGTGGAGAATCTGCACTTTCAGTCCATGCCGGGGCTGTACGTCACAGGCAATCTGTATATCCCGAAGAATCTGGACAGGCCCGCGCCGGCGATCCTCTACGTCTGCGGCCACGGGGCCGTCAAGAAGGACAACGTCAGCTACGGCAACAAGGTCGGCTACCAACACCACGGGGCCTGGTTCGCCCGAAACGGGTACGTCTGCTTGACCATCGATACGCTCCAGCTTGGCGAGATCGAGGGCATTCACCACGGCACATATCGCTACGATATGTGGTGGTGGAACAGCCGAGGGTATACGCCGGCGGGTGTGGAAGCGTGGAATTGCGTCCGCGCGTTGGACTATCTCGAAAGCCGCAAGGAAGTGGACCCGAACCGCATCGGCGTGACCGGCCGCTCCGGCGGCGGCGCGTACAGTTGGTGGATTGCCGCCATCGACGAGCGGATCAAGGCCGCCGTGCCGGTCGCGGGCATCACGGATTTGCAGAATCACGTCGTTAATGGGACTGTCGAAGGGCACTGCGATTGCATGTTCATCGTCAACACGTATCGCTGGGATTATCCGATGGTCGCGGCCCTCGTCGCGCCCAGACCCTTGCTGATCTCGAATACCGACAAGGACACCATCTTTCCGCTGGATGGAGTCTGTCGCGTCCACCAGAAGGTGCGGGACATCTATCGACTGTACGACGCCGAGGACAAGCTCGGTCTCCAGATCACCGAGGGGCCGCACAAGGACACGCAGGAGTTGAGGATTCATGCCTTCGTCTGGTTCAACCGGTTCCTCAAGGGAGAGAACCCGGTCATCGGCGAGCCCGCCGTGCCATTCTTCGAGCCGGAGCAATTGAAGGTCTTCAAGGACCTGCCCGCCGATGAGATCAACACGAAGATCCAGGAGAGATTCGTTCCGACGGCGCAGGCCCCACGGACACCACAGTCGGTCGAGGAGTGGGCCGCCATGCGCGACGGGTGGATGAAAGCCCTGCAGGAGAAAGTCTTCCGAGGTTGGCCGAGCGAGCGTGAGGTGGGACCGCTCGACGTCGACAAGGTGTTCTCCGCTGATGCAAACGGCGTTCGTCTGGCTGCGTTCGACTTCACAAGCCAGCCGCACGTGCGGCTGCGGCTCTTTCTCCTGTATCCGGCTGATTGGACGCAGGCGAGCCGAGTCACCTTGAACGTGCTCGACAAGGCCGGCTGGGCGACCTGGCTGTCCACGATGCGAGGCAGGTTCGAAAAAGAGTTGAGCGGGTATGCACTGCCGGAGGCCGATCCTTCCGCCTTCGAGGCCTTGCGGGATGCCGTGGCAGCCGGAAAACGAACGTTCGTCTACGTCTGCCCGCGTGGGATCGGGCCGGATGCGTGGAGCGGTGACGAACGAAAGCAGACCCAGATTCGCCGTCGCTTCATGCTCCTGGGACAGACGGCCGACGGCATGCGGGTCTGGGATGTCCGCCGGGCAATCCAGGTGTTGCAGTTGATCGAGCCAACCGCGGGGTTCTCGACGACCATCGCCGCCCGAGGTGATATGGCCGGGATCGCGCTGTATGCCTCGCTGTTCGAGCCGGGTGTCGGGCAGCTCGATCTGACTGACCTTCCGGCAACCCATGCCCAGGGGCCGACGTTGCTCAATGTGCTCCGCTTT
>JBDKRX010000066.1:0-11918 GCA_039683175.1 Phycisphaerales bacterium
TCTCGACTTTCCGTGACCATTTCGGCATGGACCTCCGCGTCGTCGATTGGTCGAGACAGTTCCTCAATGGGCTCGCGGGCGTCACCGAGCCACAGCAGAAGCGAAGGATCATCGGCGCCGAGTTCATCAACGCCTTCAAATCCGAAGCGAACAAGATCGAAAACGCCAGATTCCTCGCCCAGGGCACGCTCTATCCCGACGTGATCGAATCAGGTTCCAAGGACGGCAACCCCGCCGCCAGTATTAAGCTCCATCACAACGTCGGCGGCCTGCCCGCCGAGCTGGGCTTCGAGCTGGTCGAACCCCTGCGGGACCTCTTCAAGGACGAGGTCCGCCGGGTGGGCGAATACCTGGGCCTGCCCGAGGACATCGTCTGGCGGCACCCGTTCCCCGGCCCAGGCCTGGCGGTCCGCGTGATCGGCGAAGTCACGCCCGAGCGGCTCGAAGTGCTCCGGGCAGCCGATGAGATCCTGATCGACGAGATCAAAGCCGCGGGGCTCTATCGCCAAATCTCGCAGGCGCTCACAGTCCTGATCCCGGTTTCGACGGTCGGCGTCATGGGCGACGAGCGGAGCTACGAGAACGTGGTCGCGGTCCGCGCGGTGGAGACGACGGATTTCATGACCGCCGATTTCTCCCGAATCCCGCACGAGGTTCTGGGCACGATCTCCAGCCGGATCATCAACGAGGTCCGAGGCGTCAATCGCGTCGTTTACGACATCTCCAGCAAACCCCCCGCCACCATCGAATGGGAATGAGCGGGGATTGCTGATTCTTGATGGCTGATTGCAGAAGGAATGTACCGAACCGCTTCAGCGATTCTCAGGAGGCTGGTATGGACTCGGATCAACGCGGCGTAAACGATACCTCACGCAGGGAGTTTCTCCGACAGCTTTCACTGGGCGTCGCCGGGTCGGCCCTGGTCGGTGGTATGGCGTCTGGGGCCAAGGAGGCTTCACCGGCAACCATCGAATCAGCCGGAACGCTGCCGACGATTCGATTGGGCGATCACGAGGTCACGAGGCTGATCGTGGGCGCCAATCCCCTCAGCGGGTACTCCTACCTGGGCTCCTCGATGGACCAGGAGATGCGCGAGTACTTCACGCGAGAGCGGATCGTCCAGTTCCTCACCCAGTGCGAACGCGCAGGGATCAACACGCACCAGTTCCACGATACGGGATTGATGAGCGGCATCATTCGAACTCTGCGGGAACAGGGCTCGAAGATGAATTACATCTGCCTGCACTCCGGCGGCGGAATCGAGCAGGTGGTCCGCGACACGCAGCCCATCGCGATCGTCCATCACGGCGGGGTCACCGACTCGCTGTTTCGACAGGGCAAGAGCGATCAGGTCCACGATTTCGTCAAAGGCGTCCGCGACGCGGGCCTTCTGGCCGGGGTCTCCGCCCACAATCCCGACTGCGTCAAGCGGATCGCCGACGAAGGCTGGCAGGTCGATTTCTTCATGACTTGCTTCCACAACCTGACGAGATCCGAGGAGGAACAGGCCAAGATGCCGCCCGCCGACGCGATGCCGAAGGGCCACGGATTCTACGCCTCCGACCCCGTGGCGATGACCGAGGTCGCCCGGCAGGTCAAGCAGCCATGCTTGGGCTTCAAGATCCTCGCGGCCGGCCGCAAGTGCGATGACGCCCAGGCGGTGCAGACAGCCTTCCAGTTCGCCTTCGAGCGTCTCAAACCCATCGATGCCGTGATCGTCGGCATGTACCCCCGCTACCGCGACCAGATCGCCGAAAACGCCGCCCTCGCAAGACAGTTCGGCACAGCAAAGGACGCGTGACCACCTCCGCAGTCCCGCCGATCCGAGGTTTCACATTTCGCACTCATGTCGTGGTCCCTGCGCCCCTACCCGCCGGTATCTCAAATGCGGCACACGCCCTGTTTGCTGGTGCCCATACCCCACGGCGTCCGTCTGGCGTAGTACCTCTCGTTCATCGCCTGTCATCAGGGGTTTTTAATTTGCGTCAATTGTTACCCTCGCGTATAATGTCGCCAGTTGAGCGTTGCGGCTCTGGAGGCCAAGAGATGACTTCGGAAGATACGGTTTCAGTTCTTCCACCATTTGCCAGATGAAGAACGTCACTAACGAAAGACGAGCCTCTGGTGAGTATCAATTATAGGTAGGTATCCTCACAAGGCCGCGCAATTACCAGAAGGGATACAGCCATGGCCAAGAAGAACGAGCAAGCGGAAGCGTCTGGTGCGGCAAAAGGGAGCCTTCGTGGCAAGATAAGAAGTGACTTTCCTAAGCACACCATTGAGGAAGCCTTGCGGGTAGCAGGTGCCCTATGGGAGGCACACGGCGGACGCCCACTCCCGCCGGTAGAGACTGCCACCGCGCTTGGCATGAGCCCCGGAAGTTCGGATTTTCGCATTCTGCTGTCTTCTTCCATTAAATATGGCTTGACGAAAGGGAGTTATAACCAACCGTACATCACCATGGAAGAAGTGGGACGTAGAATTCTTGAACCGCAAAGCGTAGAGGAGAAGCACAAGGCCCTCGTGGCCGCGGCTCTTACACCTCCAACATTTGCGGCCATCTATGACTATTTCAAGGGCAAGAAACTACCGGAAGTTCAGTTCTTCCAGAATACGCTGGTTCGCGAGTTTTCTGTCCCGAGGGAACACGCGGAGAAGTGTACCAGCGTCTTCAACTCTAACATGGAGTTTCTTAAGCTCGTCCGGATCGCAACGACAGGCCGATGGTTGAGTACGGAGCCAATTCCAGTGTCGCAGGAACAGCCGGAGCACACAGAACAAGACCATACTGAACCTGATGAGGATGATCTGACCAGAACCACGGACATTCAGACACCACCAAGAGGACAAAAGAATGCTATCTTTGTCGGTCATGGAAAGAACCATGTCCCAATGGATCAGTTGAAGCAGATTCTGGAGCAGTATAAGATCCCTCATAAGGTGGCCGTACAGGAACCCAATACCTTCCGCCCGATATCGCAGAAAGTGGCGGATACGATGCAGGAGTGCGGCGCATCCGTCTTGATATTCACAGCGGACGAGGAATTTCGAGACGCGGCGGGCAACGTAGTGTGGCGTCCAAGCGAAAATGTGATTTATGAGCTTGGTGCCTCGTCGGTCCTTTATGGGGGACGGATCATCATTTTCAAAGAAGCCGCCGTACGTTTTCCCACCAACTTCAGGGACATTGGCTACATTGAGTTTGAGAAGGACAATCTGTCCGCCAAAACAAATGAGCTGTTTAAGGAACTAATTGCATTCGGTTTGATTCGCGTCACCGTTGGTGCATAGACACCGGGGCAGACCCGAGGGTCAGACCTACACATTTCACAATCGTGGATACATTCCCACGTAGGTCAAGCCCCCCGGACTCCCATTTGCCTCTGTGCCAGTCTGGCGGTGGAATAGAGTTGTGGACTTGGAGGTTGTTGTGTTGCGCGTTCGGAGTATGCGGAGCGAGGTCTGATGAAGTCGCCAATGAAAAGCGGCTACTGGCCGAGAATGCGAGTGCCGTGCTGCACTATGTACTCGGCAAAGCCGCCGGGCGCGGGATTGTCCAATGCTGAGGCGGGAAACAGATGTGCCTCCACGTCCGAGCCTGTCTCCTCCATGACCAGGGCCATGGCTCTTGCTCGCTGACGAATGTCCCAGGACTCCACGCCTTCCATGAATGCGGCCACGTCAATGTCGCTCCACACATCCGGCGTGCCTTCCACGTGAGAGCCAAAGACGTACGCCGCACGGACCACGCCCAGCCGGGCCAGGGTCTTGGCAGCCGCCAGGGCCCGGCTCGCTATGTGAGGATCGAGAGTAGCCATTGAACTGTCTTCTCCGTGTTCTTCATGACGTCGTCTGCAAGTTCTCGCGTGACCGTCGCGCCCGCGGCCTTGATCTCTTCGGGGTAACGAGACTGGATGTAGTAGGCCGACAATTCACCCAGAAACCGGCCCTGTTGCTGATCCGGACAGGCGTCTGCCACCTCCGCCAGACGCAGGAGATTGTGCACCCGCGGGGGCATTCCGCCGGTTCTCCTGACAATAACAGCCTTCAATGCCTTCTCCACGGCCTGTTGACAGCAGAACAACACATACAGATATCGGCCTGAGGCCAGCATGGCTCGCGCTGTCTCAAGATCGTATTGGGCCTGCTCAACCCAGCCTTGTTCGGTTTCACTCATACGGCATTCCCGCGCATCAATCAGACGGCTCTACCCAACAATAGCACGGCCCCACGCACAAATCAATAGGCACGGTGGACGGGTCACAATTGAGGGAACACCCTCACGCGGGTCAAGAGCAAGGCGGTGTGCGGAGCACACCCTACCGGCTGACGCCTTGACTACTGTCCCTGACATGTATGGCGATGCGAAACACCACCCGTTTCGCACCATGGCAACCTGGACAATTGCGGATCAGGCCGGGGCGGCTTCGGGATCGAAGGTGACATCCGGGTCCAGCGGGAACAAGGGTTTGCGACGGTGGGTGTAGGTCAGACTCTCGATCCGCATGTCGCCAGCGCCGGGCGTCAGGAGCATGATGTAACGCGGGGCGATCTTCGTCAGGGCCGCATAGAGGTAGCCTTCCTTCACGACGACGATCTTGCGAGTCAACGGATCGATGCCGCAAGGCGGGAATTGATCCGGGCTAGTGAACGCCGTGGGGCCAGCCCCGAGAATCGCCTCGACGTCGCCGATCCGAACGACCGCCATTCGAGGGTCGTCGATCAGGCGGACGACCTGCGCCTCGGCCTTCAGTGACGGCCCGAACCGCGTCTCGACCGTGGCGCCGATAGAAAGGGAGAGACTCTTGCCCACACCGGCCTCGAAGCAGCGATTCACGGCGGGCGCATCATTGATGCCGGCGACGACGGCGCTCTTCACTTTCCTCTCGACCAGATGGCTCAGCACGATGGGCAGATCGCCCGGCGCGCTGGCGGTCACGTTGTCCCCGCTGTCCGTCAGGAAGACCGTCGATTCCTTCGCCGCCAGCGCCTTCGTGACGCCTTCCTCCAATTCCGCGGTTTCGCAGCCGAAGGCGAACTGCCGGCGGGCATCCCAGATCTTGCGAGCGAGGTACACCGCCGCGGCGCGGGCAGCCTGGCGCGAGCCGTCGGCGGTAATCATCACGGACATCCCGGTATCCGCTGAATCCGTCCAGGCGCAGCCGACGAAGAGCGTGGCCGCGAGGATCTTCGCCTGGTGGCCGGGGACGCCTTCCCGTTCCACGCGCCGGGCTTCCTCGACGAGCGACTTGAACGGCTCCGAGGTCGTCATCGCCTTCTCGCCTTGCAGGATCATCGGGATCGGCAGCACGTAGCTGACCGGGTGCACCTTCCTTGCAAGCGTATCCAGCAGGATGCGTCCGGCCTGGTCGGCGGTCTGGGCACCGTCCGTGTGGGGGGCAGTCTTGAGGCCGACGAGGATGTCGCCGGACTGGGCCAGGCGGGCCGGGATGTTGCCGTGCAGATCGAACGTACAGGCGATGGGGACCTTGGGACCGACGATGGAGCGGACCTCGCCCACAAGGACGGTCTCCGCCGGACCGATTCCCTCGGCGTACATCGCTCCGTGCAGTCGCAGAAACACCGCATCGACGGGCATCGCGGCCCGCAGTGAATCCAGGACGCGGTTCATCGCATCACGACAGCACTTCTCCGCGATGGTCCCGCCGCCATTCGGGCGGGCGTGAACGCCGGCAATGACGGTCAGACCGGTATCCTCCCAGATCACGAGAGGCGTATGGCTGACCTCGGCAAACCCGAAGGATTCGGTCCTCACAGGGTGGAACGTATTGGTCTCGTGCGAGAAGCCGGCGACGAAGACCCGGCGTTTGTCACTCGCGAGAAGCACTCCGGAACCGGCGGCCAGACCGGCCGCCAGTGTACGCTTGAGAAACTCTCGCCGACTGTTCATAGTGGATGTGTGGCCTTTCATAGGCATTCTCGCATGATCCGCAGATACTCATGGCAGGTGTCTCGGATATCGGGGTCGCCGGGATGCTGGTCCTGCTCGATGGAGGCGAAACCGTTGAAACCGACCTGCTTGAGGGCCGTGACAATCGCCTGGATATCCATCACGCCCTTGCCGAACGGCGGGAACAGCCGCATCGTGCCGTCGATATCGCGCATGTGCACGTTCATCAGGCGCCGGCCCACTTTGTGAATCGCGAGCGGCGGATATTCCCGCTGGAGCAGCGTCCAGCCCACGTCCATGTTGTAGCCCAGATCGTCGTCTCGAATCTGGTCCCACAGCCGCAGGAAGGACGCCGCATCCGGGACCAGGCAATGCGTGTGCTGCTCGATGGAGAACTTCAGGCCGTGGGCCTTCGCCCGCGACAGACAGACCTTGGTGGTCTCCACGTACGCGTTCCACACGCGGTCCCAGTCGAACCCGTCGGCGATGTCGATGTGGTACTTTTCGCCGGGTTTCGGGTTCTCGATCTCGTAATAGCGGGGCAGGTACTCCGTCGGTCCTTTCAGCTCGCGAGGCCAGGGCGCGACGATATTGAGGATCGGCGCACCGAGCTTCTTCCCGATCCGGCAGCCGGCCTCGAAGTAGGCGAGCGCCTGCTCGCGGGCGGCTCGATCCGTGCTCGACAGGTCCTCGACCACCGGCTGGAAGATGACGAACTGCGAGACTTGCAGCTTGTTTCGCCGGAGCTTTTCGTTGAGCCGGTCGATTCGAGCGTCCGTCCAGAACTCCTTGAGGTCCCGGCGCGCCGTCACGATCAGCTCGACGCCGTCGAAACCCAGCTCGCCGATTGTATCGAGGGCCGGTTCCGGATCGACGGCCGGACTCAGATTGTGAAAGCACCAGCTCAGGCAGCCGACTTTGGGCTTGCCTTGCGGGCGCGACGCCGGCTCGGCTGCCCCCGCAGGGAGCGACATTCCGGCCGCCGCGATCGTGGCGGCCTGGAAGAACTGACGGCGGCTCAAACCAGATCGAGTCTTCATGACAGGTCCACCCCTTGTTCAGAACGAATCGACGCCGGGTTCACTCCCCAGGAAGCGTGGTCGGGACGACTGAGGACAGCAGGTGAGAGGCAACCGCCCGCTGTCGGCCTGGACGGCGGACGGCTGCCCTCGCGGGATCATGCCATCCCGGTGATCGAGGAGCCGCCCTGCTTCTTCATCTTCTTCTCCATCCGTTTCTCTTTCAGCGTTTTCTGTGCCTTCTTCTTCGTCTCTTTCTTCGTGTCACGACTGTGGGCCATACATCATCCTTTCTTGCATACCCCTGTTCTGTTGTCTACCAGCCCTATTCTATCGTCTATTCTCCCAAGTGCCATCTTTATCTCCCTTTTTGAGGAGATGCGGAAGGGATCGATGCCTGCAAAAATGAGTTTCCGGGTGTTGCCTGTTTCACCTCGGGATCGTAGGATGGCGCAGGCGGCAAGTGACAGAAGCAATGAGGTCGGTCTTGGCAAAAGGAGACTATCGTGCGTAGTCGCAACTGCACAGGCGTGTCCCTGGGAGTGATTGTTCTCGCCGTGACGGCATGGGTCGCAGGGTGCGCGAACGACCCGCGAGAGGGCTCTGCAACAGGCCCATCCTTCGGCGCAGGCGGCGGGTTGGAAATGGGCATGGGAACGCTGCCCCTGCTGACCGAGGCGAGGACCCGCTCCATCTCGGCGGAGAACCCGACGGGCGAAAAGGGCAAAGGGGGCATGGCGATTCCGAATCCGGCCGAGCCGAAACCGGCGGCTTCGGCCCGTGCGGCGGACGATCTGGGCCAGGGCTGGAAGGTGCGTCCCTTCCTGCGGGTCAACGCCGGACAGACCGTGACGCTGATGGACGTGGACGGTCCCGGGATCATTCAGCACATCTGGATGGTCGAGGGCCTCAGCCGGGCGCACGTGCTGCGATTCTACTGGGATCAGGAGACGACCCCGTCGATCGAAGTGCCCGCGCCAGACTTCTTCGCAGTGGGACATGAGAAGTTCGCGAGGGTCAACTCGCAGGCGGTGGTGGTCAATCCTCGCAATGCGATGAACTGCTACTGGCCGATGCCCTTCCGCAAGCACGCGAAGATCACGTTCACGAACGAGGCCGACCAGGACCTGACTCTGCTGGCCTTTCAGATCGACTACGCAGAGACGAAAGTCCCGGCCAACGCGGCGTATCTTCACTCCCAGTGGCGACGCGCCGACACAAGCAAGGTCAATCCCTACGTGATCCTCGACGGGGTCCGGGGCAGGGGCCGATACGTCGGGACTTTCCTGGCCTGGACCCAGCTCTCCAAGGGGTGGTTCGGCGAAGGCGAGATCAAATTCTTCATGGACGCAGACACGCAGTTCCCCACCCTCTGCGGGACGGGTACGGAGGACTATTTCTGCGGCAGCTACGGCTTCCCCGAGTCGTACAGCAGCGCCTACACCGGAACCGTTCTGTCCAGCAATGACGCCGAGATACCGAGCTACTGGAGCCTCTACCGCTGGCACATCCTGGACCCGATCTGCTACGAGAAGGATCTCCGGGTAACGATCCAAGCCCTGGGCTGGGGCTCGGACGGCAAGTATATGAAGCTCTCGGACGATATCGCCTCGGTCGCCTACTGGTACCAGGCGGAGCCGCACGCGCCGTTCCCCACACTGCCTGCGTTGGAGAAGCGGCGCCCCTGGAAGAGCCCGAACTGAGCGGGTCCTATTCTCTGGCGATGTTGTGCGATCGTGTTATGATACAGCGTGATGTCGCGATGGTTTGACAAGCTGTTCTGGTTTTGCACGCTGGCGTTGGCACTTCCCGCCGGGGCGGCCGAGCCCAATGCAACGACTGTGCCCACAGGCTGGTTCGACGCGGCCAAGGCCGATCTCAATCTGTTTCCCAGCCGGCTCAAGGTGGATGCCAAGGCCACCTTCTTCAACGTGGACAACCTGGCCCTCCTGGCGTGGGCCGGGGCCGCCAGCGTCGCGATGAACAACGGAAACGCCGACGACGACGTCGCCGACCACTTCGACGAGCACGACACGTTCGGCACGTTCAGCGAAGACGCCCTCTTCATCATCGGCTCGCCGGTCACGCACTTTGCCGGCACGGCGATCTGGTACTTCCTGGACGCCGAGGCACAGGATGAGCCGGGCAGGCAGAAGGCAGTGACGATGCTCTCGGCGCTGACGATCACCGCGACCGTCACGGGCGGGCTCAAAATGATCCGGGACAACGAGCAGCCCGACGGCCAGGGCTGGGCTTGGCCCAGCGGGCACACGTCCAGCTCGGTCGCAGTCGCCTCGGTGTTGCACGAATTCTACGGCCTGAAGGTGGCCCTGCCGGCCTACGCGACCGCAGGGGTCGTGGCCTGGCGGATGATGGATGACGGCGACCACTGGGCCAGCGACGTGGTCTTCGGCGCAGCGCTCGGCTGGGTCGTCGGCCACACCGTGGCCCAGCGCCACGGCGCCCCCGAGATCGCAGGCTTCGAGGTGCAGCCCTTCTGCAGCGGCAATCCGCAGGAACCGGCCATGGGCATCAGCCTGTCCCGGCGATTCTGACACAGCCACCAGGCGAGAGAGAAACCGTATGGCTTTCCCGAGGAAGTTCAAGAATCTCCTGGAGATCAAACTGAAGGATGTCGAGACGCCGGACCATGTCTGGATCACGTATGCGGTCTGCGCGGTGGAAAAGAATGCGTGCGGCTGGGGCGGTTGGATGATCGAGGCCGCCTTCAAGAAGGGCGAGCAGAGGCGCGCGACCGCCGGCAGGGACAAGCTGCTCCCCGCCATGATGGACCAGATATGTCCCCGCTGCGGCAAGTCTCTGTTCCGCACAGGGGCTTCGTTGAGGATGGCGCCATCGGCAGATCAGGAACCTCCGCACAACGCGGGGGATCAACCCTCCATACCGATGACGTACGAAGACTGATAAGCTACGAAGCCAGATCGAAAGGCACAGGCGCCCTCTCGAAGTCGTTGACTCCCATGTAGGCATCGGCGTAATCCTCGCCGGCTCCACAATCAATCCGCCGGACGATCTCGTTTCACGCACTGGGCACTTGCTTTCCGCCGCGTTTTGCGGGAGAATCATCCACCGAAGCATTTCCGCTACCCCCGTTGGAGGTGAAAAGGCATGGTTCAGTTGGGAACAATCGTTCTGGCGCAAATGATCGCGGTTTCGAGTCTCGCGGTAAGTATGACGCAGTCGCGCAGCGATGTGCGGGTCATGGACCTGCGATGCGAGTATACGGCGAATCCGCTGGGCATCGACGTGAGGCAGCCCAGGCTAAGCTGGAAGCTGGAATCCCGCTGGCGAGGGCAAAAGCAGACCGCCTACCAGATCCTCGTGGCCAGCAGCGAGAAGATGCTCAAGGACGAGCAGGCGGATCTCTGGGACACCGGCAAGGTCCTGTCCGACCAGTCCATCCACGTCGTCTATGCCGGCCGGCCGCTGACCTCCCGGACTTGCTGCTATTGGAAGGTTCGCATCTGGGACGCCGACGACAAGGCCAGCCCGTTCAGCGAGGTCGCCCTGTGGGACATGGGCCTGCTGACGCCCGAGGACTGGAAGGCCCGCTGGATCAGCGCACCGGGCAAAGACGACGACAAGAGTCCGCAGCCGGCGCCGCTGTTCCGCAAGTCGTTCCTCCTCTCCGAGCGGCCAGCCAGCGCCCGACTGTACATCTGCGGCTTAGGTTATCACGAGCTGCGACTCAACGGCGAGAAGGTGAGCGACCACGTCCTCGACCCGGCCTTCACCCGCTACGACAGGCGGGCGCTCTACGTCACCCACGACGTGACGCGCCAACTCCGGAAGGGCTCCAATGCCCTCGGCGTCATCCTTGGCAATGGCTGGTACAACATGCACACGCGGGCCGTCTGGGACTTCGACAAGGCCCCCTGGCGGGATCCCCCCGTCCTGCGGTGCCAGCTCGAAGTAACGTTCGAGGACGGCTCGACGAAGGTCGTCGCCAGCGACGGCGCCTGGCGGGTCTCGACCGGCCCGATCGTCTTCGACAGCATCCGCAATGGCGAAATCTACGACGCCCGCCTGGAAAAAGCCGACTGGGACGAGGCCGACTACGACGACAGCAATTGGCCCCTGGCGCAGGTCGATCCCGGCCCGAAGGGCGAGTTGCGGGCGCAGATGATGCCGCCGATCAAGGTCACAAAGACACTCGGATCGGCCAAACTCACCGAGCCCAAACCCGGCGTCTATGTCTTCGATATCGGCCAGAACCTGGCGGGTTGGGCAAGGCTGAGAGTCTCCGGCCCCGCGGGGACCGAGGTCGTGATGAAGTACGGCGAGCGTCTCAACGCCGACGGCACGCTCGACCAGAAAGAGATAGGCCAGCACATCAAGACCGGCAAGCCCCAGACCGACACCTACATCCTCAAGGGCCGGGGCACGGAGCTCTGGGAGCCGCGATTCGCCTATCACGGGTTCCAGTATGTCGAGGTGACCGGCCTGCCGGGCAAGCCAAGTCTCGACACGCTGGAGGCTCGCGTCGTGAACACAGCTTTCGACAAAGCCGGCGAATTCGAGTGCTCGAACGATCTGTTCAATCGCATCCAGCGCAATACGCTGTGGTCTTATATCAGCAACTTCGTCGGCTATCCGACGGATTGCCCCCACCGCGAGAAGAACGGCTGGACGGGCGACGCGCATTTGGCCGCCGAGACCGGGCTGTACAATTTCGACTCGGCATCCGCCTACGCGAAGTGGATGAACGACTTCCAGGACGAGCAGCGAGACAGCGGGGAACTGCCGGGCATCGTGCCCACCAGTGGCTGGGGATACGCCTGGGGAAACGGACCCGCCTGGGACAGCGCCTACGTCATGATCCCGTGGTACCTCTATGAGTACGACGGTGACACGCAGGTCCTCGCGGAACAATACGACCGGCTCAAACGCTATGTGGACTACCTCACGGGCAAGGCCCAGAACCACATCGTCTCGATCGGCCTGGGCGACTGGGCGCCCGCGAAGTC
>JBDKRX010000067.1:0-40817 GCA_039683175.1 Phycisphaerales bacterium
GGACCTCCCCCTTGCGTGCGGCGGGCCGGCGGGTATCATAACGGCCAAAAAAGGCAGCCCATTCCCGTGCAGACGACTACGGAGGCACCCCTGGACAACCGGACCGAGACCCACATGCCGCTTTCGAGGATTCAACGCCTGATCGGCGAGCGGATGCTGGCGTCGAAACGGAGCAAGCCATGCTTCTACCTGGAGCTGAAGGCCGACGTCACCGACCTGATGGGCATGAGGCACCGCCTGAGCAAGGCCCTCGGCGTCAAGATCACCAGCAACGCGTTCTTCATCCACGCGATGGGAATGGCGGCTCAGCAGTATCCGCTCATGGTCGGACGGCTCGTCCCGGGCGCCGGCAGCCGAAACGGCGACGGCCTGATCGTTCAGATCGCCGAGCATGTGAACGTCGGGTTCGCGGTCAGCACCCCGCAGGGACTGGTCGTGCCCGTCGTTCACGGAGCAGAGGGTTTGTCCCTGGCCGAGATCGCCGACCGGGAGAAGCATCTCATCGAAAAGGCCCGCAGCAACAAGCTGACGCTCGACGACATGGAGGGCGAGACGATTGCCCTGAGCAATCTGGGGGCGTATGATATCGATTCGTTCCTGGGGATCGTGCCGGTGCCGGCGAGCACGATTCTGTCCGCAGGCAAGATTTCGCTGGCGGCGGTGCCGCACGAGGGCCGCGTCGCCGTCCGCAAGTTGGTGAGCCTGTCGCTGGCCGTCGATCACAGGGTGGTTCACTGTGACTACGCCGCCCGGTTCCTGCGGGACCTGGCCCAGCGGTTGAGCGACCCGAAGCATCTGCTGTAGCTCAGAGAAGGAGGAAATCCGATGGCAAGGTCTCGAAGCAGTGTCCTATGTCTTGGCGTGGCAGTTCTGTTGTCTCTGAGCGGGCTCGTGGCGGCCCAGCCGAAGGTCGAGCTGCTCTGGCCGGACGGGGCCCCGGGGGCCAAGGGTACGGCCGAAGGCGACAAGCCCACGTTGACGATCTACCTGCCCCCACAGGATAAGGCCACCGGCGCCGCGATCGTGATCTGTCCCGGCGGCGGCTACGGCGGATTGGCCATGGACCACGAGGGTCATCAGATCGGGCAGTGGCTGAACTCCTTCGGCGTCGCGGGCTTCATCGTGTCCTATCGCCATCGCAACAGCGGTGCCGGCTACGGCCATCCTGCGCCGATCCAGGACGCCCAGCGGGCGATCAAGACGGTGCGAAGCCGCGCCGCAGAGTGGGGTGTCGATCCCAGCCGGATCGGCATTCTCGGCTTTTCCGCGGGCGGCCATCTGGCCTCTACCGCCGCGACCCACTTCAACGAGTCGTTCTGCGAGCCACGGGACGCCATCGACCGCGTGAGCTGCCGGCCCGATTTCGCGGTCCTGGTCTACCCGGTGATCTCGTTCGCCGAGCCCTTCACCCACACCGGCTCGCGGACGAACCTGCTCGGTCCCAACGCGGACCCGGCAATCATCGAGAAATTCTCGAACGAGAAACAGGTGACGGCGCAAACCCCGCCGACCTTCCTGTTCCACACGTGGGAAGACACGGGCGTTCCGGCTGAGAACAGCATCGCGTTCTACCTGGCGCTGCGGCAGGCGAAGGTCCCCGCTGAGATGCACATCTTCCTGAAAGGCCCGCACGGCATCGGCCTGGGCGCCAACCGCGGCGCCGCGTCCGCCTGGCCGGGCTTGTGCCAGAAATGGATGGAAGAATCCGGGTTCCTCAAGGGCAAGACGCAGTAGGCCCCTCGGCCCTGCCGTCAGCGTCGCCGGAGAAGGCTCGCTGATCCGCATGACGCCGGTCGCAAGAAAATCCACCTTCCCGGTTGACAGGAGCGGCCTTTTCCTGTTTAATAAGGTTCTGACTGCGACAGTCGCGGTCGGAGCTTGGACAGGTGCCCGAGCGGCTAAAGGGGATGGGCTGTAAACCCATTGGCGTAAGCCTACGTAGGTTCGATTCCTACCCTGTCCATTAGGATTTCTCCCGCAAGCTGTCGCAGGGCCTCATCTTACGTCGTTTTTCGCGAGTTAACAGATAGGGAGCGACGCAGATCAGGCCCTGCAACATCCTGCCCTTCTCTCTCCCGTCTCTCGGCCAAATGGGATGGACTGCCTCCGGCAGGTTCAATCACGAAAACGGGCGCAGAATGCGATGGGCACGAGATCATGAAAGGAATGAGGAAGAAGAAGCCGCGTCCTGGTGGGGCAATAACGCAGGTTGCGGCTCCATGCAAATACACAGAGCCGCAACCCATACCCAAGGGCGGTCGAATCAACGTGGGCTCCTGCGGCGGGACCGCCGAGCCGGTCAGCAAGACGATCATTGCAGGCAACATCAATGGCGGTGGGAAGGTGGACTGGACGGACCTCACGATGCTGAGCCGGCATTGGCTCCAGGATGCGCGGAACTGAGATAAGATGGTGCGTGATACGCACGCTACTACGCCGTCCATCTAAAAATGGTGGGCACAAGTCGCAGACACCGTTTGGAGTTCCGCCTTCAGGCGGGTTAAGGCCGCGTAAACGCGGAACTCCAAACAAGCCATGCGCCGATATGCTGCTCCTCGAATTGACGTGGACGGCGTACTACTTCTTTCGTTTCTTTCGGCTACGGTTGATCTGCTTGCGTCCGAACAGGGGGATGGAGGCTTGCAGAGGCGGGCGGGGCGTGGTAGATTCTTGGGATCGTTTCCGTAAACCCGGCACAGGTTCTGTGCTTGCTCGAATGGATGAAGATATGCAGATTAGTCTGACCCCCGTGGAGGAGGTTGCCGTTCATGCCTCCTCCTTCGATGCACTCTATCCCCCGACCGAGAAGATCCCCACGATTGTCGTGGAGAATTTCCCGTCGCTGGGCAAGCTGGCGGCGATGCGGTTCGTTGAATGGGTCCAACAGAATCCAAACGGCGTGATCTCCCTGCCGACCGGCAAGACGCCGGAGCACTTCATCGGATGGGTCCGCCGGCTGCTCGCGGAGTGGGATACGCCCGAGATTCAACAGACCCTCCGCGAAGCTGGCGTCAATCCGACGAAAAAGCCCGACATGAAGGGCCTGCACTTCGTCCAGATCGACGAGTTCTACCCGATGGACTCGACGCAGCAAAACAGCTTCACGCACTACGTCAAACACTTCTACATCGAAGGCTTCGGGCTGGACCCCGCCAAGGCCCTCCTGATCGACGCGGGCGCGATCGCCTTGCGGCCGGGCGAGACACTGGCTTCCGTCTGGCCGGGTCATCGCGTGGACCTGACGTTGCGATATCGCCAGGCGACCACCCAGCTCGAATCCCGGCAAAAGACCCTGCTCGCCCAGATCGATCAATGGTGCATGGAGTACGAGCAGCGGATTCGCGACCTGGGCGGCATCGGCTTTTTCCTCGGGGGCATTGGTCCCGACGGCCATATCGGGTTCAATATCCGAGGTTCGGACCACTACTCGACCACGCGGCTCTGCCCGACGAACTACGAGACGCAGGCTGCGGCCGCAACCGACCTCGGCGGGATCGAGATCGCCCGCCAGAGCCTGGTGATTACCATCGGACTGGATACGATCACGTACAATTCGGACTGCACCGCGATCATCCTCGCCGCCGGCCAGGCGAAAGCGGCGCTGGCCGCCCAGGCGATTCAGTCCGCCAAGAGCATCGAGACGCCCGCGAGCTGCCTGCAAGAGCTGCCCAACGCAAGGTTCTACATCACGGGAGGCGCCGCGGCCCACCTGATGGAGCGTCAGGTCCGCGTTCTTGAAAGAACGACGGCCGTCGGCGACGCGGAGGTGGAGAAGGTCCTGGTCGATCTGGCGGTTCGCTGCCGCAAGCGGCTGCTGGACCTGACCGAAGCCGATTGCCAGTCCGACCGGTCGGCTGCTGTCATCTTGAAGCGACGGCGCGAGCCGCTGTCCCGGCTGGCCGCCATGGTACACGAGCGGCTCGCCGGCAAGATCGAAGCGGGCCTTCGCGTCTACCGGGACAAGTGCTTTCTGCACACGGAGCCGCACCACGACGACGTGATGCTCGGGTATTTCGCACAGATCGTCCGCCACTTCCGCCAGGCGAGCAACGAGCATTACTTCATGACGCTCACCAGCGGCTTCACGTCCGTCACGAACCAGTTCATGCGGACCCAGATGGCCGGCCTGCGACGATTCCTGGGCACGCCTGCGTTCAAGATTCTGTGGGACCAGAACTACTTCTCGCGGGGCAACGAGATCGACCGCAACCGCGATGTGTGGCAGTACCTCGACGGCGTGGCCGCCCACGACGAGGACGACAAGGCGGAGGGCTGCGCCCGGCGCATGTTGCGCAACCTGGTCGAGCTGATCGATGTGGACTCGATGCAGGGCGTAGACCGTTGCGTCGCCGAGTTGGAGGAGTACTTCGCCTCGGCCTATCCCGGCAAGAAGGACCCCGAGCGAATCCAGCGGCTCAAGGGGATGAGCCGGGAGTGGGAGGCGGAGTGCGTCTGGGGTTATTACGGCTGGCAATGCCAGAACGTCCGGCACCTTCGTTTGAGCTTCTACACGGGCGACATCTTCACCAAGGAGCCCACCATGGCGCAGGATGTTCCGCCGATCGTGGCGGAGCTGGATCGGCTCGATCCCGACGTGATCACGGTGGCGTTCGACCCCGAGGCCAGCGGGCCGGACACGCATTACAAGGTCATGCAGGCCCTCGCGGAAGCGATCCGGGTCCATCTGAAGACCACGTCGAAACTCGACATGAAGATCTGGGGCTACCGCAACGTCTGGTTCCGCTTCGATCCGTCCGAGGCGAATCTCTTCGTCCCGGTGAGCCTGGCGATGTTCTCGGTGATGCACAACGCCTTCATGGACTCCTTCATCACGCAGAAGGACGCGTCGTTCCCGAGCTACGAGTACGACGGCCCGTTCTCGCAGTTGGCCCAGCGAATCCAGGTGGAGCAGTATCAGAAGATCAAAACCTGCCTGGGGCGCGAGTGGTTCTACAATCATCCGAAGGCGCTGATCCGCGCGACCCGCGGCTTCGTCTTCCTGCGGGAGATGTCGGCCGCGGAGTTCCTCAGCTCCTGCCGCGAGCTGCGAAAGTCGGTCGAGGACCGGTGAGGATAGCCACTGCAACTGCGCAGGTTCCTCTGGGCCACCTTGTGCCCAGATGGGAGTCCACAGACGCCGGGGGCATCGTGCCTGCTGATTCCGTTGTGGATCACTCATCCACTCTTGCCTTTTCCCAAGGATTCGGCCATAATGGTACTGGGTGAAATGATGGAGACAGCTTGAATCTGAGGACAGAGACATGGACTTGGAAGGCGTTCGGGAGGCATTGTTGCGTCGGCCATTTGAGCCCTTCAAAATGTGCCTGGCCGATGGCCGATCACTGACTGTGCGGCATCCGGAGATGGTCGCGGTGGGCAAGCGGCGAATCGTCGTCGTTGAGCCGGACGATTCCACCCTGTTCGTCGAGCCGCTCTTGATCGTCTCCCTGGACTTCAACGGCGAACATCCCGCGAAGAAAGACCATCGCGAGAAGGGAACCGGATAGGCCAGGTTGCATGACGATCGGGCAAGTCCGGCAGCTACACAGTGCGGCGCCGTTGCGACTGTTCATCATTCATCGGCGGATGGCCGCCTCGTTGATTGCCCGGCGAATGCACAATGCCACTGTGTGAACTGGGAACATGAGGGTTACCGGTCACTGGCTTGCCCTGCCGACGAAGCGGAGCACCCCAAGCACCGGGAAGTGATCCGAGGGGTAGCGGCCGTCCTTGTTGTCGCGGAGGATCTCGGCGACCTTCACTTCGACGCCGGGCTGGATGAAGATGTAGTCGATTTTTCCGCCGTCGATGCCGCCCTGGAATCCGTGGAAGGTCCCGACCACCTGCTCGTTGGGATGTGCCACTCGGAATGAGTCCACGAGCGGAGCGGGATTCTTGAACAAATCGCCGTCGGGCGAAGACAGTTCGGACAGCCCCTTGAGATACTGGATGGCGGGGTTGTTTTCGTCTGCGTTGAAATCCCCCGTGAGGATCACCGGGTCGGCGTGCTTGCGCTCGGCGATCCGGCGTGACAGAAGAATCGACCCGTACTGACGGGCCGGTTGCGATTTGTGGTCTAAATGCGTGTTGAACAGGTAGAAGGCCGGGCCTGAGCCCTTGGGGATGAACCGACCCCAGGTGCAGACCCTCCTGCAGGCGCTGTTCCAACTGATCGAGCCGGGGACTTCGGGTGTGTCGGAAAGCCAGAACGTGCCGGAGTCGTCCAAAGTCAGATAGTCCTTGCGATAGAGGATCGCGGAGTACTCGCCCTCGGTCTTGCCGTCTTCGCGTCCGACGCCGATTTCGCCGTACTGGGGCAGTGCCGCGTGGATCTCGTCGATCTGGAACCGCAGGGCTTCTTGAAGCCCTACGACATCCGGATCGTGCCTGCGCAGCACGTCATAGACCATGTCCCGGCGGTTGGGCCAACTGTCTTGCTTGTCGTCGGCGCTGCCATAGCGGATGTTGAAGGTCATGACGATCAGGTTCGGGTCGTGGGAGTTCTGCCCACCTGTCGCTGAGGCACAGACCTGCACGCTCAGGACCAGGATAAGAAGTAGCGTTAGAATGGTCTCAGTCGCGCCGTTCGCGAATGATCTTGCTGACTCAGAAAAGGGGCGGCGTTGCATGGTGTCCTCCTTCCAGTCGATGGTTCATGCTTCGAGTGTGGTTCTTTTCTGTTCGTCCGAGAGGGATTCGTTGAGCGAGCCGGAACGGAAGCCCTGCAGGTCCGCGGTCACGTAGCGGAAACCCAAAGCCTTGAGCTTCTCGACCACCTTCGAGCGGCTCGGCTCGGCCATGAGCTTCGCCACGTCCTGCGGGCGGACCTCGATCCTCGCGATCGTGTCGTGATGTCGAACGCGGACCTCAACGAATCCGAGCGACCGCAGGACGCCTTCCGCCTGGTCGATCTGTCGCAATCGCTGCTCGGTCACCTCCAGCCCGTAAGGGATTCGCGAGGCCAGGCAGGGCGACGCCGGCTGATCGGCGGTTGACATACCCGCCTGGCGGCTCAGTTCCCTGATCTCGCCTTTCGTCAGTCCCGCTTCCGCCAGGGGAGATCGGATGCCAAATATCCTCATGGCGTTGTTGCCCGGCCGGAAGTCGTCCAAGTCGTCGTGATTCGTGCCGAAGACCACGTGAGGAAAGCCTCGCTGTTTCGCGACGTCGAGCAACGTGCGGCACAGGCGCGACTTGCAGTGGAAGCATCGGTCGGCCTTGTTGCTGGTGAAGTCCGGGTCGTCCATCTCGCCCGCTTCGACGATCATCAGCTCGGCCCCGATGGCCTCGGCGGTTTTGCGGGCCCTCTCGTGCATGTTCGCGGGCTCCGCCGGACCGAGGCTGATGCAGGCCAGGACATTCTCCGGCCCGAGCGTATCGACCGCTGCCTTGAGCAGAAAGCTGCTGTCCACCCCGCCGGAATAGGCGACCGCGACTCTGCCCAGTTCCCTCAAGATCTTCTGAAGTTGTTCGTATTTGTCTGCGAGATTCATACCGACTCTTACGTCCGTACCTCCGCAATGGCTCGATCCAAAAGCTCGTTCAGGCCAAGTTTCTTCGCCCAGTCGGCCAAGTACTCATAGTCCAGGCCCTCCCCCTGCACGCCCAGGACGTCACGCCACTGGTGCTCGGATGTGCCGCCGGTTTCTTGGAGCCAGCGGAGTTTCAGAAGAATGATATCCTCCGGGGAGACAACACAGACCTCACTCTGGGCGGTATCCGTCAGTTTCACCCTCCGGCTGCGGACCAGCAACTGTCGTTCGAACTCGCCCTTGACCGCGTTGAAGAACTTGTCGGCGATAGGAAGAAACGGCTTGACCACGATATCCGCATCCTGCGTAAAACGCCTCATTCCGTAGAGGGAACTGGCCATTGAACCGCCGATGGCATAGGGGATGTCCAATGTGTCGAGTACGCGAATGAGGCGCTGTGCTATCTCGATGTACTGGACCTCACCCACGTTGCGAGCCTCCGTACACCCGTTCAAAAAGCTCCGGGCCGAGATGCTGCCGGGCCCAGAGTTGCTGCAACTGTTCTTCGCTCGCGTCCGGATGCCGCATCCGCAAACCGGCTATGGCCAGCAGCCTTCCGGCATCGCACATATCAAAAGCCAATTCGAGCCTTCGGCCGTCAGACAGTTTTCGGCAGATTTCACAATGCACCCGCTGAACCTCGGGAGGCGTATCGGTCTTGTTGCATTCTGGTTGTGGCTCTGCCATACTCCTCATCATACTACGAGACGCGCTCGCGGAGTAGCGGGAAGGGGGATATCGTCGGTGAAGCAGGCCTGTTTGTCGTGACGCCGTGAGGCGTTGGCTTCTCCCAAGGTACCGATAAAAGAGCGAAAGCCGATGGTGGGACTTGAACCCACAACCCCGGCTTTACGAAAGCCGTGCTCTACCATTGAGCTACATCGGCGTATGACAGCCGCGTATTGTACCATATCGGCAGGTCCTGGGTAAAGCTTTGGCGGAGTCAAAAAAAGCGAAATCTTGCACCCCGGTTTCGCTTCACTTGGATGGCCCGGGCCGGTAGAGTTGATAAAAACCCGGTTTCCTGTTGGGCGTAACGACAGGCCGGGGATGCCCGGACGCGGGGGCCGTCCGGCAGGAAACGTCTCTCGACCTCCAGGACGGAACTCTCACGTGTTTTCCGCAAAGAACGATTGGCATATACGATCCACAGAAGATGTACTGACGGCCTTATCGACCTCTGAAAGCGGCCTGACCGCGGTCGAGGCGACTGCCCGCATGGCGCAGTACGGCCCCAACGAACTGCAGGAGCAGGCGGGCAAAGGGCCGCTGCGCATGCTGCTGGAGCAGTTCACGCAGACGATGGTTCTCATCCTGATCGCCGCGGCGGTAGTCTCGGGATTGCTGGGCAAGGGGATGGAGACGGTGGCCATCGGGGCGATCGTCGTTCTGTTCGGCGTGCTCGGTTTTGCGTCCGAGTACCGCGCCGAGCGGGCGATGGCCTCGCTCAAGCAATTGGCCGTGCCGGTAGTGCGGGTCCGGCGGGATGGCCGATTGTTGGAAATTTCCGCACGGGAGTTGGTTCCGGGGGATATCATCGTGCTGGAGACCGGCAACTCAGTCCCGGCGGATGCCCGTCTGATCGAGAGCGTCAACCTCCGCATCCAGGAGGCCACGCTGACCGGGGAGTCGGAGTCGGTGGAGAAGAGCACCGCGACGCTTTCCGGAAATGACCTGCCCTTAGGCGACCGGCGGAACATGGTCTACCTCGGGACGGCAGCCACGTATGGTCGCGGCACGGCTGTCGTGGTCGAAACCGGCATGCGCACCGAACTGGGCAAGATCGCCGGGATGATCCAGCAGGTCGTGTCCGAGCCCACTCCCTTACAGAAGCAGCTTGACCGGGTCGGCAAGACCCTGGCTGTTGCCGGGATTGTCGTGTCCCTGCTGGTCCTGCTCATCGGGGTGCTGGGAGGCGAGCCGATTGGCAACATGTTCCTGACGGCCGTCAGTGTCGCGGTGGCGGTGGTTCCGGAAGGGTTGCCCGCGGTCATCACGATCACACTGGCCATCGGGGCGCAACGAATGCTCCGCCGCAACGCCCTGATCCGCAGACTGCCTGCCGTCGAGACGCTCGGCGCGGTGGACGTCATCTGCTCGGACAAGACCGGGACGCTCACCGAAAACCGCATGACGGTGACAGTGATTGCCGTTGCGGGCGAGCGGCTGGACCTCACGGAGTCCATGCACAAACGCCAGCCCGAAATCGCAACGGGTCCCCTGCAACCCGGCTCTCTGGGCCAGATCTCCCCGGCGATTCGCCTGACGCTGGTCTCGGGGGCCTTGTGCAACGACGCCACATTGAAGCCCGACGCCGACGGTCGCAGCCTCCATGCGATCGGCGATCCGACAGAGGGCGCCCTGGTGGTGGCGGCAGCCCACGCGGGTCTGCTCAAGGACGATCTGCAGACGGCTATGCCGCGAGTGGCCGAGTTTGCCTTCGATTCAGATCGAAAGCGGATGACGACCGTGCATCGTGTGCCTGCGGCGGGGGGATCTGCGGGACTCCTGCCCCCGCTGGGCGATTGGAGCCACGTGGCGTTCAGCAAGGGGGCAGTCGATGGGCTGCTCGAACTGGCGTCGCGGGTCTGGACGGCGGACAAGGCCGAGCCGATAACGGCGGACTTTCAGTCTCGCATTCTCGCTGTCACGGAGGACCTGGCCCGGCAGGGCGTGCGCGTGCTGGGCATTGCCTTTCGCCCGCTGGCGGGCGTCCCGGCGGACCTGACGAACGAACTGGAACGGGACCTCATTTTCGTTGGGCTGGTCGGCCTGATGGACCCGCCGCGAGCGGCCGCGCGATCCGCGGTCGAGATGTGCCGGACGGCCGGCATTCGCCCGGTTATGATCACCGGCGATCACGCCCTGACAGCGGTCGCCATCGCGCGGTATCTGACCATCTCCGACGACCCCAAAGCCGTCACGGGCAATGCGCTCAACGCCATGAGCGACGATGAATTGAGGACTATCGCGGACCACACCAGCGTATACGCGCGGGTTTCGCCTGCGGACAAGCTGCGGATCGTCGATGCCCTGCAGGACCGCGGGCACGTCGTCGCCATGACCGGCGACGGCGTGAACGATTCCCCGGCGTTGAAGAAGGCGGATATCGGCGTGGCGATGGGCATCACGGGAACGGATGTGGCCAAAGAAGCCTCGGCCATGGTGCTCCTGGACGACAATTTCGCCACCATTGTCGCCGCGGTCCGGGAAGGGCGGATCATCTACGACAATCTGCTGCGGTTCATCAAGTTCTCGCTGGGTGGAAATCTGGGCAAGGTGCTCGTCATGCTCGGCGCGCCGCTGTTGGGGATTGCAGTGGCCCTGCGCCCTCTGCAACTGCTGTGGCTGAACCTGCTCACCGATGGATTGATGGGATTGGGACTCGGCTTCGAGCCCGGCGAAACCGATGTGATGAATCGCCCGCCGCGGAGGCCCAACAATCCTATCCTGGATCGGACCACCTGTGTGCATATCGGATGGGTCGGGATTCTGATTGGGGTCCTGGCATTGGGTTTGGGGGCCGCGTACTTCGATCCGAAGAACTCCGCGGACATGAGGTGGCAGACCATCCTTTTTGCATCGCTGGGTTTCGCACAGATGGGACAGGCGCTGGGATTGCGGGCCTGGGGGTACTCCATTCTCTCGATCACCACCAATCCAATGATGGCGGCGGTGTTCCTGGTCACCCTCATACTCCAACTGCTGCCGATCTACGTGCCGGTTCTGGCCCGTTTCTTCGGATTGACTCCGCTCTCAGGGCTGGAACTGACACTGGCGCTCGCGGTGGGCGGCGTGACGTTTGTCGTCGTCCGAACGGAGAAAGCAATGCGAAAGGGATGGACCCGATAAGAGAGCGCGGGTGCGGTCTACGCCTTGTCCTTCTCCAATCGATCTGCGTCCAAGCGGTCCTTGTCTCGGCCCGTGGCACGAGGGTATCCGTGAGCCCCCATTGCATAGGCACCGACCAGGAGAAACTTAACTCCGTTGTCTAACAAGACCTGCAACATGTCTCTGTAGTCGCTGTTGATCACAGTCTTGTCCTCGCAAAGACCATAGTTCGGCCGTCAGCTCCCAGACCATATCCAATCGCTCGGCCGGCGACGCATCCACGTAGTCGCTGTCTTCGTCGGTCAGCATCTTGAGGCAAGTCCGATCTCGTCGAAGTTGGATCATGGTTCCATTGTATCACCTGCGAGCAAATCCAACCAGTGCAAAAGGAGCCGTAAGATCAGTCGAACCACTCGTCGGCGGGATCGAAGGGCGGGATGCAGACGTTGACGATTCGCAGGCTGCCGACCGCGCGGTGCCGACACAGCGGTTTGATGAGGGCCGTGCTGAACGGGCGCACCGGGACACGCTCGCCATCCAATTCCAGATAGCCTTTGCCTTCGAGAACCAGGTAGATCTCCGTGTGCTCCTTGTGATAATGGACCTTCGAGTCTCGTTGGATGTCCACGATGTGCACGGTGGCGGTCGAATTCTCCGGCAGGGCAAATGCCCGTTTCGCGAACCCACACGGGCAGTGCACCGCTTCGATGTCGTCGAAATGAGCCAGGATGTAGTTTGCCATGTTCCCTCGCTTTGCGTCGCGTGTCATGCGTCGTGCGTATCGACCAGGCCTTGGTTGGATGCCACCGCATAGGTGCAGACGAGGTCGCCCGTGACGTTGTTCATCGTCTCGAACATGTCGAGGATCGGGTTGATGCCGAGGGCCAACGCCACGATCACCGCGACCTGATCGGCGGTCAGACCCAGGTTCTCCAGGATGATGAACAGGAGCATGAGACTGCCGCCGGGGACGCCGCCGGCGCCGATGGAGGCCAGCACGGTCGTGATAACCAACACGACGAGGGAGCCGAGCGTCAGCTCGATCCCGAACATGTTGGCCGCCAGGATCGCGAACATGGGCAGGTGGACGCAGACGCCGTCCATGTTGATGGTGGCGCCCAACGGCAGCGAGAAGCCGGCCAACTCGTTGCGGATGCGCAGTTCCTCCTGGGCCGCCTTGATCGAGACCGGCAGCGTCGCGGCGCTGCTGCGGGTGATAAAGGCCATAATCATGGGTTTGCGGATCCGCCGGAAGACCTCGATCGGACTGCGGCGTGTCACCGCCCACAGCAGGAGGGAGTAGACGACGAAGATCATCGCCAGGATGCCGAAGATCACACCGAGCGTCACGCTGACATACGGCCCGACGATGGCGGGGCCATAGAGACCGAAGTTCACGATCGTCAGCGCGAAGACCCCGATAGGCGAGTATTCGAGAATCCAGTCCACGAGCTTGAACGTCGCGTCGAGGGCGGCCTGGATCAGGTCGCTGAGCATCTGCAGCCGCTTGGCCCGCTCCTGGTCGCCGGATTCGATGAGGAGCCGCATCGCCAGGCCGAAGAGGATCGCAAAGACGATGATGGGCAGGAAGTTCCCGTCGGCCAGGGCCTCGAACGGATTGCGGAACAAGTTCAGCAGGATCTGTGCAAGCGTCCCCTGGGTGGGGATGTCACGAGCTACCGCTCCCGTTTGCGTGGTCTTGAGCTGCGCGAGCTTCTGCCAGGCGCCCAGGTCGGTCCCGGACCCCGGGTTGATCGCCAGCGCCAGGCACGTGCCCAGCACGGTGGCGAACAGCGACGTCACGAGATACCATGCGATGACCCGGATACCGATGTGCCCGAATCGTTTGATCGGGAGGCTCGACGCCCCGACGACCAGCGAGAAGAAGATGATCGGCACGACGATCATCTTGAGCATCTGCACGAACACCTCGCCGAAGGGCATGATGCAGGGGATGACCCGCTCGGCCAGCGTCGAACCCGGCGCGGCGGCATCGCCCGTCGTGCGGGACAGGTACCAGAACACGATCCCGACCCCCGAGCCGACGAGGAAGCCGATGAAGATGCGCAGGACCAGAGAAGCCTTGAAGTATCGTTGCAGGATCTTTCCCATAGGAACATCCAACCTTTGGAATGACGATTTCCTATCGACTACTTGCTATTGGAGCTCCGCACTGAGGGCAACAAGCTCCCGGCGTCGTCCTCAGATCATAACTGTCCTGCCGAACGAAGTGAAGCACCTGAGCGACGATTGCGAAGATCACATGTGTGGACAACCGGGATGGGAGACAGTAGATTCACATGCGTGATGATCATCGACTGAGACAAAGACAACACATTGTGCATGGGGACTCCAATGGACCAGACAAGACATACAGTCAGCCGGGCTGCACTACTCGTTTGCCTGGGTTTCTTCTGGGTGGCCGCGGGTTGTCGACAGGCCCAGATGTCGTCCGGGCCGCTGATCGGGATCACCAGTGATTACGAGCCGGCGACAAAGGACCAGTCTGCAAAGACCAGCGTGCCTTTCGCCTATGCCCAAGCCATCGCGGATAATGGCGGCGTGCCCATCGTGTTGCCGACAATCGACGATGAGCGGGTCCTTCAAGCGTATCTGGAGCAGCTCGATGGCCTCATGCTCATTGGAGGGGACGACATCCCGCCTTCGGCGTATGGCGAACAGGCCCATGAGACGGTCAAGCCACTGACGACCGAGCGGTACGAGTTCGAGCAAAAGCTGATCGCCCGCTGGCTCGCCACCGGCAAGCCTGTGCTCGGCGTGTGTCTGGGCATGCAGTTCACCAACGTAGTCGCCGGCGGGACGATGATCCAGGATATCCCCTCCGAGGTCGGCAAGACGGTGGACCATCGCAAATACCACCGCGTCCAGATCGTGACGCCCAGCGCGCTGGCCGAGATTCTCGGGGCCCAGGAGGCCATGGTGTTCTCGAGCCACCATCAGGCGGTGGACGATCTGGGCAAAGGCCTGCGGGTGATTGCGCACAGCGACGACGGAGTCGTCGAGGCCCTGGAGCGAACCGACGGTGGGTTTGGACTCTTCGTGCAATGGCATCCCGAAGCCATGACCGACAGAGCCCACCGCGACGCGATCTACGGCGCCCTGATTCGGGCCTGTTCCCGTTCGCAGAAGCCCCGCTGAACAAACCTCTTTGACGCGCGGCATCGCCTCCCTTATGATCTGGGCGAATCGCAAATCCCCGGCTCGGAGATTCTATGCGGCTACCGAAATTGCAGTTGTACACGAAGGTCCTGATCGCCCTCGCGGCGGGGGCCCTGTTCGGCCTGATCGCCAATCGGCTCGGGTTCGCCGGGTTCGTGGGCGTCTACATCAAGCCCATCGGGACGGCCTTCATCCGGCTCATCAGCATGGTCGTTGTGCCGCTGGTGTTCGCGTCGTTGCTGGTTGGCACCGCAAGCCTCAAGGACATCCGCGCCCTGGGCCGAATCGGGGCCAAGACACTCGTCTTCTATATGTGCACCACCGCCATCGCAGTCAGCATCGGTCTGCTGCTCACCAGCATCGTGCGGCCCGGCTCCAGCCTGCCCGACCAGGCGAGACAAAAGCTCATCCAGGATGCGGAAAGCCAGAAAGACCCCGCGGCGCAACCCACCGCACAGGCGCCATCCATCCGCGACCTCCTCCTGAACATCATCCCGACGAACCCAGTCAAATCCCTCGTGGACGGCCAGATGCTCCAGATCATCTTCTTCGCGTTGCTGATGGGCATCTGCCTGACGCTGATCCCCGAAGAGCAGGGCCGGCCAGTCATCAGTTTCTTCAAGGGCATCGACGGAATCGTCGTGCGGATGGTGCACGTCATTATGCTGACAGCACCCTACGGCGTCTTCTCGCTGATCGCATCGGTCGTCGCCGATTTCGGTGTCGGCATTCTCCTGATGCTTCTCAAGTACAGTCTCGTGGTCCTGCTCGGACTGGCTCTGCACATGTTCGTCGTCTATTCCTCCGCGCTCAAGGCGTTCACAAGGATGAGCGTGCTGCATTTCTTCCGGGGTTTTCGCCCGGCTCAGTTGATGGCGTTCTGCTCGTCGTCGAGCAACGCGACGCTGCCCGTGACGATGGACTGTGTGACGCGGAATCTGGGCGTGCCCCAGCACATCTGCAGCTTCACGCTGCCGCTGGGAGCGACAATCAACATGGATGGAACGGCGATGTACCAGGGTGTCGCCGCCGCGTTCCTGGCGCAGATCTACGGAATCGACCTGAGCTTCGTGCAGCAATTGACGATTGTTCTGACCGCTGTGCTTGCGTCCATCGGCACCGCGGGCATCCCCGGCGCCGGCGTCATCATGCTGGCCATCGTGCTCGGCAGCGTCGGCGTGCCCCTGCAGGGAATCGGGATCATCATGGGCGTGGACCGCTTCCTGGACATGTGCCGGACCGTGGTGAACATCACCGGCGACGCCGTTTGTGCTGTGGTCGTGGCTTCCACCGAGGGACAGCTCGGTGCGGAATCCGGGGGAAATCGGTAGAACGCGCCTGCGCAAAAAACGGCTCCAGGCGTCCTCTACACAAGGTCGTCAGAGCCGTAGTGAGGATGTGTTATGAGAATGAATACGTTTGTCGCGACATTCTGTTCGATCCGGAAGAGCCGCCGGGCTCTGGCGTTGGCTTTGACGATCCTCTGTCTGGCGGCAACTGTTCCGTGCGAGGCCTGTTTCTCCATCGTCGTGGGCAAGAACGCCTCCTCCGACGGCTGCGTCCTCGTCGGCCACAATGAGGATGATGGTCCCCCGCAGATCGTCAATCACCACAAAGTGCCCCGCCGGACGTATCCGACCGGCGCCACGATGACGCTCCGCGACGGCGGGGTCCTCGAACAAGCTCAGGAGACATGGTCGTATCTCTGGTCGGAAATGCCCGGCATGCTGTTCTCCGACAGCTACCTCAACGAGTGGGGTGTGACCGTCTGCTCGGACAACTGCCCCTCGCGGGAGGACAAGCCGGAATTGAGCGACGGCGGGATCGGCTGGGACCTGCGGCGCCTGGTGGCCCAGCGAGCCCGGACCGCCCGCGACGGCGTCCTCCTGGCCGGCCGGCTCGTGGAGCAATTCGGCTACATCGACTCCGGACGGACCTACATCATTGCCGACCCCACAGAAGGCTGGCTCTTCTGCGTGGTCAACGGCAAGCACTGGCTGGCCCGGCGGGTGCCCGACGGTGAGGTCGCCATGGTCGCCAACACGTACACGATTCGCACGGTCGCCCTGGAGGATACGGAGAATGTGCTGGCATCGAAGGATATCCTGGAATACGCGAAGTCGCGGGGCTGGTGCGATCCGGCGGCCCACTCATTCGATTTTGCGGCAGTCTACGCAAACCCACAGGCCGCCAACCATCCCAACAACACGGGCCGGCAGTGGAGCGGATTGTGTTATGTCGCGACCGAGCCCCTGGCGCCGGGTCCGGACCTGCCGTTCTCGGTCGTGCCCAAGAGCAAGCTCGGCGCCGCAGACGTGATGCAAATTCTGCGCCACGACAAGAAGACCGAGTCCTCACCGGTCCCGGCGGATTCGCCGTTCATTTGTTCCCTGTGCAGCGGCGCGACGCAGACCAGTTTCGTCGCCCAGCTTCGCAGGGGGGTGCCGGCGGAGGTCGGCATCGCGTATTGGGTCTGCCTGGCCTCGCCGCGAACGTCGTTCTATATCCCGTTCCATTTCGGGATTGTGGATTTTCCTCTCGGCTACAGACTCGAGTCCCAACAGCCCACGACCGAGGTGTACGACCGCAGAGTCCAAGCGGAGTTCACGGCCAATCCACAAGAGGCATTCTGGACGTTCTCGAACTTCCGGGACAAGATGGACCGAAGGGACGCTGCCGCGATGGAACGACTCAGGGCCGAGCAACAACGAGTCGAGCAAGAGGCTGTTGAAATACAGGGTCCCATCGAGGAGGTCGCATATCGATTGTATGCAAACCACAAGACCATGGCCCTGCGGCTGCTGGAGAACTACTCGAAAGGGGTGTACATGTCTGCGCTGGAGGCGATGTCAAAGTCAGTCAACGGGACTGAGACGGATGCGGATCTTCCGCGACGAGCGAACGAGCTGGCCCACGAGATCCTGCTGATCGACACACACCTCGACACGCCCTTCGAACTCGAGAAACGGATGCAGGACATCTCCGGCAGGATCGACGGCGGGCACTTCGACTACGTCCGCGCCCGGCAGGGCGGGCTCGATGCCCTCTTCATGGCGGTTTACGTCGCCCCGGAATACGAGGACAAGGGCGGCGCCAGGGCCTACGCAGATCGGACCATCGACATGATCGAGGGGTTCGGCCGCAAGTGGCCCAACCACTTCGTCCTGGCGCGTTCGCCCGACGACATCCGGACCCAGTTCGGCGGCACTCGAGTCTCGATCCTCATGGGCATCGAGAACGGCGCGCCCATCGAAGGCAACCTTGCCAACGTGCAGCACTTCTACGACCGCGGCATCCGCTACGTCACGCTGGTGCACTCGACGAACAACCACATCTGCGACTCCTCTTTCGACGACCAGGTCCGATGGCACGGGCTCAGTCCCTTCGGCAAGGAGCTGGTCGCAAGGATGAATCGCGTCGGCATGATCGTGGATGTCTCGCATGTTTCCGACGACGCGTTCTATCAAGTGATGGAGATATCGAAGGCGCCGGTCGTCGCAACGCATTCGTCGTGTCGTCATTTCACGCCCGGCTGGCACCGGAATATGAGCGACGACATGATCCGGCTACTCGCAAGGAAGAACGGCCTGATTCAAATCAACTTCGGGTCCATGTTCGTCGATGCGACGGCCAACCGCGAATTCGTCCAGGTCCACGAGGAGGTGCAACGACACATCCGAGACAACCACCTGCAAGGTGACGAGCGGAAACGCTATATTCGACAACGATGGGAACAGGCATCCTTCTCAAAAGCGCACGTTTCCGATGTAGCCGCACATATCGACCATGTCGTGCAACTGGTGGGTGTCGATCATGTCGGTCTGGGGTCCGATTTCGACGGTGTCACAGAGGTCCCGGTGGGCCTGGAGGACGTCTCCTGCTATCCGAACCTGATCGCGGAGCTTCTGAGGAAAGGCTATAGCGAAGAGGATATCCGCAGAATCGCCGGCGAGAACTTCTTACGCGTCTGGGCCGAGGTCGGACAGGTCGGCGGAAGACTCCGCTCCGGGGTATAATACGCCGAGGATTTTTTCCAGAATTGGCGGTTTTTCACCTTGACGGCGTTGTCGCCAGGCTGATAGACTACGATTGCCTCGGGTGTTCAACAAGCAGCGAGTGGTTCCCGAGGAGCGGGTTATATCCGAGATTTGCGGTATTCGGTTTTTTCCGGGTGCGCTTTGCGGGATGTGCGTGCCGATGTCCGCGGGATGAGCGATCGGCTTCTCTTGTGCATCACCGCGAGGTCCCCACGGAGACGGCGTATCGCGGTGTACGGATGCGCCGAGGCAAGAGAGATGAGCGTGGGTTCGCGCAGGAACGCACGGAGACCGGAGCGGCTTCCCGGCGCCTGTCGGACACGTCGTTGAGGCATGGGATGCGTTCGCCCACAAGAAAAGGGAGTGGTGGAGGATCTGGTGGTGAAGCGAGGGAGAATTATGAGCGATTCGATACAGAGCAGCCTGTATCAGGAGGCATCGCGACGAGGGCATGATTGGCGGGTTCAGAGCCGCGAGAACGACGGTGGGTCGGCGTCGCATTGCGGCGGGATCGATCGGCAGGCGTCCTGTTCCCGTCGCCTGTGCGAGCGAGGCAGGATTGCCTGGAAGAACATAGCCTGCAACCCTCGTTTCCGACGGATGATCCAGACCCTGTGCGCCGTCGCGGCACTCCTCACCTTCTCCGTTCTGTTCCTGTGGGCGCACGACACATCCGGAATCACCTTCGCACAGATCGCGGCTGTCTGCGAGCGAGTGGAGAATGTCCATGTCACCAGGCTGTATCCGCGGACAGGGGAGATCATCCAGGAGTTGTGGATCTCCACGGAGATGAATTTCCTGGCGATGACCAGGGCCCAGGAGCACATCTTCTACGACCTCAAAACGCGGCAGAAAACACGCATGGACCTGACATCGGGACAGATGGAATCCAGTGCGATGAGCGACCGGGAATATACCGGCGTGCAGAGAATCGCCGCGATATATCCCAGCCCGATGCTGACCGATGCTCTCTCCGACGCAAGGTGGCTTCGCATCCCGAATGAAGGGGATCGAGAGGTGTATCAATTCACACGAGCCAATCGGGCCAGCGACGGTTCCTCGTACCTGGTCAGGTTCGAGGTCGCGATCGATGCAGTCACGAAGCTCCCCCAGGTATTCTGTCTGTTCCACAACGATCCTGCAACGACCGGGTGGGAATGTGTGTCCCAGAGCACATTCGAGTATCCCACCGGGGCGCAGATGATGTCCCTGGTTGGACGTGCCTGCGGTCAGCGGAGCTTTCGGAAGGCGTCGGGCGATACGCCGAACACCTTCTTGAAGGCGCGGGAGAAGTGAAACGCGTCGCGGAATCCGAACTCGTAGGCCACCTCCTTGACGCGGGCATCCGGGCTCTGGAGCCGCTGGGCAGCGGCGGTCATTTTCAGCCGCATCAGGTACTGGTAGGGACTCTGGTCGTCGAATCGGCGAAACAACCGGCACAGGTACGCGGCGTCGACGTGGCACTGCCCGGCGATCTGATCGAGGCTCCGAAGGGCCAGACAATTCTCGCGAATGTACTCCCGGCACGCCTGGTAGGTGGAGAACGCGGCGGTCGTGCGGGCCTCCTGTGTTACGGCGGTCTCGGCGATCTTCAGGATCAGTTGCTGCATGATCGTCGCACACAACAACGGGCTGTACCGGCTGTCCGTCTCGCCGTTGACGATCAGGTCGTCGAAAATCCGCAGGATCGCCTCCGGCAGGGTGACCCGGAAGGCCGTGCCCGGCGACAGACCGTACTGGCCGAGCATCTTCCGGGCGCCAGGGCCCTTGAAATCCACAAAATACTTCACCAGGGGTGCATCGGCGTCGGTGGCAATCCTGTGGGGAACGCCCGGCCCATAGGAGAAAACCTTGCCCGGCGAGAGGACATGGTCACGTCCCGCAAGACTCAGGGTCCCTTTGCCGCGGGCGACGAATTCGATCGAGTGGAAAGGAAAATCCGAACGGTCGATCCGATAGCCCGGCCGGCAATGCTCGCAGCCGCCACAGACCACCGTCAGCGGCTGCTGCGACCGGCCCGAGACGTCCAGGTAGAAGCGGCGGGCCTCCAACACCTGCGTCGAAAAGAACTCCGGCGGGCCCTCTGTGGACGTGGCTTCGTTTCGCATGGCTGCCTCAAGGTCAAAAATCATCATGTGTTGGACAACTATTGCCATTTGCCCGTTTGTACCGACCATTATACTCTATGATATGCGCTTCGATAGAGTCAAGAACAGGCAGGTCAGATAGACTGCAGAAAGGATCGATATGGCTGCCAGGAAGAACCCCAAGGCTGCTTCAGTGCTCGGGAAGGACGACCTGATCGTCATCGGCGGAGCGGGTGGATTCATCGCCGGCGCGCTGGTGCGGCGGTTCCACGACCAGGGATTCACGCGGATTCGAGCGATCGACAAGAAGCCCCTGCCCGAGTGGTATCAGCGGGTGCCCGGCGTGGAGTGTCTGTGCATGGACCTGAGCAAGGAGAAGAACTGCCGGAGGGCCTGCGAAGGGGCGGTTGAGGTCTACAACCTCGCGGCCGACATGGGCGGCATGGGCTTCATCGAGCGGTTCCGCATCGAGTGCCTTCGGAGCATCCTGATCAATACGCACATGATCGAAGCCGCCTGGCGGGCGGGGGCAACGCGGTACTTTTTCTCCTCCTCAGCCTGTGCCTACAACGTCGAGCTGCAAAAGAGGCCCGACGCCCAGGCCTTGAAGGAATCCGACGCCTACCCGGCCATGGCCGAACGCGGGTACGGCTGGGAGAAGCTCATGAGCGAGATGTTCTGCCAGGAGTACTGGGCCGAGCGCGGGTTCGAGACGCACTTCGCTCGTTTCCACAACGTCTACGGGCCCTTCGGCACCTGGGACGGCGGCCGCGAGAAGGCGCCCGCCGCGATCTGCCGCAAGGTCATCGAAGCCAAGGATACCGGTCGGAAAGAAATCGTGATCTGGGGCGACGGCCATCAGACCCGAAGCTTCATGTACATCGACGACTGCGTCGAAGGCATCGACATGATCATGCATTGCGACAAGCTGATCGCTACGCCGATCAATCTCGGGTCGAACTTCCTGATCTCGGTCAACGACCTGGTCACACTGGCGGAGAAGATCGGCGGCATCAAGCTGGACCGCCGGTACGATCTCGACGCCCCAAAAGGCGTCGGCGGCCGAAACAGCGACAACACCTTCATCCAGCAGATCCTGGGCTGGGAGCCGAGCACGCCGCTGGCGGACGGCCTCAAGAAGACCTATGCCTGGATCGAGACGCAGTACGAAGACCGCAAGGCCGGCAAACGAACGGTAAGCTGATGACAATCAACACCCGGAGACCGGAATTCAGGCTTCAAACTTGAAACTTGAAACTTCAAACATCACAGATGTCCTCGGGCGTCTGCCGTATCGGCTTGCGCTGGCCGGCGGCTGGATCGACCAGCCGTTTGTCTCCGAGCGTAATCCGTCGCCGCCCGGATCGATGGTCGTGGTGTGCGTCGAGCCCGAGTTCTGGTTCATGGAGCGGGCCGGCATTTGCATCGGCACCCGCAACATCGCGACGAGGCTGTGGAACGGCCGCCTGCCGGAAGGCGACCCTGCAAAACTGGCACAGCAGCTCTACGAGGAGGAGAACAAAGGCAAAGCCGAGCCCTCGGGCTCGCAGGATATGATCGGCCTGGTCTATCCCGGCGTCAGCCGGCTCGACTACGATTTCGCTCACGAAGGCGGCATTTTCCCTAGGCGGATCGAGTCGAACACCGATCCCCAGATCGCGCGGTGGCTGGCGAGCGTGGTCCACATCCTCCCCGTGAATCAGCGGCCGGACGGTTACAATCCGTTGGAGGTGAAGAACCTCGATCCTGGCTGGATCGCACGGCTCGGCCGGACCGGCCGGGACTGCTACGACGCTATCGTCGCCAGGGACGCTGACGCACTGGGCCAGTCAATGAACGACTGCATGCGATGCTGGGAGGCGATCCTGCCCGGCACGGTGCGCCATCGCACGATTCAGATCGACCTGCCGGCCCTGTTGAGACACTATCAATCGAACTATCCCGGCGCCATGTACTCCGGCTGCGGCGGCGGATACCTCTACGTAGTCTCGCAGGAGCCTGTGCCGGGCTCGTTCACGGTCAGGGTGAGAATCAAACCATCATGAGTGAGACAGCGGAACATGTCGTCGTCTCCGGCGGATTCGACGACATCCGATGTGACGACATTCGTTTCCTTCAGGAGGCCGGACGGCTGGGCTCACTGCATATCCTCCTGTGGAGCGACGAACGCGTGCGGGCTGCCACCGGTCGCGAGCCGAAGTTTCCCGAGAGCGAACGGCTGTACGTCCTCCAGGCCGTCCGCTACGTGCATGATATCCACCTGATCGATGGGCCCACGGATCTGCACGCCTTGCCGGCCGCACCAATACCACAGCCGTGGGTCTGGGTTGTCCGCTCGCACGACGACAGTCCGGGCAAGCGGGCATTCTGCAATGCCGGTGGCCTTGAGTACCGCGTCTTGGCGGATCAGGACCTCGCAGGGTTCCCCAGTGACGTCGCCGCCGCGAGAGGATCGCCTGAACGCAAGAAGGTGCTCGTCACCGGCTGCTACGACTGGTTCCACTCCGGCCACGTGCGGTTCTTCGAGGAGGTCTCCGAACTGGGCGACCTGTACGTGGTCGTGGGCCACGATGCCAATATCCGCCTGCTCAAAGGCGACGGCCACCCGATGTTCAACCAGGACCAGCGGCGTTACATCGTCGGCTCGATCCGCTACGTCACGCAGGCTCTGATCTCGAGCGGCCACGGCTGGCTCGACGCCGAACCGGAGATCGAACGAATTTGCCCGGATATCTACGCCGTCAACGAGGACGGCGACAAACCCGAGAAACGCCAATACTGCGAGAAGCATGGCATCGAATACGCCGTCCTCAAGCGTCTCCCCAGGCCCGGCTTGCCAAAACGCCAGAGCACGAACCTGCGCGGCTTCTGAGACTGCTTGCAGGTCACGGCGATGTTTTCCCGGATGGGGGAAGAGGCGACGCTTTGATGTAGCGGTCCGCGAAGGTCAGGAACGTCGGCCAGTTCGGGCCGGGCCAGTGCCCGGCGCTGTGCTGGCGGAAGGCCACGTCGCCGTCGATCAGCGCGGTATCGATCTGGGGGAACTCGCCGGTCCCCATATCCTTTTTGCCCAGGAGCCTATAGACGGGCCCGGCGCCGGCGGCTGCCAGGAACATCCCCTTTGCATCGACCCAGCCGTCGCCGTTCGTCGCGCCGGCGCCGATGAAGACCGGACGCGGCGCGCACAGGGCGACCAGCTCGTGCGAATCCACAGGCAGATCGTCCCACGTCAGCGGGCCGGCGTACTTGATGAAGTTGCCGGCCATCCAGTGGTACTCGCCTGTCGCGGCGACGTTCTCGACCAGCTCTCCCCAGTTGCGGCGGTGGATCTTCGCGCCGCCTTCGCCGGAGGAGCTGATATAGGCAATCGCAAACCGCGGATCGTATGCCATCGCCACGAGAGCGGCCTTGCCATAACGGGAGTGCCCGTCGACCCCGACTTGTTTGGCGTCCACCGTCTTGTCGGTCTCGAAGTAGTCCAGGGCCCGGCTGGCGCCCCAGGCCCAGGCCCGCAACGCGCCCCAATCGTCGGGTTTGCGCGGTTGGCCCTTGTTCATCAGGCCGACGATCCCTGTGGTCAGGCCTGCGCCATTATCGGCTTGAACGCTGTTGGGACTGAGGATGGCGTAGCCCCAGCCCCTGGCGAGAACCTGCTGTTGCCACGGAATGCCGGCGGGGGCGCCAGGCCAATTCATCGCCGGGGGTTTGCCCCCTCGTGCGCCGGGACCGAAGATGAACCCGAACTCCAGCATCACAGGCACCGGACCGGTCGCATTGGCCGGCGTGGTCAACGTCAGTTGGATGTCCACCGTGATGGGTGGATACGAGGAGTTATCCACGTGTCCGACAAGCCGCTTCGCGATGACCGGGATATTGCCATCCGTATCCGAGATCGTTTCGGTCACTTCCCAGTTCACCTGGGGCGTGTCCTTGGGAACCCGACCATAGATCTCCCGGTCGAAATCCTCCACGCTCTCAGGACGACGTTGATTCCACCACACCTCGGCGGCTGTGACCTTCTGCCCATTCCTCAAGGTAAGCGGGTCGGGTAGATTCGGATAGGGGTTGGCTTTGGATTCATCATAGTTGGCGTGATTCGGCGCTTGCGGGTTACTGCCGTTGGCGCCCCGCCGCAGCGTCGTGATGCCCAGAAGATCCATCGTCCTCTGATGGTCCTGCTCCGCAGTCAGCTTCATGGGCTCGGGTAGAGTCTCGGCCGCATTGGCCAACAGGACCATGCCAGGTGAACACAGAATCGACCACATCGCCAGGGTGTGCATACCGTTCTCCTCGATTCTCCACTGCAAATCGATCACGCCGGACCATCGAACAGCATCATAGTACAACCGGTCAATAATAGCCATGCTTTGGTCAATTCCTGCCATTTGCGTCGAGCGGACTTTCGCCAACGATGGTAGTCTGATTGAATAGACCCCTGAGATGATATGGGAAAGGGCAATACCATGAGAAGACCGAACGCAAATCAGATCCGGCTGACCGTGGTGTCTGCCGTGTGTGTCCTTGTGACGGGATCGCTGTGGGCCGCCCAGCCTGCGAATGAACTGAACCTGCCGATCGCCCCGGGCCCATTCCAGCCGCAGTTCGAGTCCTTCGCCCGGTATGACTGTCCCGAATGGTTCCGCGACGCCAAGCTGGGCATGTGGGCGCACTGGGGTCCGCAGGCCGTGCCCATGATGGGCGACTGGTACGCCAGGCACATGTACGTCCAGGGTCATCGGCAGTACCAGCACCATCTGGAAACCTACGGCCACCCCACCACAAACGGCTACAAAGACATCATCCCACTGTGGAAGGCCGAGAGATGGGACCCGGATCGGCTCATGGCCCTGTACAAGAAAGCCGGCGCCCGTTATTTCGTGAGCATGGGCTCGCACCACGACAACTTCTACCTCTGGAACTCGCAGCTTCACAAGTGGAACTCGGTCAACATGGGGCCCAAACGCGACGTGGTCGGCGACTGGCAGAAGGCGGCGAAGAGGCAGGGACTCTATTTCGGCGTCTCCGAGCACCTCGGCGCCAGCTTCACGTGGTTTCAGCCCAGTCACACATCCGACAAGACGGGCCCCCAGGCGAGCGTGGCGTACGACGGCGCGGACCCGAAGTACCAGGACTTGTACCATTTCCCCGCGGACCCCAACGATACGAACTGGTATAGCAACAATCCCCGCTGGCAGCAGCAGTGGTTCGACCGCATCAAGGAACTGCTGGACATGTACAAACCCGATCTGCTCTACACCGACGGCGGTATGCCCTTCGGCAACGAGGTCGGCCGGAGCCTGATCGCCCACTTCTACAACGCCGACGCAGCCAGGCACGGCGGCAAGCCGCAGGTGGTCTACACGTGCAAGCAGGAATCCAAGGGCATGTGGATCGACGACCTCGAACGCGGCGTCATGCCCGGCATCCGCCCGACGCCCTGGCAGACCGACACTTCCATCGGAGACTGGTACTACAACAAGAACTGGAAGTACCGCGGCACGGACTGGGTGATCCAGATGCTCGTCGACATCGTCAGCAAGAACGGAAATCTCCTGATCAACGTCGTGCAACGCCCTGACGGCTCGCTCGACCCCGAGGCCGAGCAGATCCTCGCCCAGATGGCCGATTGGATCGCGATCAACGGCGAGGCCATCTACGGCACCCGGCCCTGGCTCACGCACGGCGAAGGCCCCGTCCGCGCCAAAGGCGGCAACTTCAAGGAGGACTTCGCCTACACCGCCAAGGACATCCGTTTCACCACGAAGGGCGACGACACGCTCTACGCGTTCGTCATGGGCTGGCCGACGGAAAGCCAGGTCACAATTCGCTCGCTGGCAAGACTCCCGGGTGTGACAGGCAGAATCACGGGCGTGAGCCTTCTGGGTTGCTCGGACGGGCTCAAATGGACGCACAACGCCGACGGTCTGACGATCCAGTTGCCTGATCAGAAGCCCTGCGACTATGCGGCTGCGTTCAAAATCGCCGGCGAGGACCTGCGCGGCTTCAAGCCGGAACTGGCCATTCCGACAACCGTCCCCGTCGTCCAGGCCGATGCCTCCGGCGCATACACCCTCGCTCCAGACACCGCCGAACTGCATGGCAACCTGCGGGAGGAAACCCAGGGCGGCCGGCCGAACGTCGGCTTCTGGGACGCGGCTACCGACTTCGCCTCATGGAAGGTCAAATTCGAGCAGCCGGGCCGGTTCGAGGTCATCGCCGACTGCGCGACGGTCCACCCTGGTTCCCTGTTCATCGTCGAGGTTGCGGGCCGGAAGCTCCAGGGCAGCGTGCCGACGACCGGGGCATGGGACAAATTCACCGAGGTCCACGCAGGCGCCGTCGAGATCACCCAGGCCGGCGAACAGACCCTCACCATCCGCCCTCGCGACGAGCAAAGCTGGAAGCCAATCAACCTGCGTTCAATTCGCCTGGTCAAGGCGGAGAAATAGGTGCTCGTTGCCCGGATG
The DNA here is from genome assembly GCA_039683175.1 of Phycisphaerales bacterium. GTDB lineage: Bacteria > Planctomycetota > Phycisphaerae > Sedimentisphaerales > Anaerobacaceae > PLanc-01. The sequence continues at coordinate 27,135 of JBDKRX010000067.1, forward strand.
ACCCCACTTTCCCGTTGACCGCGTCGCGGACGCCTTGTAGAGTGACGAGTCGAAGGTCCTACGTATACGTATAGTCTATGGCAGGCGCTCCATGGCGTCAGGGCATGATATTGCGATGGCTCTGCGAACCGCGTACTGGGCGATGCACCGCAGCACGGAGGCAAGTTTCACCAAACGAACGGCAACGGCCGACCAGTTCGTTCTTCTTTCCCTGCTCGCCGAGCGGGATGGGATCACCCAGCAGGAACTCGTCCGCAGGGCTTCGTCCGATGCGAATACGATCCGCGTCATGCTCGTACTCCTGGAGAAACGCGGCCTCGTGACACGCGAGCGACATCCCACCGACGGTCGCGCTCGCAACATCGCCCTGACGCGCAAGGGAAGGCAGACATACGAGAAGCTCTGGACCCAGAGCAAGCCGCTGCGGGAGCGCCTGCGGGCCGGCTTCGGAGCCCGGGAGACCCGGACGCTGGTGAAATTCCTGGTCCGGATCGTTCGCGAGTGTGAAGACAATGGAAGAGATTGAAAGGAGGATTCCCATGAAACGCGTGTCGTCATTTCGGTTGATGGTGACCGTCTCGGTCGTGTGCTCGGCCTGGGCAGGGATGCCGAGGGTAATGGCACAGGGCCTTCAGCGAGGGCCACAGATCGTCTCGCCGGAGGTCCAGTCCGATCGCCGCGTCGTTTTCCGCATCCAGGCGCCGAAGGCGTCGGAGATCACGCTGTGGGGCGACTGGATGGGAAGTTCGCCGGCTGAGAGACTGGTGAAGCATGACCAGGACATCTGGTCGGCGACGGTCGGGCCGCTCGTCCCGGATCTCTACTGTTACTCGTTCACGGTGGATGGCGTGAAGATCACCGATCCACGGAACCCCCTGGTCAAGCAGGGCGTCACCGGCCTGGACAGCATGTTCTTCGTGCCGGGCGAGGAGTCCGCATTCGAGGACAACAAGCCCGTGCCTCACGGTCAGATTCGCCAGGTGTGGTACTTCTCCAAGACGTTGGACACCCAGCGGCGCATGCACGTCTACACGCCGCCGGGCTATGACGCGGGCAATGCGCGGTACCCGGTGTTCTACCTGCTCCACGGCGGCGGGGACGAGGATTCCGGCTGGAGCACGATCGGCCGGGCAGGGTTCATCCTCGATAATCTCCTCGCGACCGGCAAAGCCAAGCCGATGATCGTGGTCATGCCCAACGGCAGCCTCCCGCGTCCCGCGAACACGCCCACGATTGCGCCCGGTGAGCAGCCCTCGGCCGAGTACGTCGCTGCGATGGCCGCCCTTCGCAACCGCTTCGCCGACGAGATGATGAAAGAGATCATCCCGTGTGTGGAGAAGAGCTTCCGCGTGCTCGTCGGTCGGGAGCATCGCGCGATTGCCGGCCTCTCGATGGGCGGGGGCCAGACCCTCCAGGTGGTGGTCGCCAATCCGGACCAGTTCGCCTATGTGGGTGTCTGGAGCGCGGGCATCGGCCGCGACGCCGCCGAGTGGGAGAGCCGCAACGCCGCGTTCCTGGACAACCCGAAGATCAATGAGTGGATCAGGCGATTCTCGATCTGCGTGGGGGACAAGGATTTCGCCCTCACCGGGTCCAGGGCCCTCGCGGAAACGCTGACGAAGCATGGGATCAAGAACGATCTGCACACCAGCGGCGGCGGTCACACCTGGATCAACTGGCGCCGGTATCTCCACGATACGGCGCAGACCCTGTTCACCGATTCCACTGTGAAGCAGCGGCCTGAGCCACGATAGGAACGATTCATAATCCGTCGATGCGGCCAGCGGCAAACGTGGCAGAGCGGTCCGCCGACACAAGGAGAAAAGCGATGCACACACGAAATGCGATTGCTTCAATGGTGGCCGTCACGATTCTGGCGGCCGGGGTCCTCACCTCCACGGCGGCGGAGCGTCCCACGGCCGAAACCCCGCGATTCCGCGGCCCCCAGGGCCCACGAGTCGTCTCGCCGGAAGTCGCGGCCGATCGGAAGGTGACATTTCGCATCCTGGCGGAGAAGGCCGAGGCCGTGAAGCTCAGCGCCGGCGACATCCCCGGCGTCGGCCAGGGCGCCGACATGACCAAGAACGCCGAAGGCGTCTGGGAAGTGACGCTGGGCCCGATTGAGGCCGGAGCCTATCGGTACAACTTCAACGTGGACGGCGTCTCGGTGATCGACCCCCGCAATCCCTCAACAAGCGAATCCAACAGCAACACCTGGAGCCTCGTGTACGTCCCGGGCTCCGACTTCATGGACACCAAGGATGTACCGCACGGCGCGGTTGCAGAGGTCACGTACTACTCGAAGTCGCTCCAGCGGTTCCGTCGGATGCACGTCTACACGCCGCCGGGCTATGAGCTGGGCGAGGGCAAGTTCCCGGTCTTTTACCTGCTGCACGGAGCGTTCGATTGCGACGACTCGTGGACGTCTGTCGGCCGGGCGGGGTTCATTCTGGACAACCTGATCGCCGCCAAGAAGGCAAAGCCGATGGTAGTCGTCATGCCGGCCGGGCACACCGGGCCGTTCACGTTCGGCAGGGGCGGACTGCCCATGGACGAGTTCGTCAAGGATTTCAACGGCGACATCATGCCCTATGTGGAAAAGAACTACCGCACATACACCGACCGCCAACATCGCGCGATCGCGGGCCTATCGATGGGCGGCGCCCATACGCTGAGCATCGCGATTCCCCACTTGGACAAGTTCGCGTATTTCGGCGTCTTCAGTTCCGGCGTCTTCGGCATCGCCGGCGGCGGCCCCGGTGGGGCGCCCCAGGGTCCGAGCTACGAAGAGCAGAACCAGGCGAATCTCGACAACGCCGATCTGAAGAAGGGCCTCAAGCTCGTGTGGTTCGCCACCGGGACGGAGGACTTCCTGATCCAGACATCCCGCGCAACGGTGGACATGCTCAAGAAGCACGGGTTCGACGTGGTCTTCAAGGAGACCGCCGGCGCGCATACATGGATCAACTGGCGTGACTACCTGAACGAGTTCACGCCACAACTGTTCCAGTAAAGAGTCGGCCGGTGGGTTTCCCGCCGCAACAAGAACGCCTGTCTGCGTGTGAAGCGTTACGCCGCGTCACTGGTCCTTGAATCTCCTCATCCACTGGGGCCAACTCCCCGGCTGGACGCCGCCTGCGACCGTCCACGGGCCGGCGGTGTCGTACTCTTTGTTCCATTTCAAACCCCAGAGCTGCTTGAGACCGACCTTGCGGACCGACCAATCCATGAACACCGCGTTGATCCCGCCCGTGTGGCGGTCGATGCAGACGTGGCTGCTGTAGTACCGGTTCGGGTTCGCGTCCGGCTCCGGCGGGGGGCCGTCCATGGTCCCGAAGTGAATCGAACAACGACAATCGAAGACCAACGGCGCCTCGGACGCACCCTTCTCGTAGTGCGTGGTCCAACAGGCGCTATTGGGTCTGTTCGGGTCCGGCGGGCGACGGTGGTCGAACCCGACCCAGCCATTCACCGCGTAGCTACCCAGAAACTCGCGTTCGGCCTCGCCCCAGCCTCCGCTTGGCAGACGCACGAAGGCGCGGTCGGTGCGCCAAGCCTGGAACGTGGAACCGGTTTCTCCATCGGTTGGCCGGGCCTTTGCCATCGGGCACAGCCAGATATCCCGGTAGTCTTCGAAATCGGTGAGGAATATGTACCACCAGCTCATAACCCAGACGGTCGCAGGCTGCGGCGTTGTGAGCGTACCTATATGCGTCTTGTAGAAGAAGAACTTCCCGTCGTTGCCCGCCACGTAGGTATTGACCAGCAGACCCCACTGCCGGAGATTGGATTGGCAGGCCAGCGACCGCGCGTGCAGGCGGACACGTCCTGCGACGGGCAACAAAATGGCCATGAGCAACACGATGATCGCGATCACCACGAGCAGTTCGATGAGCGTGAACGCCCGGTGACGGCCCCTCCGTGAACCCGCAGGCCCGTGTGGTGTGTGTTCACCATTGCTCATACAACCCCTGTTCAGAACACTTCGATCATACCATTACTCCGACTGAACTGTCAACGAAACGGATACGGGCGGATCCGCTGGGCGGGTCTCACCTGAATGCAAACGGAGACTGCTTGGCGCGGCCTTCGGCCGCAACCCAGTGTTTGATCGAGGAAGGGACGGCCCAATCCGGAATCCACCGGCGTGCGGCGGGAGCTCGATGCTTTGAGGCCGCCAGCGACAGAGGTGCCCCAGGCGCCCTCCCCGTGACTCCTGAGCCTGCAAGCGAGCGTTTCGCTCTCGCTCATGCCGGAGGCCGGAACGCGAAAAACTCCCCCTGCACGACCGCCTCGGGCGCGCCAGGCCACCGGTCGTGGCCGGCGTCCGGATTCCTGCGTGCATGGGGCGACTTGTGGGGCCTGTCCCCATGGCATGCGACGTAACGCATTGATTCCGGTTGAGCCTTCGCGAAGGGCGGCGTATAATCTGCGCGGCGTTCAACGAACCGACGTGGAAACGGTGTGCACGGCGCACCCTTCGAAAGAGCGGTGGACATGAGATCGTCATGCGGGAAACGGGCAGTTCTATACGGCCTTACGGCGTTGGCCATCCTTTCGGGCTGCAAGCAGAGACAAGGGTCCCAGTCGTCGGCGCCGATGGTCATCACCACCTCCAGCGGCATCGAGATGGCGTTGATCCCCGCCGGGTCGTTCCAGATGGGTTCCAACGGGGGTTCCGAGGATGAGAAGCCCGTGCACACGATCCGGCTCAACTCCTTCTGGATGGACCGCTTCGAGGTCGTACAGGAGGAGTTCAAGAAGTACCAGATCTCCGACCCGTCGCACTTCAAGGGCGTCCGCCAGCCGCTGGAGCAGATCAACTGGACCGACGCGGCCCTCTACTGCAACGAGCGGTCGCTGGCCGAGGGTCTCGAACCCTGCTACGATGAGGAGACGTGGGCGTGCAGTGCCGGCGCCAACGGGTACCGACTGCCCACGGAGGCCGAGTGGGAATACGCCTGCCGGGCGGGGACGAGCAGCGACTACAGCTTTGGCAGCGGCGCGGGCCCGTTGGGTGAATACGCCTGGCACACGGCCAATTCCGGCGGCACGACGCACGCGGTGGGCCAGAAGAGGCCCAATCCCTGGGGCCTCTACGATATGCATGGCAACGTCGCCGAGTGGTGCAACGACCGCTACGGGAAAGACTACTATCGGGCCAGCGACGCCGAGAACCCGCGAGGGCCCAGCGAGGGACAGGAGCGAGTCCTTCGCGGCGGCGCGTGGAATTCGAGTCCCGAGAGCTGCCGGTCGTCGTATCGGGCCAGCGACCCGGCCATCGACGACACGTGCCTGGCCAATGACGCCATCGGGTTTCGCTGCGTGAGGAATGGACCCGCCGACCCGCCTGAGAGTGCGAAGAAACCGGGAGTCGCAAGGGGAGCGACGCATCCAGCAAGTGGAGGTGGAACCATGTCATCCGGACCGAAGTCCAAGACCGCCTTCGTCTGCCACGATCTCTACCTGGAGCACAAGACCACGCCAGGACATCCGGAATCGCCGCAACGACTGACTGCGATCATCGACCGGCTCAAGGACTGCGGGCTCTACGCGAAGCTGACCCTGTTGACGCCTCAGCCTGCGCCGGAGAAGTGGCTCCGGAAGATCCACGACGCCGAGTACATCGAGCGGGCCCGTCGGGCCTGCGCCGAGGGCGACGACTACCTCGACTCGGGCGATGTCCCCATCTCGACGAAATCCTACGACGCGGCGGTGATGGCCGCCGGCGGCGTGCTCACCGCGGTCGATGCCATCATGCAAGACCAGGTCGCCAACGCCTTCTGCGCCGTCCGCCCGCCGGGACACCATGCCCTCGACGACCGGGCGATGGGCTTCTGCATCTTCAACAACGTCGCCATCGGCACGCGGTACGTCCAGGAGCAATACAAGCTCGCCAAAGTCCTGATTGTGGATTGGGACGTTCACCACGGCAACGGCACGCAGGCCGCCTTCTACGAGGACCCGAGCGTGCTCTACTTCAGCATCCATCAGTACCCGTTCTATCCCGGCACCGGCGCCGAATCCGAGACCGGCCGGGGTGCCGGGCGGAACACGACGATCAACGTCCCGCTGCCCGCGGGTTCGGACGACAGCGACTTCCTCGATGCCTTCGAGCAGAAGCTGCGGCCGGCGGCGGTCGCGTTCGCACCGGACTTCGTCTTCGTCTCCGCAGGTTTCGACATCCACGAGGACGACACGCTCGGTGGCATGCGAGTCACGACCGAGTGCTTCGGCAAGCTCACGAGCATCGTCAAGGAGATCGCCGAGCAGTTCTGCAAGGGCCGCCTGGTCTCCGTGCTGGAGGGCGGCTACGGCCTGGACGCACTGGCCGCGTCGGTCGAAACCCACATCCGCGTACTCATGGACTGACAATCGAATGCTCTTTCAAACCCTGCCTTTCTTCATATTCTTCGCCATCGTCTACGGCGGCTATTTGCTCATCAAGGGCACTCGGCTGCGATTGCCCTGGCTGCTCGTGAGTTCGTACGTCTTCTACGCGTGGCTCAGTCCACTGTACCTGATCCCGCTGGCCTACGCGACCGTCGTGGACTACTTTGTAGCCGGACGGATCGAGCAGAGCGACCGCAAGCGTGTGTGGCTGGCCGTGAGCATCGTGAACGACCTGGCCGTGCTGGGGTTCTTCAAGTACGCAGGTTTCGTCGCGGAGAACATCAATCTGCTCCTGTCGTCGCTGCACGCACCGTATGCGATTCCGACTCCGGGTTTCCTGCTGCCGGCGGGCCTGTCCTTCTTCCTCCTGCAATCCATCGGCTACACCATCGACGTCTATCGCGGCACGACCAAGCGGGAGAAGAGCTTCCTCGCCTACGCCGCATTCGTAGCGTTCTTCCCAAGGTTGCTGGCCGGACCCATCGAGCGGGCGAATCATCTCCTGCCGCAACTGCAAGGCGAGGGCCGGGTGACCTTGCGGGACTTCACCGACGGTCTTTCCATCTTCGTCGTGGGCTTCTTCAAGAAGGTGGCGCTGGCCGATTACCTCGCGATCTACGTCGCCCAGGTCTACAGCGCCCCGGCACAGCACCAGGCGCCCGCCCTGCTGCTGGCGACGTTCCTCTTCGCCTGGCAGATCTACTTCGACTTCAGCGGCTACACGGACATGGCGCGGGGCATCGCGAGGATGATGGGCATCAACCTCATGCTCAACTTCAACAATCCGTATCTCGCGGTGAGCATGGGCGATTTCTGGAAGCGCTGGCACATCAGCCTGTCCTCGTGGTTCCGCGACTACGTCTACATCCCGCTGGGCGGCAATCGCAAGGGCAAGCTCGGGACCTACCGAAATCTCTTCATCACGATGGTCCTCTCGGGCCTCTGGCACGGGGCCGCCTGGACCTTCGTCCTCTGGGGCGCAGTACACGCATTGGGCAACTTCGCCACCCGCGAGCTGGAGCGAACGCCGTTCTATGTCAGCCGGCTGCCGAAGATCGTCAAGCAGCTCTTTGTCTTCGCGCTGGTCGCGCTCGCCTGGGTCTTCTTCCGAGCCTCAAGCATCGGCGACGCCTGGACGATCGTCTCCAGGATCTTCACCTCCGGCTGGTCGGACCCCAAGTGCCCGGCGCTGGCGCTGCTGCTGATCGCGGCGGTCTGGTGCTATCAGTATCTATTCGAATCCCGGCTTCGCACGATCCTCGAGATCCGGCTCGTGCGGATCGTCCTGATGATCCTGTTGCTGGCGTACTTGGTCCTGAACGTGCCGACCCAGGGCCAACCGTTCATCTACATGCAGTTCTGAGGCATAACGTGAATCCGACAGAGGCAAATGTTGTCGCGTCATTCGATTGCTCGCATGCCCTGCGGCTCTCGGGCGCCGACTGGGTGATTGTGGCCGTGGTCCTGCTGGCCTTGATCGGGTTCGGACCGACGGCCTGGGAGCGATTCGAAACGTTCGAGCCGGACGCGGACTATCGCATCCCGTATGAGCTCGGCAGCGACTACTGGCTCTACAGCCGCTACTGCGGTGACGTGTGCGACCAGTCGAAGGTGCTCGTGGTCGGCGATTCCGTCGTCTGGGGTCACTACGTGCCGTCGAGCGAGACGCTCTCGCATTATCTCACCGAATTCTCCGGGCAGAAGCAATTCGCCAATCTCGGCCTGGACGGGACGCACCCTGCGGCTCTGGAAGGTTTGCTGCGATACTACGGCCCGCGCCTGCGCGATAAGACCGTGCTGCTGCACTTCAACCCGCTCTGGCTGAGCTCCAGCAAGCACGATCTCCAGACCGAGAAGGAGTTTCACTTCAACCACCCGGACCTGGTCTCGCAGTTCACGGTCAAGATCCCCTGCTACAAGGCTCCGTTCTCCCAGCGCGCACGCATCGCGCTGCGGCGGACGGTCCCCTTCTCGAACTGGATCGCCCATCTGCGGACCACGTACTATGAGAGCATGGATACCCAGCACTGGACGCTCCAGCATCCATATCATTGCCCGCTGGCGCAGTTGACCCGCGGCCTGCCCAAATCCGGCGGGGCCCCGGAACCGACCGGCGGCACCTGGGTCGAAAAGGGAGCGAAGAAACAGGACCTCGCCTGGGTCACGCTGGACAGCTCGCTGCAATGGCAGTTCTTCCGACGCTCGCTCGACCTGCTTCGTGGCCAGGGCAACAAGGTGTTCGTCCTCGTCGGGCCGTTCAACGAGCACATGCTCAACGACGCCGACGCGGCCGTCTACAGCGCGATCAAGACCCAGGTCGCCGACTGGCTCCAGAAGAACGACATCCCGCACTTCGTCCCGCAGACTCTGCCCGCCGGGCAATACGTGGACGCCAGCCACCCCATCGGCGAAGGCTACGCCCTGCTGGCCCGGCAGATTCTCAGCCAGCCGGCCTTCGCCTCGCTGCTGAACCAAAGTGGCGACAGTCGGGAGTAGGTCCTATCGGTCCCATCCATCCCATGGGTCCTATCCGATCACTCTCCCGAGACCGTAGCGAGCACGCTGCTGAACGACTCGGGGACGGGGGCCTCGATAGTCAGTTCCTCGCCCGAAGGCGCGCGGATCGTCAGCGTCCTGGCATGGAGCATCATGCGAGAGCAGTCCCGCTGGATCGCCCGGTCGCCATACAGTCGGTCGCCCACGATGGGGTGGCCGATGCTATAGAGGTGGACGCGGATCTGGTGACGCCGGCCGGTCCTGGGGTATGCCTCGACGAGGGTGTGACGCGGGAGCCGTCGCACGACCTTGTACTCGGTGAGCGAGGGCTTGCCCCGTTGGGGATTGACGCCGACCCGGCCGGAGCCGAAGCGGGCCAGCGGCTTGTCGATCGTGCCCCAGTCGCCCGTCATCGCGCCGTGCGTCAGCGCGAGGTACACCTTGCGGACCCGTCGGGTCTCGAATTCCATGTTCAAATACCGGTGGGCCTCGGCGTTACGGGCGAAGAGGATCGCGCCGCTGGTGTCCTTGTCGATTCGATGCACGACAAAGAGCGTCTCGCCTCGTTCGGCACACAGCCGCTCGAAAAGCGACGGTTCCTGCGGATGCTGTTCAGGGATCGCCGCCAGGGTCTCCGGCTTGTTCACAACGATCAGGTCCGCGTTCTCGTAGAGGATATCGAACATCAGTCAGCACACCTCACGAAGATGAAATCCGAAGCACGAAATTCGAAATCCGAAACAAATCCAAATGCTCGAAACGCTATCGCCGGATCGGTGGAACCGTTTCGAATTTTGGATTTCGGTCATTCGTACTTGTTTCGGATTTCGAGTTTTGACATTCGGATTTGCTCTGATCCACTGTGCAAAGCATCGCCAGGAGTCACGTCCCTTGGTTGGGCTCGGACGGGCCATAGTACGTGCAGTACGTCCGGTCGGATTCCCAGACCGTGATGCAGTGGAGCCGGGCCGGGTCGAATCGGCCGGACAATTGCTCCCAGGCGAAGACCGCCAGGTTCTCGACCGTCGCGATTCGCTGCCGGAATTCGGGCACATCGAGATTCAGGTTCTTGTGGTCCACCAGCTCCATCAACCGCGAATCGACGATCTGCTCGAACTCGCCGACCCGAAAGGTCGGGCCGTCGGCGGGTGTGCAGACGGTGACTTCGACGATGTAGTTATGGCCATGCCCGGTCGGGTTGGCGCATTTGCCGAAGACCTCGAAATTCTGCTGCTCGGAGAACGCATCATTCCACAGCTTGTGCGTGGCGGCGAACTCGAACTTCTCGCTGAAGTACATCATGCCGGCGGCCTTCGTATCCATCGTGAGTTTCCTGAAGGGATTCAATTTCAGCGTGAGCCGGTCCACCCGCGCGGCCTCGAACCTGTCCGCCAGGTGCTCGTGGGCCAACCGCAGGATCTGCAACACCGCGCGAAGCGGCATGTGCTCGCCTCGACCGAGGTGCTCGCGGATTTCCTTTGCGAACACCGGCACCGCGAACCGGCGCACCACCTTGTCGATCTCGCTGACGTTGACCAGCAGACCGGTGTCCGATTGGATGGGCCCGACCAGTTCGACCGCCAGTTCGAGAAAGAGACCCAGCCCTTCCCCGGCGGGCTTGGACGCGTACGAGTTGCACCCGAGGCTGTCCTCCGCAAGGAACGGGTTGATCGAAAACCGAACCAGTCTGCCCAGCCGAACCATAGAAACCCTGGATATCTGCTATTTACGATTTACGATTTGCTATTTGTGTGCGTTCGGGCGTGAACTGTTGCCTCGTGTGTGACCCAATCGTAAATCGTAAATCATAAATCGTAAATTCGGTTATCCCTTGTCGTTGTGCATCAGGCTGAGCACTTCGCTGCGACTGCGGGCGTCCTTCTTGAAGATGCCGCGAAGCGCCGAGGTGACCATCATGGAGCCGGGCTTGCGAATGCCGCGGATCGTCATGCACCCGTGGGAGGCCTGGAGCACGACCGCGACGCCCTGCGGCTTGAGGTTCTCCATGAGGAAATCGGCGATCTGGCCGGTCAGACGTTCCTGGGCCTGGAGCCGATGCGAGAAATTGTCCACGATCCGCGCCAGCTTGCTGACGCCCAGGACCCGGCCCGTTGGGAGATAGGCGACGTGGGCCTTGCCGATGAACGGCAGCAGGTGGTGCTCGCAGATGCTGTAGAACGGGATGTCGCGCAGCAGCACGATCTCGTCGTATTTCTCCGTGAAGACGCTTTGCAGATGAACGTGCGGGTCCTCGAACGTTCCGCCCAGCAACTCAGCGTACATGCGTGCGACCCGCTCCGGCGTCTTTCGGAGTCCCTCGCGGTCGAGGTCCTCGCCAACCGCCAGCAGGATCTCCTGGACCGCCTTGCGGATTCGTTCGCTATCGATTCCCTTTTTCTCGTCAGCCATTATCGCTTCTTATCCACCAGATTCATCAAGTAGGTTGTCAGCAGCCGCACACCGAAGCCGGTGCTGCCCAGGGTAGAGCATTCGGTCGCCTTCGCGAACACATCCATGCCGGCGATGTCGAGGTGCGCCCACTTCGCCTCGCCGACGAACTGGCGCAGGAACGCGGCGGCGCTGCACGCGCCGCCCCACCGGCTGCCGGTGTTCTTGAGGTCTGCGATCTTGCTCTTCATCTCGTCGGCGTACTCATCCCCGCTGGGCATGTGCCACACGCTCTCGCCGCTCTCTTCGGCGGCCTTTTCGATCCGCGAGACCAGATCGTCGTCATTGCTCATCAATCCGGCTTTGTACGTCCCGAGCGCGACCATGCACGCGCCGGTCAGCGTCGCGATGTCGACGATGACGCCACACTTCTGTTGGGCCGCGTAGGTAATGGCGTCGCACAGGATCATCCGCCCTTCCGCGTCGGTGTTCAGGATCTCGACGGTCTTGCCGCTGTAGGTGGTGATGATGTCGCCGGGACGGTAGCTCGTCCCGCTCGGCAGGTTCTCCGCCGAGGGGATCACCGCCAGCACCTGGACGGGCAACTCCAGCTCGGCAATGGCCCAGATCGCAGCGAGCACCGCGATGGCGCCGCTCTTGTCGAGCTTCATCTGGTCCATGTCCTGGGCGGGCTTGATGCTGATGCCGCCGGAGTCGAACGTGATGCCCTTGCCCACCAAGGCCACCGTGGGCAGACCCTTGGCGGACTTCTTCCTGGGCGTGTACTTCAGCACGATCAATCTCGGCCCGCTCCGGCTGCCGGCTCCGACGGCCAGGATGCCGCCCATTTTCTTCTGCCGGAGCTTCTTCTCATCGAACACCGTGCAGCTCACGGTCTTGAGCCCGCGAGCGAGGTCCTGCGCGATCCTGGCCAGCGCCGGCGGGTCGATCACATTGCCCGGCCGATTCGCGAGGGTCCTCGCGTAGCACTGGGCCTGCCCGATGACGGCGCCGGCCGAGAGCCCCGGCGTCAGACCCTTGATCTGCTTCGAATCGGAGTCCACGATCTCCGCGACGAGCGAGGCGCGTCTGCCGTTGTTCTTCTCCGTGACGAACTCGTCGTACCGATAGGCGCCGAAGCAGACGCCTTCGGCGATCGCCCTGCCCGCGACCTCGGCGTCGAGGCGGCCCAGGAAGGAACGATGCAGGGCCAGTGAGACCTGTTTGACTTTCAGATCGACGGCGCGATTGGCCGCGGTGGCTGCTGCTTTGCGAAGCGTGTCCAGCGTGGCCTTCTTGCGCTCGCCCAGTCCGAGCAGCAGCACTCGCTCGGCGCCGATCCGGCCATTGCCATAGACCACGGCCTGCGTTTTGGGTTTCCCCGTGAAGTCGCCGATTTTGGCCAGACGCGCGATGGCGCCGTCCAGCTTCTTGTCGAGGGCCCGGAGGATCTCGCCGGCGTCGCCGTCGGAGAATCGCCCGACGACCAGCATGTCCGTCTTGCACGCCGTGCACTCGGCCTTCCGCGTCTTGACGTGAACGTCGATGATCTGCTTCATGTCGCGACTATCCCTTCTTTCGATCCTTGACGCGTTCGTGCAGGTAGCTCTCGATGAACGGTTCGATCTCGCCGTCGAGGACGGCGTCGACGTTGCCCGTCTGGTAGCCGGTGCGGTGGTCTTTGACCATCTGATACGGCTGGAGCACGTAGCTGCGGATCTGGCTGCCCCAGGCGATCTCGCCCTTGTCGCCGTAGAGCCTGTTGATCTCCTTGTCGCGTTTCTCCTGCTCCAGCCGGTCGATTTTCGATTGCAGAATGGAAAGGCCCATTCTCTTGTTCTGCGCCTGGCTGCGCTCGTTGACACACTCGACGATAAGGCCCGTCGGGATGTGCCTGATGCGCACGGCGGTGGAGACCTTGTTGACGTTCTGGCCGCCGGCGCCGGACGAGCGGCGGAAATACACGATGTCGAGGTCGGCCTCCTTCAGAGTGACATCGGTCTCAGGCAGCTCGGGGAGCACATCGACGGCCACGAAGCTCGTGTGCCGCCGGGCGTTGGCGTCGAACGGGCTGATCCGCACGAGCCGGTGTACGCCGCACTCGCAGGAGAGCTTGCCGAACGCGAACGGCCCGATCACCCGCAACTGGATCGAGCGGATGCCGGCCTCCTCGCCCGGCGTGATTTCCAGCTCCTCGTACTTGTACTTGTTCGCGTCGAAGTATCGCGTATACATACGGAGCAGCATGCTGGCCCAGTCGCAGCTTTCGGTGCCGCCGGCGCCGGCATGGATGCCGAAAAAGCAGTTGCGCATATCCTCGGGCCGGGCCAACAGCCCCTGCAGCTCCACCTGCTGGCAGCGTTTCTCCACCGCCTTGGCGTCCTGCTCCAGTTGCGTCAGTTCATC
>JBDKRX010000068.1:0-35145 GCA_039683175.1 Phycisphaerales bacterium
GTGGGCCTTGGTCACGGCGCGGTGCAAGTATTATCAACGGCGAAATCATGCCTCGTATGAAAGTCGGAAACGCACTCAGCGTCGAGCCAACAAACAGATGGATTCGTCATAGCGCTGTCGTACTAAGGACTCGCTGGTGGAAATCGAAGCGGTCGCCGTGCAAAAAGGATGATAGAGACGACGAGCCTGCATGTCACAGCGTTGTCGTTGCTCGCACGGAAGAAACTCGCGACACAACAACGCTCACGGCCAGGGTGACATCGGGAGTGCCGACATGACGAACGTCGTCGATCGGCGCTTCGGCCGTTCACGAGACGTCTCCTGAACCGTACCCCCGGGCGGACGCGCCACGAATGATCCTCGCCCAAGGCTTCGGCATCAGAACGGCAACGATTCGATTCTGAGCGACCGCGCTGGGGACAGCTTGGTGACCGTTTTGCGTGCCCGCGAGCCGGCCCGGAGGCCATTCGCAAAGTCTGTAGGTTCGAACCGTGACAGCCGGTATAATGGACCCAGTGGGAACTCGCGCATGACAGCGCGAGATCGATGGTACATTGAGAGTACGATGACGGGAAACAGCATGATGAGACGATGTGCAAGGGTGTGGATGGTCCTCTGGATAGGGACATGGGCGGGACAGGCGTCCGCTGCGGATTGGACGGGTTTTCGCGGCCCGGGCGCGCGAGGCGTCAGCGAGGAGACGGGCTTGGCCGTGTCATGGAGCGAGACGGAGAACCTGGCCTGGAAGACCCCTCTTCCGGGACCGGGGTCGTCCAGTCCCATTGTCCTGGGCGAGCGGGTCTTCGTAACCTGTTATTCCGGCTACGGTCTGGACCCGAACCGACCGGGCGACCCGAACAATCTCAAGCGTCACCTGCTGTGCATCCACGCGACGGACGGGGAAGTGCTCTGGGACAAGGCCGTGCCGGCGGCGCTGCCGGAGGATCCCTACCGCGGCATGTTGCGCGAGCATGGCTATGCCAGCCAGACCCCCGTGACCGATGGGCAGCGGGTCTACGTGTTCTTCGGCAAGACCGGCGTGCTCGCCTTCGACCTGGACGGCAAGCAACTCTGGCAGACAAGCGTTGGGACCGATACGGATCAGAAATGCTGGGGCGCTGCGTCCAGCCTGGCCCTTTACAGAAATTTGCTCTTCGTCAATGCCTGGGACGAGAGCAAGGCCTTGTATGCCCTGGATACGCAGAGCGGCCGCAAGATCTGGAAGAAGGATGCGTCCGAAACCGGGCTGTCGTTCTGCACGCCCGTCGTGACCGGCCGAGGGGACGGGGGCGCGGAACTGGTGGTGGTCGTGCCGTCCCAGGTCTGGGGCCTGGACCCGGAAACGGGCCGGCAACTCTGGTTTGCCCGCACGGGCATCAACGACGACATGATCCCCACCCCCGTGATTCTCGACGGCGTCGCGTACGTCCACGGAGGCGGCCCGCAACAATACGGCTCTCTGGCCGTGCGCACGGGCGGCGACGGGGATGTCACCGATACGCACGTGGTCTGGTCCGGCAAGAACGTTACCAGCCCGCCGTCGCCGGTGGTCGTGGACGGTCTGATGTACTGGGCGGATGGCTATGGCCGGGCCTGCTGCGCGGACGCCAAGACAGGCGAACTTCGATATAGCGAGAAACTGCCCATCACCCAGCGATTCGCGATTTACGGCTCGATGGTGGCAGCCGAGGGAAGGCTCTATGTGGTGACGCGAAAGGACGGCACGTTCGTCCTGCCCGCCAAGCCGGAGTATCGGATCGTTGCCCACAACCAGTTTGCGTCCGACGACAGCGATTTCAACGCGTCTCCCGCCATCAGCGACAAGCGCCTGTTCCTCCGCTCCAACCGTTTCCTCTACTGCGTCCGGCAGGCAGGTTGAGAAACCTGGCGACATCTCCGAGCGAGCCGTTGCCGCCATTCAGGGCGACTTACAGCGGTCCATGCGCTCTGCGAAGTCGCGCAGGAACTCCTCGCGCCATTGGCTGACGGTCCGAGCGCCGAGGTGCGGGCCCTCTGCCGCCTCCGGTGACGGATCATCCGTCCACCAATTGGGCAGCCGCGGCGAGGGTCGTTGTGCGGCGTCGGACGCCGGCCGCACGGAAGTGAGCGAGCCGGCCTTTCCATCGAGCCCCGGCACGTTGCTTCGAATCACGTAGCGATAGGTCTTCGCATCCTTGGGCGAGAAGCGAAAGCGCATCGCGCCGTCCGCGCCCACGCACCCGACCGACGACTGGTTCTCGATCACCATGCTCGCCTGCGGCTGCTCGGGTGCTTCCTCGCCCAACGGCAGTGCCAGCTCGAAGACGCCAAACTGCTCGATCCGATCCTCCGCGTCGGTGAGCCGGCGGAACACCACATGCGATCGCTCCCAGGCCCGCACGAATTGTCCGCCCCAGCCCGGCTGCGACGGGTCTTCGGGCGTTCCGTGCAGCAGGTAGCCGACGGAGGGCGAGTCGCCCATCTTGGTCGTGCCGCCCAGCAGCGTCGCGAAGAAATCGCCCAACGCGCCGTGGCCCGCGACGTGTGCAGCGACGAACGCCTTGTTGCCCCATTCGCCCTCCTGGTTGCCGCCGACGAACCAGCCGCGATAGGTCGCGTTGGCCTCGATGATCCAGAGTGTCGGATGGTGGGTCGCGATGTACTGATAGGCATCGACGCTCCACTTCTTGTTCGGCCCGCCGATGAAGTAGACGCGGAGCTTGGGCAGAATGTCGGGCGCATCGTGCAGCGCCTGGGCAAGATCGTCGATCCCGCCCCACACCAGGACCCAAAGCGGCCGCGAATCGTCCCGCCGGGCGCAACGAACGATCCAGTCGGAGCCCTCCGTCGGAGTTCCGAATCCCGCGTAGCCCGCCCCCTCCAACGAACCCTGCTTGGCAATCGCCCGCAGCGTATCGGGAGCCGGATACCTGTCCGAGTACGTCCTGAGGTGGTCATAGTCCCGCTCATAGAGATCAATGATCCGAAGAATATGCTCCTTCCGACCCGGCCCATACGGCGACGAGATCAGCCCCTCGATGTCGAAACAGTCCGCGTAGACCAACAGATGAACCATCGACTGGAAATCATCCGGATCCGTCCCGCCAATGTCGGTGCAGACAATCACCCGCCGCCGCGCCCCGGCTCCGACGTCGTCAGCGTCGTGCGAGCGAGACCATTTCGCACAATCGCTGAGTCCCAACAGCACAATCAGCAGCACAGCGATCTTCTTCATCTTCATCTGGATACTCCCTGCCTTTCCGTCCCTGTGAGTACGCCAGCAGCCGTGTGTGAAATGCGTAGGGTTGAACCTCTGTCCTCCTCCAGGTCACCCTCTCGTTAGGGATTCTCTCTCAACTGGAACGAGACTGTGTAATAACGCACATCGATGTTGTTTGTCATCTCCAAGGCATAGTTGAGTCTTGGGTCGTGGTCATGGCATATGACAAGACCCCTTACGTTCTGGTCGCTCGAACACAAGTTTCTCTTGACCCATCCCATGTACCGGAGAACCTGCCCGACGACTTGGTCGGATGGGCGTCCCTTCTTGAGTTCAATGACGACGAAGCTGCCTGACCTTGGCTCCACGGCGAGAATATCAATTGTGCCAATGTCGGTTCCATATTGCTGTCCGTCGTTACCGTCCGCATCCTCGAAGACGCGCAACTTCTCTTTGAAGATTGTGGCGAAATTGCTGACGATGAAATCCTCCAGGTACTTCTCCAGCACGAACTCGCTCGGGTCTTCCAAGTCAGAATGTGTTTCCAGCGGCGTAACCGATGGGCCAGAGCCTTCAACAACACCGCGAAACTGTTCTTCCGAAGACTCCGCGAGCGTATGCATGGGAAAGACAATGGTCGGGAACGATTTGTCCTTGGGTTGATCCTGCCACGCGACCTCTATGAACCCGGGGTGTTCCACCAGCGGATTCCTGCCGGGCATGTATGCGGCGCCGGTCACGATTCTACCGACCCCTGCGAGCATCTTACGTCCTCTTCTCGCGATCACGTAATCACCCGGAAGCATGTCATGGTAAAACGCCCACAGCATGTTCGTGTACAACCCCTTCGTCTGGGAGGGTTTGTCCGAGTAGGCTGCGGCAACAGCCTTGGCGAGTTCCTCTCTGGTCATTTGCGACACGTTGCCAAGTTGCTTCCAGCCTATGGAGATAACGTCTTCGGCAAGATCGAATTGCCAGACCTTGTCGAATAGCTCCGGGGGCTTCGACTCAACAGGGGCCATTACCCAGTACCGTGGCATCTCTCGCTCCTTTTCTCTTTCACACTTCCCAACGCTGCGCGCCAGGCGCAATTGTAGGCCGTCGTTGTCTCCCTTTTTGGGACAACTCCCGAAGAACTCTGAGAACTCTCGGGCCACACCTACACATTTTAGATTCCGCCTTCTTTGTTCAAGTCGCTCGTCATGTCTGTCTCACCTGGCGGCCGCTTCAAAGCCCTGAGGTCTCTCGTGGCCGTCCCAACTGTAGGATCAGAGTGTCGGAAAGGCAAGAGGGATGTTCGTGAGGCGTAGGAGATTCGGGATGCCTCAAGGCAATCGACGTTCCGTGGACGACAATCGGCTTGCGCCGGCCGTCGGGCCGTGGCGGAATAGGCCTCGCTCTGTGCGCCGGCAATCGCATCCAACTCCTCGGCAACGATCTCTGGGCACTTCCCATCCATTGTGCCCTGAGAAACCGCTGTTCCGACAGTCCTCGGCCTCTCCGAATTCGTCAAGGGCAAAAAGATGGTTCTTCCCGGAATTTCGGGGGGCGAACACGGATTCCGGCGCTTTGCGTCGGGAGTCTTACGCATTGAAGCCACCAGCACGGAGGGGGCGTTGCACGCCCCTATGCAACGTGTGGTCCCGTAAGCGAACGCTTCGTTCGCGTATCAAGCCGGAGGCCACAAAGCGATAAACTCCCCCTGGGGGACTGCCTAAGCCGTGCCGAGATTCCCCGAGATACCGTGAAGAGCCAAAAAAAAGACGTTGCGGGCTCTGTGGAACCCGCAACGTTTCTTTTCACGATTCCGCAGGCGTTGCCTGCGGCTCAATCCGTCAGATGCCCGGACCTCCCATCCTATTTGAACTGATGAATGATGCCCACCAGCACGGCGTGCGTCTCGTCCCGCCAATCGCGGAAGTCGCCGTCATACAGCGTGTACCGATACTCGGCGTAGAAATCGTTCTTCTCGTTCATCTCGAAGCGAAGACCTGCCACCGGCCCATACGAAATCCCCTCATCCGTATTGTCGGAAACGTTGGGACTGTCGAAATCGGTGTTGTCCCAGGAATAGGCGATCCTGGCGCCAACATACGGCACCCACTGGTTCGTGGGCATGAAGTGGTACTTGCCAAAGACGCCGAAGCCGTACTCTATGCTCTCGGAGCCATAGGTGTTGCTCGTCGAATCATTGTCCGTCCAGCCGACGCTGACGGAGGGGCCGACCTGGATGTTGTCGGTCACGAAGTAGCCCAAATCGATCCCGCCGAAGAGGCTGTTCGAATTCCCGTTGTCCTCGGCGCCGTTCTCGGACACAAAACCGGCGGCAAAATCCAACTCCGTGTCCCCTTGTTGCACAGAGGCGCTCGCCACAGAGGCCAGCACCAGACTTGTCACTGACAGAAGAACCAAACCACGTTTCATACCTACTTCCTTTCAAACTACATGACTCACACTGGCTTACGGGTAGCCAACTACACCTATACTCCACTCAAAGAACAAGAACACAACCCCAAACGCCAGTTCGCTCGTCGTTGCGACTTGTGCGGGTCACAGCCTTCCTGATTATGGACGATGGGCTGTGTACTCAGCTCATGGGTATGGGTAGCAGTGTAACGAATCATATCTGGGAATCAAACGAAAAAAACGATTGTTCCGTTATTTGTGGTCCCCGGGGACCTCCATGAGCGAGCCGTCGTCACGACGGTGGCGCGAGTTTCTCTGGGGGAATCCCACACCTCTACTCGACGTCACCCGTTTCGGGCCGTCCACGTAGGTTGCTTCGTTGTGTGTCCCCGATTCCTGCGTTCTGGCGTCTCTGCGTGAGGCCTCCTGGCTTCTACTTCCTCGCTCCTGCAATCGGCAGGGGTGTTGAGATGGGGTGTCGGGCACGATATCATGGGGGGGCATGACAGGCAGGAACGCCGTCTTCTTGAAAAGGAGAATCGCTGCACATGAAACGAATAGATCGACATATCCGCAGGTGCGCTCTGTTACTGGCGGTGGGTCTTGCATGGATGGGGGGACCTGAGGCGGCGTCCGCCGGCGAGGCCCGGCCTGGTCCGGCCGTCAAGGAGATCAACCTCGTTCACTTTTCCCATACGGACGTGGGTTTCACCGACAGCCCATCGGTCTGCCGGGAGCTGTACCGGCGGTACCTCGACATCGCGGTGGACACCATTCTCGATTCGATGAATGGGCCCGCGGACAGGCGTTTCTTCTGGACCGCAGAGGCGACCATGCCGGTGAACGACTGGTGGCAGGCTGCAACACCCGCGCGGCGCGAGCAGTTCCTCCAAGCGGTTCGTAGCGGCCAGTTGGAGGTCAGCGCGCTGGCGTTCAACAACACGCCCTTCATGAACGCGGCCCAGTGGCGAACGATGCTCCACTGGTTGCCGGAAGACCTCTGGCAGCAGGCTGGGCCCAAGGTCGCAATCCAAAACGACGTCAACGGGATGCCCCGCGCCGGCGCGTTGGCCCTCCTGGATCGCGGCGTGCGATACCTCTTCACCGGCATCAACGAGGACAGTGGCGGCGTGCCCTTTCCGCGACCATCCGCCTTCTGGTGGAAGATGCCCGACGGCCGGCGGATGTTCGTCTGGCTCAATATCGGCTACGGCTCGGGCTTCGACTTCTTCGAGCCGGGCGAATGGCGTCGCGGCCCGGTCCCGCTGGCCGCGGACACGCGGTATCGTCCCCCCCGCGCGGGGGACATCCTCAGCAGCGAGGAGGAGTCGGTCCGGCGGGCGCATCGCCAGTGTGTCGAGCGAATCCGAAACCTGGAGAAATCGGGTTATCGGCACGACGTGCTGACGATCTCGATCACGAGCCAGTGGCGTTTCGACAACGACCCGCCGTTTGCGCCGTTGGCCGACTTCGTCGCCACCTGGAACCGGTTGGGACTTGAGCCCCGTCTGCGGCTGACGACGGTGGCCGATGCCATGCAGCGAATGGAAGAGGCCATGGGCGAGACGGCGCCCGAGTACGAAGGCGAGTGGACCGATTGGTGGGCGAACGGCACCGGCTCGGCGCCGCGCGAGGTGGCGGCCAGCCGGGTCGCGAAACGATACCTTGCGGCGGCGCAGTCGCCGGTGTGGGGGCCGGTGGATGAGAACACCCGCAGGACGATGGACGAACTGTACCGCGACCTGTGCCTGTTCGACGAGCACACGTGGGGTTCGAGTCTGAGCGTGGCGAAGCCCGACAGACTCGACACGCAGGCCCAGTTTACAGAAAAGAGCATTCTCGCCTATCGCCCGATGGCGCGGGCCGAGTGGCTCCTGTCGCAGCGCGCTCGCACGAAGCTTGTTCGCGAGGGCGAAGGCCTGTTCCTGGCCAACCCAGTGCCTGCGCCCTTCAGCGGGTGGGTCCGGATGATCGCGACGTGCCTGCGCGACGACTACCAGACCGTCGAGAATCCGCAGACCGGCGAGAGGATGAAACTCTACTTCGAGCCGGGAGTCCAGCCTTGGGGTCGGCCCCGCACGCCGGAAGACCTCACTCGCGAGGACATCTCCGCGACGTTCGCCGACAACATGCCGAACAAGGTGGCCAAGTTCTGGGTGGAAAAGCTCGACGGCAACACCATCCAGCATTTGCGGCTGAGCACGAAAGGGATTGAGTCGGACAACGTTGTCGGCGGCGTCACTCCGGAAATCAAGACGGATGCGTCGGGCTGGCCGGTGTCGGCGGTCTGGCCCGGCATGAAGCAGCCTTTGTTCCTCGATGGTTCGGGCGACTTCATCGCGGTGAAGGTGAACGGCTTCGCGCCGCGTCACATACTGGCCGACATTCGAGGCCGGCGCGGCGAGGCGCGGGAGCAGATGCGCCGTGAAGTGCTCGAAGACGTTCCCGCTGTACCCGAGGGGAAAGCCGTTGTGCAGGAGACGCCCTATACCCTCGTCTACACGCAGGCGTTGCAGCATCCGCGTTTGCAGTGGGGCACCCGCATCGTCGAGATCTGGAAACGACAGCCACGAGCCCGATTTACACTGCGGGTCAACCGGATTTCCTCCGCTGTGCCCGAGATCTTCTACGTGGCGTTTCCATTGCCTGTCGGCGAGACTCTGCCGCGACTGAGCAGCGGCGGCGAGGCGTTCACGCCGTTCACCGACCAACTGGCCGGCACGTGTCGCGACTATTTCGCCTTCGATGGTTGGGCGGACTATGCGACGTCAGAAGGGCGGTGGCTGTGGGTCAGCCGGGATGCGCCTCTGATGGTGTTCGGTTCCTCTCCTACGCTGGCGTTGCTCCAGGCCCCCCCGAAGGATTCGCACCGCCTGATGGCGATGGTCTTCAACAACTTCTGGTACACGAATTTCGTCGCGGACGAGCACGGGATCATGGAGTTTCAATTCGATCTCCTCTGGCAGCCCGACCCCGCGGGCTCCGCGCAGGACCTTGGCGACGCCCTCGTGACCGAGCCGGTAATGCTTCTCAACCCGGCTGCGCCGGAGGATGATCGCGTCATCAGGAACCTCTATCAGCCATAAGCTGGCGGTCGGAGAATCCCGTTGGTCACCTAGCCTCGAAGCGACGGCTTGTCGCGTAGACGTGGACGCCGAGGTGGCGGATGCCATCGTGGAAACTCCCGTCGCGGATGACCTGCGTCTCGTCCGAGTACAGGCGGTAGAGGGTCTTGCCCTCGATTTCCTTCGGCAGATTCGACACGGAGAAGGAGATGCCCTGGCCGTACTCGTTGACCGCGATGAGAACCCAGTCGTCGCCGGCTTTGCGGAGCATGAGTCTGGGGCCCTGGTCATCCACGGAGCCGAAGGTTTCATCCGCCCGGGAGACGGGCTCGGCGGCCGCGAGATCTCCTACGATGCCCGGCTCCAGGGCCCGGAGCTCTTTGGCCACCTTCATGATGTCGCGCCATAGGGGACAATCGTCTTCAATGGAGGTGGTCCCCCAGTACAGGATGGCGTTGGCCCCATGGACAATGGCGTCGTAGGCCATGAATCTCGTCTCGGCAAAGTGCGGCCGGCGGCCCTTGGCGGGGTCTGCATCGCCTTTGGGACCCTCGCTCAGATCGCGCCAGCCGAAGCCCTGGAGGACCATCCAGACGCTCTTGCCCGGCGCAGCCTCTCGCATGCGATCCGTGTACGCGCCGACCGAGGTCAAAAGCGTGTCTTTCAGATCACTGTGTCCGATGGCGTAGTTGGGCGGGGCGGGATAGATGTCGCAGCCGGCGGCATCGACCATTTCGTTGTACTTCAGCAGACTGCGCGTCGAGTTGCGCGGCGCATGGTTCTGCCAGAGGGGATGCGCAGGATCGAGCCGTCGCACCCTCTCGCAGCCGCGGGCGGAGGCCTCGATCAGTGCGGCGGACTCGGCGGGACACTGGGACATCTTCCACGCCGGATGCGGGTTGTCCACCTTGAGTTCCGCCCATAGGGTGCTGTAGATTTCCTCCGCCTGTTTCCAGAGCCCGCGGTCGTCATAGTCGTCGGCCTGGGCCAGAAGGGAGTTCCACCGCGCGATGGTGGCGTCGGCAGTATTGGCGCGAACTGCGTCGATCTGCTTGCGGAGTTCCCTCTGCTGTCCCCCGGAGACCCAGGCGTTCTTTCCCCACCAGATATTCCACAGCGCCTCGTCGGGCAGCTCCCAGACCAGCAGCGCCGGATGCCCTTTGAACTTCTCGATGACGCCCGCCAGTCCCCGTTCAGCCTGGACGTCGCCATCGTTGATCTGGATCGCGGAGTCGAGGCAGATCCATGCATGAAGCCCAAACCGATGGACCCGGTCCAGCGCGCCGGCGTCCTGCGGCACGCGGACGAGGTTGAATCCGCTCTCGGCGATCTCCTTGAGCTTCGCATCGTCCCTGGGCAGTTCATACAGGCCGATCACCAGTTTTGGGACGTCGTCGATTCTGACAAATCCCCGCCCGTCAAGATGGGCTGTGGTCTGTCGGGAGTTGTCTTGAGCGAGGGACTGTCGTGTGGAGAAACCGGCCAGGGACAGGATCACCCACAGGGACAATGCGATGTCGTGCCGCGTTCGATGCATGCTGGGACCTTTCCACTAACTGAAACACGCGTAGATATACACCGTGCTTGTTTCGTCGTCTACGAGAACCTCGCCCGAGAGCTGGTACCTCGGAGGCCGCAAGAAGTACCTTCGGGCCGGGCCGCGGATTACCTGCTTGAACCATGCAGGCGCGTTGCGCCTGGGAATGAAGTACTCATGTTGTCCGTCCTGCGGAAAGCTCACATTCCCCTGGCTGTCTTCGGGATACTCCAGTCTCTTCCTTGTTTCTGAGAACCGCTCAGGCTGCTGTCCCCACAGTGCCGGTGAACTGGCGAGAAACCGCTCGATGTCGTTAGGATCGGCGGTGAATCGCACGAAATCCTCTCCCGAGAAGGGGGACGACCACGAGTAGAATCGCACGCCGGTAGCGGATTCCGGCAGAGGAGCCAACTGGGCATAGGCCAGGAATCCCTGCACGTGCAAGCTTGGCCGCGATGTATAGAACACCAGACCTCCGAGCACGACACCAGGCAAGAGGAAGAGAGTCGCCCAGATCGACGTCGCTTTCACTCTCTCCTTGAGTTTGGAGTACAGAATGAGATGGTAGCCCAGGGACGCCCACAAGAGGAGGCCGCATGTGACAAGTCGTCCCATATCCGCCGTCATCTCCGGCAGTGACCCCGCGCCGGCCACCGCGCGCATGACGTTGGGACCCACCACGCACAGGAGAAACAGCAGGAGAGCATTCAGAACGTGGAACGCCCATGGGAATCGAGCTTGCTTCGACTCATTGCCCGTCCGAGCCCTGGGCTCGAAACGATGTCCACAATCTTGACACCGATTCCCGCCGACGATGGCGATACAGGTCGTGAGAGGAAGCAGCAGGAACGCCACGACAACGGCAATCACCATTGCGCACAGCACCGGTGTCAGCACCAATGTGACAGCGCATGCGATTTCATTGATGAAGAGCAGTCTGTTTCGGCGGCGTATCCGCGTGCTACCGCAATGAGGACATCGCGCCATCTCGGAGGTTGAGGTGGTTACGGGATTCACGGGTTGGCTTGCGCTCGTCGGTCCCGGCCTACAGTCGGGGCAATCGTTCTCTTCTCTCTCCATATGCGTTTTCGCCTCATGCCCCGCGCCGGGGTCGCCGCTGCATTCATCTCACTTTCATCTGGCGGGAACGATCCGAATCGCCTCCTATCCTATCCGCAAGGAGGCGATTTCGTCAAGGTGGAAGGAACGGAGCAAGTCGCGACGTGTCCGGTAAAACAGTGACTCTTGGGGCTATTTTCTGGATTCGCCATTTTGCCCATTGTCACTTCTCGATGGGGCAGGGGCTTTTCTCAGTATCAATACGGAGGGGATTCTGTATAATCACCCGGCCGGTCGTGGGCAGGTTCTGTGCCGATAAGCCAAGTGGTTTTTCGACCTTGAAGGTCTTTTTATGGGGCCGTCCCATAAAAGGGTAAAGTTTTCCGGACGGGTGTGCCGAAAAAGTCCAATGTAGGCACTTTTGCGGACTGCCAGTGCTGAAAAGCACGTTTTTCAGTCCGGCGGGGCCCCAACGACGCGAGGGATCGCGTCGCGGACCTCGTGGCAAACACGTCCGGGCCAGGAACCGGCGCAATGGAAGGCTCGTTTGCGGAGACAAACATGAGAACAGTGGCAATCGTCAACCAAAAGGGGGGATGTGGGAAAACCACCGTGTCGATCAACCTCGCCAGCGCGCTGGCCGAGCTGGGCAAGAAAGTGCTGCTGGTGGATATGGATCCGCAGTCGCACTGCGCAGTCGGACTGGCCGTGCCGGAAGAGCAGATCGAGCAGAGCATCTACGATGTTCTCATCAGCCGCAGCCGCAATGAGCCGATCCGCCTGACGGAAATCCTCTGGCAGATCGGCGAGAACCTGGAACTGGCCCCGGCCAGCATCGACCTGTCGGCGTTCGAGCAGCAGATGGCCGGGATCGCCGACCGCGAAACCTGCCTCAAGACTGTGATGGACGAGATACAGAACGAGTACGACTTCGCGGTGGTGGATTGCCCGCCGGCGGTGAGCCTGCTGACGTTCAATGCGCTGCGTGCGGCGACCGATGTCCTGGTGCCGGTCGAGACGGGCTACTTCGCATTGCACGGCCTGAGCAAGCAACTGGAGACCCTGGGCATTCTGTGCAAACGATGCCAGCAGCACGTGTCCGTCCGCGTTCTGGCGAGCATGTACGACATTCGCACGAAGATGGCCCGCGAGATTCTCGCGGAGCTGCGATCCCACTTCGGCGACCGCATGTTCAAGACCGTGGTCAATTTCAACACGCGAATCAAAGAGGCTTCGAGCTTCGGGCAGCCGATCAACGAGTATGATCCCGCCAGCAAGGGACAGCAGGATTTCCGCATGCTGGCGCAGGAGGTCGTCGGGAGCGAGGAACGTCCGCAGGTCAAGAGCAAGCGATTGGTGGATTCGCTGGCCGATCAGCTCGAAGCGATCGGGACCAGTGCCAACGAGCTTTTGAAGTCCGCGAAGCCGTCCGTCATGGCGGCGCCGAAAGCGGAACCGGAGCCCGCGCCGGCTACGCAAGTGGTTGAGACGCGAGAGCCGATTGTGCCTGCCGAGCCGGCCCCGGTGGCTGTGGCCGCAACGGCAGCGGTCGAGCCGCGCGTCGAGACGGCCGAGCAGATCGACGCCAAGCTCGCGAACTACTACGGCGTCAGCCAGATCCAGGACGCGGTGGTCTTCGTGACGCTTTACCCCCGCGCCCAGAGCGTGGAGATCGCCGGCGATTTCAACAACTGGCAGCCGGCCGGCACGCCCATGCAGCGGGTCGGCGACAGCGGCGTCTGGCAGGCGAAGGTGAAACTGCCCAACGGCATGTATCGCTACCGCTTGGTTGTGGACGGCCAGTGGCAGCAGGATCCCTACAACGAGCGTTCCGAGATGAATCCGTACGGCGACTACAACTCGGTGCTCGAGGTGAAGTAGCTGCCCGGTGGACGCCGCCGGAGGGGGTCCTGCCGCAGCAGGGCGTCATCCCGAAAAGGACCGTGCGCTTTCGGTGCGATCCGAGTTTCGCTGGGCGAAATCTGTAAAGATGGGCAATATGGGAGGTTGGGGTGGTGCTCCCATGTGGAGGATTGTTGATGGATGTGATATTTCTGGTCCAAAATGGGCCACAGGAGGATGGATTGCCTTGACAAGCGGGTCCTATAATCGTATATGCTGATATAGGAACCTGGGTATGCCACTGTAGTATGCGATGCGGGGTGGCAACCTGATCAGGCAAGGATGCTATGTGCGTGATAGTGACGCAGCATGTCGCTTCCGCTTCGCAACAGGGGGCGGGTGTTCTACCGGCCGGAGGGGTCGGGGGGGTGTGGTGTATTCCGAATTTGTCCCTCACTCGTGCACAGCCGTCGCGATCCTGCGATCCGGCTCGAGCATGTGGACACAGCGTCATCTCTTTGCATTCTCCGCGCACCATGGCTGCCCCTGAAGCGGCGGTCTGCCGATTCAGGGTGTCGCACGGACCGGCAGGAGGATCGCTCCGTCGGTCCGACAGCGGGCATCCGGCACAGGAATGAACGGGCGACTCTGCTCTCGGCGCCCACGCCCGGATGGCGTGGCGGAGGAGGGGCCCGAAGAAAACGGAGTTTCAGAAGGAGAAAGAGATGAAAAAGGTATGGATAGTGCTGGTCCCCATGTTGGCGCTGGCCACGGCGCTGCAGGGGGAGAATGGCGATCCGGTCGGGACGACGGTCGATGTGGTCAATCAGATCGGCACCAGTCAGAGTCAGGATGTCACGTCGATCGCCGAAGGAGGATCGAGCTGGAATGACAACGCGTCCAACTCGACCTCGTCGGTCAATATCGACACCACCTCGGTTTCGAACTACGAACAGAAGACGGCGCCGCTGACGACGTTCCCGCCATATCTGCCGTACTGGACGCACGGCGGCTGGGGCACGATCAAGGCCTACTTCCCCAACAGTCCGAGCGCCAACGACACGGTGTACGAGACCACGTTCGACCCCGAGAGCCCCGAGGACATGCGCGAGCTTCGCGGCGTCCTGAAGTCGCTCCCCCACAAGGGCATGCTGGAGGCCGTAGGCGGAGTGCTCAACACCCTTGCGGTCGCCCTCTTCGACGCACCCGACAAGTACCACCACGGCCGCGGGCTCGAGATCGCCAACTCGATCACCCGGGACCGCAGGCCCGAGGGCAAGCCGCTCTTGGTCTTCATCGACTCCAACGTGGACATCGCCCTCCTGAGAGAGGAGGGATATGCCTACGTGGGCAAGGTGAGCATCGACGGCGACGTGGAACGCAACTGGGATCACGCGTACAAGGCCGCGGTGGTCGAGGCCCTGCTGTGGGACACCGACATTCTGCTGGTCTCCGGCGGGATGAAGGGCGTCACGGTCGGCTCGAATCTCACGTTCCCCTCGGCTGCGGCGGGCTACAGCCAGGCGAACTACTCCCTCTCGCTGCTGGGAGGCAAGGCCACCGGCATCACGGAAGGCAAAGGCAAGGCCGTCCTCAGCGCCGACGCCTACCGCTTCTGCCCGGGCAAGATGGAACGCAGAAGAATCCCGGAATCGCTTTATGAGCGGATTCGGGCCAGGCCCCAGCAAGTCGGGATGGCGCCGGCGGCTTCCGCGTCCGCCCCCGTTTCGCGCGCCGCATCGATGCCTGCCGCGATGCCCGCTGAACGATCGGATCGCATGATCGAATCCGCGAAACTGCCGCGTGCTGCGGAGGCGTCGGTGATGCCTCAGCCGGAACCGAAGGGGGCCACCCAGGATGGACACGTATTGCCTCCGCTTGAGCCGCAGGGAACCGACCGGTACGAGCAACTGCCGCCGGCCGCTGCGCCGCAGTCGCAGGTTCAGGCCGAGCCCCCGGCCGTCTGCTCGGACAGCCCGGAACCCGCGGTCCCGGTCAGTCAGAACCTGCCTCGGGTTGCGGCATCGACCCCGCGTGCGGGGATCAAAAAGCCCGGAATCAAGGTCAGTCGCGAGCTGTTCGCCAAGGCCGGACTCCAGGATGCCGAAGGCGTTATGTACCTGACCCTGCGATAGACGTCGCAGGCGGCAAGGTCTGTCACAGGGGAGTTTCGGGTCGTCTCTCGTGCGGGGAGAAAGGGGGTGCTGCGCCGTCAACGGGGAGAATTGTGGAGAGTGGATTGCCCGCGGCGCGTCCGCCGCGTGACGCTCTCCATCGCAACGAGGGATCATTCGAAACAGGGAGGTACACATGCACAAGGAATGGATACCCGTGGTATCGATTGTGTTGACGTTGACCTGCAGCGCGTGGGCGTTTGTAGGCCAGGAGCAGGGTTTCAACATCGGTGCGGCCAACTCTATCATGTGGTCCGGCGGCGTCGGTTTCGTCGAAGGCGGCCATCAGGCGATGGTCTGCCAGCAGCAGAGCGTCGGGGGCGGCTGGAACGCCGGATTCCAGGCAGGCGGCGGATTCTTCCGCCAGACCGCCAGCGCCGGCGGCCAGGGACCGGCCTCCATCGGGCAGACCGCCGATATCTTCGGCGGCCAGCAGCAGGGGACCGGGACGTGGGGACAGCCGACCACGTCGCAGGGCCAGCAGTTGGGTGTCAATTTCACGACGTCCCTGGATAAGCCCTGGGGCGCCGGCACGGCCAGTGCCTCGCAGGGCTTCCTCGGCGGCCAGACGCAGTCCCTGATGTCGCCCAACACCATGGGCACGCAGTCGCAGTTCGTCGGCGTCAGGGAATACGCGAACGTCGTCGGCGCGGCGACCCTGGACCCGACGGTGGACAATGAGATCACGATCGGCCTGAACCAGAACCAACAGGCCGTTGTTCCGGTCGTGCCGTACTGCAGACCGTAGAGCACTGTCCCTCGCGGGACGTGCGATGAATGATGGAATCGCCCCCGGGCGATGGGAACGCCCTCTGGCTCGGATCGACCCCGGCACTCGCCGTGGCTCGTCCGGTCAGAGGGCGATTCTGTTTGAACTTTTCTCTTGACATTCCCGATTACCATCTGTTAGTATTCCAGGATCGATGGAAAGGTCCGTGGCGGTTTGTCGGAATTCCGTTGTCTGGAGGAGGAGTGAGGGTGAGAGCGCACGTTTGTCTTTCCGTTGTTGTCGCGATAGCTCTATCGGTCGTGTCCGAACCTGTCCTGGGAGGAGGCACCAACACCGTATACGTCTACGGCGGCAGCTTCAATCAGAGGATTCCCGCCGAGGCAGAAGCCACCCGGGGGTGGATGCAGGATGCGGTTCTCACGGTGCCGGATCACCTCATCATCTGCGACGTGGATGTCTTCCTGAGCATCCGGCACACGGCGGCATTCGACCTGCAGTTGTTTCTCCTGGGTCCCTCCGATGCGATGGTGACGCTCAATACCAGCGACCCATTCGAGGGGTACTACGAGGGCGCCGATTACATCGCCACCACGTTCGACGATGAAGCGGACGCCGAAATCGCGGATGCGAGACCGCCGTTTGCGGGGAGCTTCCGCCCTCGCGACTCGCTGACGGCCTTTGACGGGCAGGACGGCTACGGGGACTGGAGACTCCTCGTGTACGATGCGTACTACCTCGACACCGGTTGTCTCGATTCCTTCGTTCTGCGTATCACCGTGTCCCTCCCTGAGGCTCCCATTGCCGTTCCCATACCGCCGGCGGGCGGACTGGCGCTCCTCGGTCTGGCTCTCGTCGGGCGTCGGACCGCGAGGTCGCGCCGTTGAACAGAGCAGGTCCGTCCCCCCTCAGGACAGGCCGGCGTCCTTCTCGCGGACCTTCTGCTCCTGCTTCTTCTTGAACTGGTGGAGCTTCTCGCGGAGGGCGGCGTCCGACAAGGCCAGGATCTGCACAGCCAGGATGGCGGCGTTTTTGGCGCCTGCCTTGCCGATCGCGACGGTCGCAACCGGGACGCCGGGCGGCATCTGGACGGTGCTCAGTAGAGAGTCGAGTCCCGCCGGCCCGCCTTCCGCGGCCAGCGGCACCCCGATCACGGGCAGCGTGCTCCATGCGGCCATCGCGCCGGCCAGATGGGCGGCCATGCCCGCCGCCGCAATGATCACCTGGATCCCGCGGGCCTCGGCGTTCTGCGCGAACTCAGCGGCCGCCTGCGGTGTCCGATGTGCCGAGAGGATTCTCACCGTCGCTTCCACGCCGAACTCCCGAAGCTGATCCACACAGCCCTGCATGACGCCCAGATCGCTGTCCGAGCCCATGACCACTGCGACCGACGCACTTTTCTCCGATGCCATTTCGTTTCCCATCTGCTATTTACTATTTTCGACTTACGATCTACGATTGTAGGCTGGTTCTTCGGTCAGCGAAGCACCCGCGTGATCGTAGATAGTAAACAGGAAACGGTGAACTGTAAATCCCGGGGGTGTCCGCCATGCAGATTCGACAACCGGTTGTAGCAGGCCAGTTCTATCCGGCGGATCGGGAGGAGTGCCTGGAACAGATTCGCGAATGCCTCGCGACGTATACGCTGAGCGAGCCATTGCCCGATCCGCTCGTCGCGGGTCTCGTGCCCCATGCGGGCTGGACGTTCAGCGGTCCGCTGGCGGCAATGGTCTTTGCCGC
The DNA here is from genome assembly GCA_039683175.1 of Phycisphaerales bacterium. Taxonomy (GTDB): domain Bacteria; phylum Planctomycetota; class Phycisphaerae; order Sedimentisphaerales; family Anaerobacaceae; genus PLanc-01. The sequence continues at coordinate 17,750 of JBDKRX010000068.1, forward strand.
CGTGAAGAAGCAGCGGGGGACCGTCCGTACCTTCGTGGTCTTCGGGGCCGCTCATGGGTACTACGGGTCCATGCCCACCCTCGACGGCAGCGACGTCTGGGAAACGCCTTTAGGCAAGGTGCCCATTGACGATTCGCTCCGGCAATCGCTGATTGAGAGGGAGGTCGCGGTGGCTTCGTCCTCCGCTCACCGCCGGGAGCACAGCATCGAGGTGCAGATCCCATTCATTCAGCATCTGTTCCCGGAGGCAGCGATTGTCCCGATCATCGTGCCGCCGCACGAGTCGGCCGTCGGATTGGGCGAGGCCGTCGCGGACCTGTCGGCGGACAAAGCCGCCGGGATCGTCTGCATCGGCTCGACGGACCTGACGCACTACGGACCGCGATACGGGTTCACACCGATGGGGACCGGCGCCGATGGGTTGGGCTGGGCCAGCAGCGTGAACGACCGGCATTTCATCGATCTGGCCGTCGCCGTCGAGCCGCAACGACTGCTCGCCGACGCGATTGAGAACGGCAACGCGTGCGGCCCCGGGGCCGCCGCCGCGACGATCGCGGCCGCCAGGAAGCTCGGCGCCACCAAAGGCGTTCTACTCGCCCACACGAACAGCAACGAGATCATGCTCCGCCAGATGGGCCGTGCCGGCCACGACAGCGTGGGCTATGCGGCCATCGTCTTCTGATCCGCAGCGAGCAGCGGGGCCGGTCAGATGGCGTTGACCATGACCAGCTTGCCGCGGGCGCGGAGCTTCTTGGCCAGGAGCGGAACGATGGCCTCGCGCTTGATGATGCCCTGTTGCCTGAAGCCCATCGAGTCGTTGGCGGGATTGGCGCCCCGGCCGAGGATGAAGCTGACGCGGTCCGCCTGCTGGAGCAGGTCCGCCAGTTCCGTCACGGGATTGACTTCCTCGAACTCCTCCTCGGGCACGTCGAGAATGTTGCAGAGCTGATTGAGGGTGACGGCGCCCTCGGTGACCAGGTCGATGCCTTCCAGGGCATATTTGGGCGGCGCGATGAGGCTCGTGGGCTCGCGGTCAATTGCCAGCTTGCGGCCGGTGACCCGCGCCACGATGGCCGCGGTGGTCGCGCCGCAGACGACCTTGGGGCCATCCATGGCCAGGAACCGGTTGACCACGTCGGCGTCGAGCCGCTTGTCGGCCGGCGGACCGGTCAGGATGTGCAGCGTCCTGCCGAGCCGGCAGTGGGCGGCGACGACCGTCATGTCGTCCCGGCCGACGTTCCCATCCAGCCGCAGTGCCTCTTGCCGGATCGATTCCGGGATACCCGCGAGGCTGTGTCCGGACGCGAGCAGCCTGCTGGCATGTCCGGCTGCGCCCTCGCTCGTCCACCCCTCGGCGGACCCATTGCCGATGCCGGCCTGCGTGATCCCATCGCTGAAGAACAGCACCCCCTCGCCCGGCGCGAGAAAGCAACTCGATTGCTGCGCGACGGCGTTGTCGATCACGAAGGGCCGCTGGGGCAACACGTCCGCGTGGCCTCGACTCGCGAGGACCGGCACCGGAGCATCGTATGTGAGAACAGTCACTTCCCCATCGTTAAGGATGCGAGCCAGCGTCACGGCTGCGTAGGGCTTGGCCGGGTCGCGCCATTTGTCCACCGTCGCGATCACGCTCGCAAACGTGTGGCGCAGCGAGAACCCCTCGGCCAGGAGCTTCTGCATCCGCGAGATGTGGAGTGTCGCGGCGATGTGCGCCTTGATCCCCGAGCCGATCCCGTCGCACAGGATGATGTCGGTGCCCACGTCGGTTCGACGCTGGGCAACGACGTCGCCGCACGGACCCTCGGCGTGCTTGGACGCCTGGCAGCTCGTTATGTCGATGTGTAGGTATCTCTGAGCCATGAGTCTTTCCGGTCGTCGCCGCCGGTCGGGTTGTCCTGGGCGACCTTGACCAGGTTCTCCAGCAGCTTCTCGCCCTCGGCGGTGCTCTCGCCGAGGAACTGGGCGATCTTGCCGGCGATGTCGATCTGGTGTGCGAGCAGATCGCGGGCCTGCTGCACCGTGCGCGCCCGCAGGACGTCGAGCTGCTTCTTGTTCAGCAGACTGCCGGTCAGGTTCACGAACACCCCGACGTATTGTCGCTCGTCCCGCAGGGCGTACACGATCTGGTGGCAGATCAGGCTGTACTTGGCGTGCTCGACCGTCACCTCCGTCAACTCGGCCTTGCCCGCGGCGATCTGCTCGAATGGCTCGGGGTCCATGAGGTACGAGATCGGCTTGCCGTACACCGCCTCCGAACACATGAACAACCGTTTGAAGGACGGGTTCACGTGCAGAATGCTCAGGTGCTCGTCGAGAATGATGATCCCGTTGGGGCTGGTCTCGATGATCCGGTCGGTCCGCTGTTCGGCCAGTCGTCGCATATGGGGCACGCACATCTCGGGCTCGGCCATCTTGTGAATCACCGCAATCGCCTGCTCCCGGCACGAGGAATACCCGCACGCGCCGCAGTTGAGCTGGTCCTCGGGGTTCTCCTTGCCCGTTTGTGCGAAGACCTGTCGGATCTGCTCCTCGCTGACCGCGCCGCACGAGAGCGGATGGCGCTCGAACGAGGCCGCCAGATCGGCGCAGGTGTTCGAGCCGGCGCCGTCGTGCTTCGTGTTCAGGACGTAGTGCAGCAAGGCCTTTCGCCTCTGGTAGACCGTTTCGTTCTTGGGCATGGCGGGCCCATTGATGCAGCCCTGCTCGCAGAAGAGCGGCTCGACCAGCAGCGGACCGCGGCTGTCCGTCAGGCTTTCGAGCGTGTCCTTGACCTCCTGGGTGCCGGTGACGCTGAGCACGTCGGCCGCCAGCAGGGAGGTGCTCAAGGACGCCGTCTGGAGGCTGCCGCCGGCCAGCGGGAACGAACGTGCCCAGCCTTCCGGCGCCATGTCGAAGTCGCTCTCTTCCAGGATCGACAGGTCCACATGCTCCTGTTCGAGCCATTCGAGAAGCTCGGTGAAAGTCAGCGCGAAGTCCACCGCGCCGCCGCTCTTCTCGCGGGCCTCCTGCTTCTTGGCGACGCAAGGCCCAATGAATACGACTCGCGTGTCGTCGCCGAGCCTGGCCTTGAGCATCCGGGCGTGCGCGACCATAGGCGAGCAGACCGGGATGAGAGCCTCGACGAGGTCCGGCCGATACCGTTCGACGTAGTTCACGACCGCCGGACAGGCGGTGGCGATGCAGAAGGAATCTCCGTGCTCGGCCGCACACTCTGCGGTCCGCTTCGCAACGGGGTACGCGCCGACCGCGGTCTCGGAGACGTGGGCGAATCCCAGCCGGCGAAGCGCCGAGGGGACGCGCTTGATTTCCCAGGCCTTGAAGATGGCCGCGAACGACGGCGCCAGGCTGACCGCCACCGGTTGCCCCGAAGCGATCAGCTCGCGCACGCTGTCCAAGTCCTTACGGAAGCTCTTGGCCCCCTGCGGGCATTCGCGAATGCACGTCCCGCACGAGATGCACCGTTCCTCATCGACGTAGGCCTGTCCATCACGCACTCCGATGGCGTCGACGGGGCACACGCGGATGCATCGGTAGCAGTCTTTGCACCGGGCCTTGTTCGTGAAGACCACCTGGTTGTCACGCCGCTTCGGTTCCACGTCGATCCATGCCTCCTACGCCACGACCTTGGCGAGCTGGCCTTCGAGCTCGGTCCGCACCACGTCGAAGGTGCAATGGTGCATGAGCACCTCGCCGACCCTCACGCTGGGCCCCTTGTCGCAGGCCTCGAAGCAGAACGTGGCGCGGACATCGACGGTCTCTTCGAGGTCGTGCTCTTTCACGTAATTGACGATCTTCTGCAGGAGCTGTTGCGAGCCTCGCAGATAGCAGCTCGTGCCGACGCAGACGCTGATCTCCAGGGCCTTGGAGGCGCCCGGCTCCAGAACCGAGAAGCCTTCGTCCGCGACGCGCTTGCGGCTCTTGTAGCCGGTGTGGAGCAGTTCGTGGGCGCGATGGCCGCCGATGTCCCCGAGGGTGGTCTCGTAGCATTTCGCCACGTACGGGTTCTCCTGCGACTTGTGCAGTTGCAGCGTCTTGTCGCAGTCGTAGAGGCCCTGGGCCCGCAGTTGTTTCGCATCCGACTCGAAGCTCACGGGCTGGCCTGCGCCGGCGATGCACCCGCCCGGGCAGGCCATCACCTCGATGAAGTCGTAGTTGCATGTGCCCGCGCGAATCTCCTCGACGATGGCCCGTGCGTTCCGCAGGCCGTGTACGATGGCCAGCTTGAGATCGACGTCGCCCAGCTTGATCTGCTTGATGCGGGTCCCCTGCATGCCTCGAACCTCGGAGAAGTCCACGTTGTCCACGCGCACGCCGGTGAGTTTCTCATGTGCGTATCGCAGCACGGCCTCGCTGACGCCCCCGGTGGCGCCGAAGATCACGCCGGCGCCGGTCTTGAAGCCCAGCGGCAGGTCCAACGATTCCGGCGTGAGGTTGTTGAACTGGATGCCCGCCTGGCGGATCATCTTGCCGAATTCCTGCGTGGTCAGGACGAAGTCCACGTCGGGTGCGCCCATCACGCGGAACTCCGGCCTCTGGGCCTCGAATTTCTTCGCGGTGCAGGGCATGATCGAGACGACGACCAGGTCCTCGCGGGGGACGCCCAGCGTCTCGGGCAGCGTCGCCTTGGCCAGCGAGCCGAACATCTGTTGCGGCGAGCGGCACGAGGAGACGTTGGGCAGCAGGTCGGAGCAGTACTGCTCCGCGAACTTCACCCAGGCCGGGCAGCAGGAGGTGAACTGCGGCAGACGCTCGCCCTTGGTCTTTCGTGCGAGAAATTCGTTCGCTTCTTCGAGCACGGTCAGGTCCGCCGCGAAGCTCGTATCGTAGACCTTGTCGAAGCCGAGCATCTTGAGGGCCGCGACGATCTTGCCTGTCGTGACGACGCCGGCCTCCAGGCCGAACATCTCGCCCAGCGCGACGCGCACCGCCGGCGCGATCTGGACGACGACGGTCTTCTTCTCGTTGCTCAGAGCGTCCCAGACCTGATCGATCTGAGGCTTGGGCGTGATCGCTCCCGTCGGGCACACGCTGGCGCACAGCCCGCAGTAGACGCAATCGACCTTGCTGAGGTCCTTGCCGAAGGCGGGCGCCACGGTCGTCGCGGCCCCACGATAGGCGAAGTCGATCGCGTCGACGCCCTGGATCTCATGGCAGGCGCGGACGCAGTCGCCGCAGAGGATGCACTTGTTGGGATCGCGCACCAGCGACGGATTCGACGTGTCGAGCGGCTTGACGCCCGACGCCGGCTGGAAGCGGACTTCGGTCACGCCCATCCGCATGGCCAGCTCGTTGAGCCGACAGCCGTCGCTCTTGACGCAGGTTGCGCAGCCCTGGTGATGGTTGGCCAGGAGCAGCTCCAGGTACATCTTTCGCATGCTGCGAAGCTGGGCCGTGTTGGTCTTGACCTTCATGCCGGGTTTGGGCGCCGTCGTGCACGAAGTCACGACCCCCATGCCTTCGATCTCCACGATGCACAGCCGACACGCGCCGTAGATGCTCAGATTCGAGTGGTAGCAGAACGTCGGCAGGTCGATGTGGGCCTTGCGGATCAGCTCGAGCAGGTTCCGCTCGCCCTCGATCCGAATGTCGCGTCCGTCCACATGTACACAGGTTCCGTTATTCATGGTCGTCATACTCCGACAATCGCGTTGAACTTGCAGGCTTGGGCGCACGTGCCGCACTTGATGCACACCTTCGGGTCGATCCGGTGCGGGGTCTTCTTCTCGCCCGTGATCGCGCCGACCGGGCACTTTCGCAAGCAGGCGCCGCAGCCTTTGCAGCGGTCCACGAGGATCTCAGGGACCGCCAGCGCCTTGCACTGTCCGGCGGGGCATCGCTTCTGGAAGATGTGCGCCTCGTACTCGCTGCGGAAGTAGCGAAGCGTGCTGAGCACGGGGTTCGGCGCCGTCTTGCCCAGACCGCACAGCGACCCGATCTGGACCGCGCGGGCGAGTTGTTCGAGCAGCTCGAGCGTCTTGGCCGTGCCCCGGCCATGGATGATGTCGTCCAGCAGGGCCAGCATCTGCCTGGTTCCCTCGCGGCACGGGACGCACTTGCCGCACGACTCATTCTGGGTGAATCGCATGAAGAAGTGCGCCACCTGGACCATGCAGGTGTCGCGGTTCATCACGACCAGGCCGCCGGAGCCGATGATGGCGCCGGTCGGCTTGATCGAGTCGAAATCCAAGGGCAGGTCCAGGTGCTCATCCACGAGGCAGCCGCCGGAGGGGCCGCCGATCTGGACGGCCTTGAAGCCGTCGGGGTCGATCTTGCCCGCCTTGTCGATCACGCCGCCGCCGATGTCGAAGATGATCTCGCGGAGCGTCGAGCCGAAGGGGACCTCGATCAGGCCGGTGTTGACGACGTGGCCGGTTAAGGCGAAGGTCTTCGTGCCCGGCGAGCCCTGCGTACCCAGCGTGCGGTAGTTGTGGCTGCCCTGGAGAATGATCAGGGGCACCGTGCCGAGCGTCTCGACGTTGTTGATGACGGTGGGTTTGCCCCACAGGCCGCTCTGGGCGGGGAACGGGGGTTTCGGCCGGGGCATGCCCCGCAGGCCTTCGATCGAGGCCATCAGGGCCGTTTCCTCGCCGCAGACGAAAGCCCCCGCCCCCTCCATCACGTGGCAGAGCATGTTGTGACGGCTGCCGAACACCCCCTTGCCGAGAATCCCGGCTTTTTCGGCATCCGTCACGGCTTTTCGAATTCTCTGCACGGCCAGCGGATACTCGGCCCGCACGTAGACGTAGGCCTCGTCCGCCTCGATGGCCCGCGCCGCGATCATGATGCCCTCCAGCACCCGGTGCGGATTGCCTTCCATCAGGCTGCGGTTCATGAATGCGCCGGGGTCGCCCTCGTCGCCGTTGCAGATCACGTACTTCTTGTCCGATTTCTCCGCAAGAGTCAGGGTCCACTTCTTGCCGGTGGGGAAACCGCCGCCGCCGTGTCCGCGGAGGCCCGAGGCCGCGATCTCTTCGCAGATCTGCTGAGGCTTCATCTGCGTGAAGGCCCGCCGGGCCGCCTCGTAGCCGCCCCGCGCAATGTATTCGCGGATGTCCTCCGGGTCGATGTTGCCGCAGTCGCCCAGGATCTCGCGCCGCTGGCGTTTATAGAAAGGAACGTCGTGTGTCTTCTCGAAGGCCGAGCCTGTGGCCGGGTCCTTGTAGAGCAGCCGGGCCACCGGACGGTTGCCGACGAGTGTCTGTTCGACGATGTCCTTCACGTCCTCGGGCTTCACATGCACGTACAAGTAACCGTCGGGCTCGACGGTGACCAGGGGCCCCGCCTGGCAGAAACCCTGGCAGCCGCTCTGAGACAGAAAGACATCGCTCTTTTGGTGGTCATGCCCCAGTTCGACGACGACCTTGATATCGCGACTGGCGATCTCGTTCTTCAGTGCCGCAAAGACCTTCAGCGAACCGTTGGCGACGCAGCCGGTCCCGGCACAGACGATGACTCGCCGGGTGATGGCGGCGCGCGCCTCCTCGTATTGGCGTTTCACTGTTTCAAGGTTGACTGTTTGTTCAATCATTCGATCACTCCCGTTCCATGATGGCCTTGACCAGCTCGACCGCCTTGGCGGGCGTCACCTGGCCATGCACTTCGTCGTTGATCGTCATCACCGGCGCCAGCCCGCACGCTCCCAGGCAGGAGACCGTCTCCAGCGTAAAGAGCATGTCGTTCGTCGTTTTCTTGCTGTCGTTGACCTTGAGCAGGTCGCACAGCGCCTCTTTGATCCCGTCGGAGCCTTTGACGTGGCAGGCGGTCCCGTCGCAGACGTGGATCACGTAGCGACCCTTGGGCTCCAGGGCGAAGTGCGCGTAGAAGCTTGCGACGCCGAAGACCCGGGCCGGCGAAAGCCCCAGCGACGTGGCGATGTACGACTGCACCTGCTCCGGCAGGTAACGGTATTCGTGCTGAACCTCCTGCAGGATCGGGATCAGCTTCGACGGATCGCGGTTGTACTTGTCGATGATCTGGCAAACCTTCTCGAATTTGCGGAGACCATCGGTCGATTCAGTTGTCTGTGTGTTTCCCATGGGTAGCTCCTTGATCTGGGCCGGACTAAGCCTGCGTTTCCTGTGTCGGCACGGTCGGCTCAGCGGGTCGGAGCCGGGCCGCCAGTTTGCTCGAAAGCACGGCCAGGCTCGCCGCTAGGTCGACACGTTCGAGGATGATGCCCTCCGGCACGGCCAGCTTCGTCGGCGTGAAGTTCCAGATCGCTTGGATGCCTGCTTCGATCGCGAGTTGGGCAGCGTTCGCGGCGACCTCGGCCGGCACGGTCAGGATCGCGATATGGACGTGAAGCCGATTCGCCAGGTTGCCCAGCTTATCGATGTGCAGGACCTCCTTGCCGTGGATGGTCTGGCCCACCTTGCGGGGATCGTTGTCGAAGAGGGCGACGACGTTGAGCCCGTGGTTCTCGAAACCCTGGTATCCGGCCAGAGCGGTGCCGAGGTGGCCTGCTCCGATAATGAAGGCGTCCGTCACATTGTCCCAGCCGAGGAACTCCTCGATGGCGTGGATCAGCCCGGCGACGGGAAAGCCCACCCGCGGCTGGCCGGAAACGCCGATAGCCTCCAGGTCCTTTCGGACCTGGATGGGCTCAAGCCCGAGGTCCGCCGCCAGTTGCGAGCTGCTCACGGCGGTCTGGTTCTCTTGAGCTGCTTTCTGCAGGAGCGAGAAGTACATTGGCAGCCGGCGAATCGTCGGCAGTGGAACGCTGATCCCTTGATCCCTGTTCATGACCTATCTCCAAAACTGCATAACACATAGCTATCGATAGTATCGTATCGATAATCACATATCGATAATATACGCTCTATTCATACAAAGTAGCAATCGCATTGTTGTGATTTTTTTCACAACTTTATACTGCATCAGAGTCACGGTTCTGTTGTCTGTACTCTAAATGCCTTCAGAGAAATGAGTTATGCGGAATGTTGGGTTCTGGAGAGTAGTCTTGTGTTGTTGGGTGCAACCGTGAGTGAGTGTGGTGAAAGAGGTGTCTGGTGCGGCCGAGGGCTGCATCGCCTTCCGAGAAAAAAGCGACGCCCAGGTGGACTTGGGTCCACCCGGGCGTGTTCCGTACGGCAACGGAACTGTAGGTGAAAGGCTTGGTTAGGCATTGAATTCGGTCAGATCGCCGTCTTCGGGTCCGAGCGGGATTGTCCTGCTCGACGACTTGGTCGTCGCATGTTGCGGCCTGTCCGAGTGGACCGCGATCCTGTGGAGCACCTCGTCCGACCTGCCGAGGTTGTGCAGTTTCGACTTGGGCTCATCGGTCGGGTGCGACCTGTGCATCGGGTTCACTCGGGTCGGGCGGCGACCCGTTTTCGTCGTGTCGGACGGGAACCTCCGGGTGCTCGCTCCTCCGACCAGGGCCACCAACTCCGAGACCACCTCCTGCATCGATTCCGCCTGTGCGCTGAGTTCCTCCGAGGCACCGGCGGACTCTTCCGCATTGGCGGCATTCTGCTGGGTGACTTTGTCCATCTGGGAGACTGCGGTATTGACTTGATCGATCCCCTGCGCCTGCTCCTGACTGGCGGCTGCGATCTCGCTGACCAGATCGGTCGTCTTGCCGACGCTCTGGACGATCTCATCAAGGATCTTGCTGACCTCTGTGGCGATGTCCACGCCGTTCTTGGAGCTCTTGACCGACTCCGCGATCATGCCGGCCGTGTTCTTGGCCGCTTCGGCGGATCGCCTCGCGAGGTTCCGCACCTCTTCGGCCACCACGGCAAAGCCCTTGCCCGCCTCGCCGGCGCGAGCGGCTTCGACTGCGGCGTTCAGAGCCAGCAGGTTGGTCTGGAAGGCGATCTCGTCGATGACCTTGATAATCTTGGCGGTCTCGTCGGAACTCTTCTGGATTTCCTGAATTGCCACGTTCATCCGGCCCATGGCTTCGGCGCCGGTCGCCGCGGCCTTGCGGGCTTCGACGGCCAGCGTGTTGGCCTGCTGGGCGTTGTCTGCGTTCTGTTTGGTCATGGAGGACATTTCCTCCAGGCTGGAGCTGGTCTCCTGCAGACCCGCCGCCTGCTCCGTGGCGCCCTCGGCCAGGGACTGTGAGGCTGACGAGACTTGTCCGGAGGCGGCCGCAACCTGCTCGGCGCCGCTCGTCAGACTCGTGACGATTCGGTTGACCGGGCGCGTGATGCTCAGCGCAAGGAAGATGCCCAGGAACAGGGCTATCGCCACGCCGATAGCGAGAGTGACCAGCATGATGACTCCGCTCGTGGAGGCGTCGCTCGTCCCGGCTTTCCGTGCCGTGTCGGCGTTGTCGGCATTCACCTTGATGAGTTGATCCAGCCGCTGGAAGACCTCGGTTTGCGTGGCTTGCGTCGCCACCATGACCTCGTGATTGGCCTGTCGATAGATGCCCTGCGCCTTCGCGGCCTCATCGCGTAGGGTCTGGAAGCCTCTGAAGACCTCGTTGGCGGCAGCGTTCATCTCCTGGCGCGCCGTTTGGGCTCCCTCTGTGTTGTTGTTCTTGACCATCTCCCTGATGCTGCCGACACGTCGATGGAACTGCTCGTGGGCGCTCGTCATGTCTCTCATCGCCGCGGAAACCGTCGTGTTTTTCGTTCGGAAATCCGCCGCCCATTTTCCAAAGTTGCACGTCAGGTGATTGTCGCCGCCTTCGAATTCCTTCCTGTCGTGAACGAGGCCGGCGACGCAGTCCAGCAGCTTGTAGTGATCCGCACGGAAGGTTTCCACCTGTTCCTTCAACGCATCCGGATTGAGGATATCGAGTTCGTCGAGCGTGTGACACATGGAAAGGAAACTCTCGTTCATCTTCCGCCAGTCGGAAATCGCGGTTTTGAGCTGTTCCCAAGCTTCGGTTTCCTCCTGGGATTGAGGCAGGGCCTCGTAGATCTGAGCCGCCTTTCCATATTCCTGCCTGGCCGTCTCGATCTGTGCGTACTCCTGCTGGCGCTCCGGCAGTGAAAGGTTGGGGTTCAGCAGGGTCGACAGGCCCTTGGAGAGATTCTCCAATGACGTGCTGATCTGGGACAGGTTCTGCACGCTCGGCAGATAGACCGACCCGATACTCTCCACGTGGGATCGCATCGTCCGCAGGCTGAAGAAGCCGACCGACCCGATCACGGCAGCCAGCGCCGCCACGGTGAGGAAACCCGATATCAACTTGACGCTCAATCTCATTCTCTGGAACATGGTTGATCTCCTTGATGTGGCACAATGTGCCTGATGGTTCTGCGAAAAGACGTGTCTGTGTGCCTCAAACCAGACCCTGTCGTGGACCGGCTAAGGGTTGGCGAGCCCGGCCAATTCCGCACTGCTGAAGACCCGGTCGATGTCCAGCAGGATCTTGACCCGCTCGCCGATCTTGGCCATGCCCAGGATGAAACCGGTGTCCACCGAGGCGCCGAACTGCGGGGCATCCTCGATGTCGGCGCCGGAGATGTCCAGGACCTCCTGAACGCGATCCACCACGATTCCGGTGTTGAACTTGCGGCCCTCCTGGGTGATCTCGACGACGATGATACAGGTTTGCTCGGTGACTTCGGCAGTTTCCATGTCGAACTTGGCTCGCAGATCCACGATGGGGATCACCTGTCCGCGAAGGTTGATGACACCCTTGACGTACGCGGGCGTCTGCGGCACGGCGGTGATGTCCATGTAGCCGATGATCTCACGGACCTTGAGGATTTCCAGCCCGTACTCCTCGTTGGCGAGGGCGAAGGTCAGGTATTTGCCTTCCTTCTCCAGGACCGTCTTGTTCGTCTCGCAGTCTCGTGCCGTTGCTGTCGCCATGATCGACTCCTTAATCAGTTGTCTTGGCATCACAAGAGGGGGTTCCCTTTTCCGCATCGCATCCACGACTGGGTTTCACGCCGGAAACATCCGTCGGGATGCATCTCAAGTCTTCCGTCGGGATGCATCTCAAGTCTTTTGGGTCGCCGTGGGAAATGTCGGCTTGCTCGGGCAGACTGTGAAGGAAGGCTTCGACTATAAGCTGTGGGTGTATTCGCAGGTGAGCGAGGCATTGGCCTATGTGGATGGGGAATTTCCCGATCAGGGGTTTGCAGCAGAGGAGGTCCGGGGAAGGCACTGCCCACTCCATCCTGTAAAGGCTATGACGGTGTGGAGGGCAAGATCGCACGGGGGTCTGCAGGGGAGCAGGCCGACCGGCTAAACGCGGACGAGAGAGGGTGACAACAGGCCGCCGTCGTACAGCAGCATGATCAACTGGGGTGTGGACTCGACGCCCATCTTCTCTCGGATATTGGTCATGTGGGCATCGACCGTCTTGCGGCTCAGGCCCAACTCGCGTGCGATCAGCTTGCTGCTCTGGCCCGCCTTCACCCGTTCGAGGATCTCGTTCTCCCGGTCCGTCAGGAGCGCCTGTCTGGCTCGTATCTGTCGTATTCTGGCGATTTCACGATACGATTGTCTGTGCTGCTCAAGGGCGCTGTGAATCCTCTCCAGCAGGAGCTGGCCACGGATGGGTTTCTCGACGAAGTCGAAAGCGCCCTTCTTGAGGGCTTCAACCGCCATAGGAATGTCCCCGTGGCCTGTGATGAAGATGATGGGGAGATTGGACCCCCGCTGATTCATCTCTTCCTGGAGTCTCAGGCCGCTGAGCCCGGGCATCCGCACGTCCAGCAGCAGACATCCACAGCAATCGGGGTCATATGTTTCCAGAAACTCTCTCGCGGACGCGAAGGTCTTCGCATGGAGCGCGACGCTCTCCGCCAGTTCGCGGAAACTCCTGCGGGCCGCTTCGTCGTCGTCGACGATGAAGACTGTAGGCTCGGCGTTTGACATCGGCAGAGACTCCTTTCATCTGCGTCACGACTCCCATCGCGCCTGCTACAGTCGGACATCGACAGTTGGCGTTTTGATCTTCTTGCGTGATGGTTTGTAAGGATTGCGTATGGCATGTGTCATCAGGACGTGGCCGACTGCAGTATGGGCAGCGTGAAGAAGAATGCGGCCCCCCGATTCGGGTTGGGTCTGGCCGCAAGAATTCCCTCGTGTGTCTCGATAATCGTTCGGCTGATCGACAGGCCGATCCCCAGCCCGTCCGGCTTGGTGCTGAAAAACGGCTCGAACAAGAGGTCCGTCCCCCCTTGCGGCAGTCCCACGCCGGTGTCGCACACTTCCACGCGCACACATCGGGCTTCCGAAGCGGCCGTCCGCAAAGTCAAAAGACGTGGTTCCCCCGTCACCCCGCGCATGGCGTCGATCGCGTTGCGGATGAGGTTCAGCAGGACCTGCTCGATTTGAATCTCATCGGCGTATACGGGAGGCAGCGGCTCCGTGAGCTCCAGGTTCAGAGTCACACCATGTTGCGTCAGCTCCCACTGGATCAGTGTCACGGCATTGTGGACGACCTCGTTGAGATCCGTGGAGGCGAACCGGGGCTGGCGGCCTTTTGCCAAGGCCCTCATCCGGCGGATGATAACCCCCGCCCGCTCGCCCTGCGAGACGATCTCCCACAGGTTCTGCGTGATCCGGGGGACATCCGGTGGTTCGGCCCGCAGCAGTTGCAGGCTGGCGTCACCATAGTTGAGAATCGCCGAGAGAGGCTGGTTGAGCTCATGGGCGATCCCTGAAGCCATCTCGCCGAGGGTGCCGAGCCGACCCGCATGGAACAGGGCCGCTTCTCGTTCCTTGATCCTGCTCTCAAAACGCTGGTGTTCGCTGACGTCCTCGATGTAAACCAACGCCAGGGTGCTGTCGGATGTATGCACCCTGGCCGTGGAGAGTTGAAGGACTCGTTCCTCGACGCGTTCTCCCACCATGACTGGCATCCTTGTCTCGGTCCTGCGGTGGTTGCGTCCGGCCGCCAGCGTCTCATTCACAATCGCACGCACAGGACACCGCGCGCACGCGGGTCCAAAGCCGCAGCCCTCGGGGTCATCGGACGTGTGCAGACAGCCAAGAGCTTCGCCGATTCTCAGGCCGGCAATGCCATCGACCGATCGGGCGCCGGCCTCCAGGAAAGCCTGATTGGCGCGGCAGACACGACTTTCCCTGTCGACCACCAGCATCATAGTCGGGACGCAGCGGAACACAGCCTCCAGTATACGCTGGTCTGCGCAGAGGGTCTCTTGCGCCTGCGAAGGTTTGCTGATGTCCCGGAATACACAGTGGGTTTGCTGAAACCGGCCTTGATCGTCGTAGCCGACGCGGCCTTCGAACTCGGTCGCGATGCACCCCCCAGCCTTGTGGATCAGGACGAAGCGGACGGCGTGGACCTCACCAACAACCTTGTATCTCTCGAATCCCTCGCGGAAAGGCCCCCGTTCGAATTCGGGTAGAAAGTCGCCGAACCAACGGCCCAGGACCTCCTCCCGTGCGTATCCGAGGATCTGGAGCCAGCGAGGGTTCACATCGAGAAGACAACCGTTCTCGTCCAGGGATTGATACGGCAGGGGACATTGGGTATAGAGCGTGCGAAACCAGTCTTGCCGGGCACGATCTCGCGTCGAAGCCCCGGACGAACGACTATCCAAGGCTTCATACCTGGAAAGCCGTCCTCGAAGGGATTCCACCTCGCGGATCAGGTCTGCGTTGGATGGCGCCCGCCTGGCCATAGTCTCCGTTCTCTGTACGTTTCGTCCGTGAGCGTCAGAGCCGCACGTTCCCCTCCCACAGGAAAAACCGCTGTAAGGCTTTTGTTTACAGAGATTTATGCCAATGGGCGATACTGGATTCGAACCAGTGACCTCACGGGTGTGATCCGTGCGCTCTAACCAGCTGAGCTAATCGCCCGAGCGACTCCTACTTAGGGGTAATTAGAACGGATGCCCCTATGCCCTGTCAAGCGCCAATCGTCGGGAATTTGAGGCGGCTCAGGTCGCTACCAGGTTGACTCGGCCGAGCTTGACGCCCTTCATGCTCACGATATTCTCGCCGACCCGGTTAATCTCGCCCACTTGCCCGCGAAGGACGATGATCTCCAGGCAATCATGGTGGTCCAGGTGGACGTGCAGCGAGGAGATCGCGTGCAGCAGGTGCGAGTGCTGGATGGCGATCAGCTTTTCCGCCAGGTTGGCGGCGTGATGATCGTAGACGATGAAGACCGCCGCAACCGCCTGCGCCTGCGGATCCGCTGCACGTTCCTGGCTCAACTGCTGGCGAACCAGGTCACGAATCGCCTCCGAGCGGCTCTGATAGCCCTTCCGGGCAATCAGCTTGTCGAAGTCGGCCAGCAGATCCTTGTCCAACGACACCCCGATGCGTTCCAGCTCTGCCATCAATCGCTCCTGCAACAGTAGACTGCCTGCTCGGCGAACAGATTCGCCCCAAACCGGATCGGACTGACACTCGTTTCGACCAGCGGGATTCTCTTCTCGATGGTGACACCCAGCTTGCGGCAGAACTCGTCGAAATCCTTCAACGACAGGAAGTGGATGTTCGGCGAGTTGTACCAATGAAACGGGAGCCGACGGGTGACGGGCGACCGGCCCCCAAACAGGAGTTGCAGACGGCACCGCCAGTGGGCGAAGTTCGGGAAACTGACGATCACCTTGCGCCCGATGCGGAGCAGCTCCTTGAAGATCCGCTCGGGGTCCTGGATCGTCTGCACCGTGTGGGACAGAATCGCGTAGTCGAAACTCTTGTCCCCGTAGCAGCCAAGCCCACGGTCGATATTCCGCTGGATAATGGCGATCCCCCGACAGACGCTGCCCAGCACGAGCGATTCGTTCAGCTCGATGCCTTTGCCCAGGATGTCCTTGTCGTCCGTCAGTCGGGCCAGCAGCTCGCCGTCGCCGCAGCCGACGTCCAGGACCGTGCTGCCCGGCTCGATCAGCGACTCGATCAACTCGTAGTCCACGCGGGCTCGATGGGTCCGCTCGGCCCGTCCGACCCGACCCCGTCCCTTGCAGCAGTCGTCGAGGGGACCGGCATTCACCCCCGGCCGACGCGTTGCCCTCAGGAAGCTCGATAGAAATGCGCCGAGCGTCTCGTCCTCGAGCAGGAAGGCATCGTGGCCATAGCCCGAGGCGATGTCGCAGTAGCTCACGTCCTTGCCGTTGGCGACGAGGGCATCGACCATGGTCTCGGACTGCGCCGGCGTGAACAGCCAGTCGCTGCTGAAGCTGACCACCAGGAACCGGGCCCGCACGCCCGCGAAGGCCTCTTTCAACGAGCCGTAGTCCCGGGGCAGATCGAAGTAGTCGGACGCCTTGGTGATATAGAGATAGCTGTTCGCGTCGAACCGCTCGACGAAGGTCTGGCCCTGGTGGTCGAGGTAGGTCTCGACGGCGAACTCGGGGTCGAACTCATAGCTGTACTTCTCGGCGTCGCGGAGCTGGCGCCCGAACTTCTGCCGCATGCCGTCCTCGGAGAGGTAGGTGATGTGCCCGATCATGCGGGCGATGGCCAGGCCCTGACCGGGGACCTCGCCGTGGTGGTACTGCCCGCCGGCGAAGTTCGGGTCGGCCAGGATCGCGTTGCGTCCCACCGCGTCGAACGCGATGGACTGGGCCCCCAGGTGCGTCGTCGTCGCGATGGGGATGGCCGCATCCATCATGTCAGGATAGGCGATCGACCACTGAATCGTCTGCATGCCGCCGATGGAGCCGCCGATCACCGCCAGCAGGTGCCCGACGCCCAGGGCGTCGAGCAGAAGCTTCTGGACGTTGACCATATCCGCGATGGTGATGATGGGAAAATCCAGGCCGTAGGGCCGGCCGGTGGCCGGATTGATCGACGAGGGGCCGGTGGTCCCGGCGCAGCCGCCCAGGAAGTTCGAGCAGATCACGAAGTACTCGTTCGTGTCGATGCCTTTGCCCGGCCCGACCATGCTGTCCCACCAGCCGGGCTTCTTGTCGTCGGCGCTGTTGTAGCCGGCGACGTGAGCGTTGCCGCTCAGCGCGTGGCAGATGAGGATTGCATTGTCTCTGGCCTCGTTGAGCCGCCCATAGGTCTCATAGGCGACGTCGATCGGTCCAAGCGTCTTGCCGCATTCCAGTAGTAGCGGCTTGTCCTGCTCGACCAGCCGAATGAACCGGGTCTCGACCAAACCCACGGAGTTCCCATTGTCGTTTGCCATATCTGGCAAGAGTATAGCCTCAGATCCCCGCCTGTAAAGCGCCGCCGGCACAAACCGAGCCGATGTAGCACGACGTGCTGAGAATGCAGCCACTGTTGAGCAATCCGACCGGACCGCTGAGATACCTACTCTGTCTTCCCGCGGCGACTTCGCCCCACGCGCAACAGTCCGACATGGCGGCGCCCGACTGTCCTACCAAGCCCTCAAGCGGTAGCCGCTCTGTCCGGCAGAGACCTTTCCACCGGAACGGCAGTTGGACATGGTGCCAGTCCACTCCACGCCGTCGACCAAGCCGCCCAGCGCGCTGACATCATCTCCCGCGGAGACAATGCCATCTGCCTGGCTGGTGGCGATGACTCCTGGACCG
>JBDKRX010000069.1:0-6378 GCA_039683175.1 Phycisphaerales bacterium
GACCGGGACGCTGCGGTGGGATCAGGCGGGACCGATCGACGCGGACAGGGTGTATTTCGGTAGAGGTCCGAGCACAGGCATCTTGGACGTGCCGACTGGGGGGACGTTGTTGTTGGGGACGGCGGCCGATCCGCTGTCGCTGCTGGGAATCAGCTACCACGACAGGGGGCGGGACCGCAACACGGCGGGAACTTCGAGTGCCCACCTGGATTTCACGCTAGCCGATCCGGTGTTCGAGGCCTTCACGTCCAATCTCACTATCGGCGGCAAAATGAACGCCTACGGTTACGGTACCGCGAACGGCAGTCTCATCCTGGGAGACAATTCGAGTCTGCACGTGGGGACATTAGCGACACCGGGCATAGTGAACGTGGGGATGAACCAGTCAACGGGCTGGGCTGGCGTTCCGCTCAGCGGTGGCGACGGGACGGGTCTGCTGGATGCGACGCAGGGGAATGCGGAATTGCACCTGAGCGAGTTGAACGTGGGGCGGCATCGTGGCTACTACGGGACCACGACAGGGACTTTCACGACGGGCGATGGATCTGTCGTGACGACGACCACGGCGAATGTGGGTACTACCAGTGGTGGTATTGCGAAGGGTACGGTCAATCTCCAGGGTGGTTTGTTCTCGGCGAATACCATCAACTTGGGTTCCGGTGGGGATTTCAATTTCACCGGCGGGCGGCTGGGGCTGGGGACCTTCAATACCTATGGCGGCATCGGGGCACTGGAACAGGAAGGGGGCGTGCTGGCGCCTGGGTTCTCGCGGACCCAGACGTCGCTGGCCGGACAGGCTGTCATCAACGGGGACTACCTTCTGGACTCTCTGGGCACGCTGGAGATCGAGCTGTTTGGCACGGAGGCGGGAGCCGAATACGATCAACTCCGTGTCTTCGGGGATGTGGATCTCAATGCCGACCTCCTGGCCGGCGGGACGCTGGACCTGATCCTTCAGTTCAGTCCCGAGATCGGAGACGAGTTCCTCATCATTGACAACGACGCACTGGATGCGGTCTCGGGCTGTTTTTCCGGCCTGGACGAAGGGGATTCGTTCAGTCGCATGTTCATGGGCAGTTGGTATACATTCGAAATCAGCTACTTGGGATACACAGGCAACGATGTTGTCCTGCGAACGATTGAAGGAGAACCGCCCACCACGATCCCCGCACCCGGTGCGATCGTGCTCGCGGTGATCGGCGCTGGGATCGTAAGTCGGTTGCAGAGACGACGGTTGCTCTGACAGGTATCTGCTATGTCTTGAGTCCGCTCAGGTCGGGTTCCAGGCGGCGGTTTTCGCGGAGGACCTCGTCCAGAGTCAGCTTTGTCCGCCGGCGGGCGGCCTCCCGGCCCAGGATCGCGGTCAGGGTCGCGTTGATGCTGGGCTCGATCGTCGGATTCGTGCAGTCACCGGTCGTGACGGTCTTGTGGAATGCGTCGATGTTCCGCTCGGCGCCGGCCACATAGAGGTTCACGACGTCGCCGCCGCGCCAGCCGCCGTGGGTGGCGAGGATGCGGACACGCGTGGTGTAGCTGGTCTCGAGCCAGCCCTCCGCGCCCTGGGCGATGCAGTCGCTGCGGTAGTCCGAATGGTTCCTCAGGTACTCGCCCTGATAGTTCAGGATCAGGCCGTCTGAGAATTCGTAGATCAGCGAGAAGATATCGTGCGAGTCGCCGTGCGGGTCGGCCCGGACGATCCGCGATGCGCCCGTTGCGCTCGTGGGCATCTGTCCCGCGATCCACAGGCCCACGTCGAGAGCGTGAATGCCCGCGTTGACCAGGTAGCTGCCGCCGAGGTTTTCGTCGGCGGTCCAGATCAGCCTCTGCAAGCGGCTCTCGATGGTCGCGGTCTTCGGCGGGTCCTCCAGGATTTCCTCGTTGTACTCCGAGTTGAGCATGGCGATCTTTCCGATCGCGCCCTCATGGACACGCTGGATGCCCTCGATGAAGAACGGGTCCGTGCGGGTCTGGAAGTCGCACAGAAAGACGCAATTGTTCGACGTTGCCTTCTTTGCGGCGGTGCGGATGCGCAGGCAGCCGGGCACGTCGCAGCCCAGCGGCTTGGCGATGTAGATGTGCCGGCCCGCTTCGACCGCCGCCTCGACGTGCTCGGGAAAACAATAGGGCGGCGTCTCCAGGAAGACGGCCTCGACGCCGGCGGCGAGGACCGCCTTGTAGCCCGAGAGGCCCGAGAAGCGATTTGTCTTCGGTACGCCGAACTGATCGCCGGCGGCGTCGGCGACATGGTCGAAGTAGTCCGCGACGGCGACGATCTCGTAGCCGCCGTGCCTTTGCACCATGCCGGCGATCATCCGGCCGCGGTCGCCCAGGCCGACGATCCCGACCTTGATCCGGCTGTTCGTCTGGGTCCCGGCAAGCGCCCCGGCGCCGACTACCGAGAAAGACAACGCCGCTGTCCCGGCGCCCGAGAGGAAACTACGGCGTGTGATCCGTTGTGTCCGCTTGTCATGGGTTCCAGCCATCGTGAAGCCTCCGTCAAGGAAACCGAACTCGGGACGCAGCGATCCCTGCGGCGGCAAGATTACCCGAACCTCAGCCGCGGTGCAGCCAAAATCTTCTTGGCTTCCGGGCCGACTTTGTGTAAAATAGGTAAATAGCAGAACTTGGCGTATCCGAGTATCCGACGGCTTCTCTGGAGAGCAGATTCGCGATGAAGAGTTATCTCCTTTTTGGAACGGCACTTACGGCGGTCCTGGTTGGTCTGTGCTTGGCGGCGCCCGAGCCGGCGGTCGTCCAGCGAGCGGGCCAGTGGACCCTGGAGGTTCGGTACGAGCATCCGCAGCAGCTTGTGCTGCCTTGGGGGCCCGGCGGGGAGCAGCGATTCTGGTATGTGATCGCAACGGTGACGAACCGAACCGGAGCGGATGCTGAGTTCTACCCGAAATGCGACCTGATGACCGATACGTTCCAGGTGGTTCCGGCCGGACGGGGGGTGCCGCCCGTGGTGTTCGACATGATCCGCCAGCGCCACGCGAGCCGATACCCGTTCCTCGAATCGTTGCAGAGTGTTCCCAACCGCGTCCTCGAGGGGGAGGACAATGCCCGGGACATCGCGATCATCTGGCGGGATTTCGATCCCCAGGCTACCAACTTTCACCTGTTCCTCGGTGGATTGAGCAACGAGACAGCGGTCGTCGCACACCCTGTGGCGGTGGACGCAGACGGCAAACCCTTGCCGGTTTACCTTCGCAAGACCCTGGAAATGAACTACGCTCTGCGCGGCGATCCGGCGATGCGGTCGTCGGTCGAGGTCGTCTACAAAGGGCAGAACTGGGTCATGCGATAAGCCCGCTGGGCCCGGACACGAAGACACCACTCTCGCTCCCGCAGTTTGTACTGTGCCCGCAAGGGCATATCTTCATGGGCGGTTGACTTCCCGGACACTCGACGTTCTAATTCGTGGGCACTGCCCCTGTTGGGGGGCGCGTCACGAATTATCGGGGGCTTCATACGCGGGGTGCCGCGTCGGGGTCCCCCCGGATGGATCGAGGTGGTCATGCAGCCCAGCGCGTATCGGAATGTCGCCATCATCGGCGACGGCGGAATGGGAACCGTCTTGTCGATTCTGCTGTGCGAGAAGGGGGTTCCCACGCGGATGTGGGGTTACGACGCCCGGCAACTGAACGAGATCGAGCAATCCCGGGAGAACAAGAGATTCCTTCCGGGCTACAAACTTCCCGCGTCGCTCGTGTTCGAGGCCGGAGACGAACACGCGATGGCGGGCGCCGAGTTGATTGTCTCGGCAGTCCCTTGCCAGTTCATGCGAACGATCTGGAGCCGGCTGCGCAGGCACGTCCCCGACGGCGTGCCGATTGTCTCAGTGGCCAAGGGGATCGAGAATGGCACGCTGTTGCGGCCCACGCAAATCCTCTCCGATGTGCTCGGCGAGGGTGTCCAGCTTGCCGCTCTCAGCGGGCCGACGATTGCCGACGAGCTGGCCCGTAAGCTGCCTGCGACGGCCTGTGCGGCCGCCGTGGAGGAGACGCTCGCCGTGCGAATCCAGTCCACGTTCACCTGCCCCTGGCTGCGCGTCTACACGAACACGGACCTGATCGGGGTCGAACTGGCGGGGGCGATGAAGAACGTGATTGCAATCGCGGCCGGCATCATCGATGGGGTCCGAGCGGGCGACAACGCCAAGGCGGCCCTGCTGGCGCGGGGTCTGGCGGAGATCACCCGGCTGGGGCTGGCCATGGGGGCGAATGAGAACACGTTCGCCGGTCTGACCGGGCTGGGCGACCTCGTCACGACGTGCATCTCGCCGACCGGGCGAAACCGTTCTTTCGGCGAGCGGATCGGCAGGGGGCTGACGCGCGAGCAGGCCCAGGGAGCGACGGCCTCGGTGGTCGAGGGGATTGCCACCTGTCAGTCCGTTGTGACGCTGGCGTCGCGGCACGGCGTCGAGATGCCGATCACTCGCGCGGTCTACGCGGTGCTCTTCGAGAACAAGCCTGTGCGGACTGCGATCGAAGACCTGATGAGCCGTCAACTGAAGCGGGAGTGGACCGCCGGCCCGGTGAAGTTGTCCGCAAAGGCCCCATAACCTGGCGCCGCTCTGAAATCGAGCCCTTCGTTTTTCTCCCGCGCAATCCGACGGACCGGGATCGCCGGGTTGAATCCCCGCCGATCCGCCGGGCATAAACTCGGACGTGTTCCTGCCCCTATCGCACCGTTCTTGTGCATTCCTGGTTATCGGCGGTCTGTCGACGCCGGCCGGGCGGTCGTTTCGGACCCGGTCAAATGCGCTGCTCTCATTTTGGTCCGGCCCACTTCCATTTCATATACTTTAATCGACGCTGGGCAGATTGTCGAAACACAGTGTGCCGGGCAGTCAGAAAGATGAATCGGCCTCATCGGGCCACGTTTCGCGAAAGGGGGTCCGAACGGACAATGTGAGATGGTCATAACCCATCGGCGCTTCGATATCCAAGAAGCAAGCTCACATTTAAGGTCAACCTCATATGTTTGGATTCGGAAAAAAGAACTCGTATCTCATCGGGGTCGATTTGGGCAGCGACTGTGTGAAGCTGGCCCAACTGGCCAATGGGACGGAACAGACGCACCTGATTGCCGGTCTGTGCATCAATCGCCCCGCCGACATCACGGCGGGCACCGCCCGCTGGCAGCGGTGGGCAATCGACGCCATGCGGGAATCGACCGCCGACGGCCGGTTCAAGAGCAAGGAGGTGGTCGCGGCCCTGCCGGCCAGCGATGTGTTCATCGATCACCTGCGGTGGCCGAAGAAGTTCGACGGGAAGATCGAAGACGCGATCTTTGCGAAGATCAAGCAGAAACTGCCGTTCGAACCGATTCAGAAGAACACCCTGATCAAGTACATTCCGGCGGAACAGGACAACGTCATCGTGCTGGCCGCCGAGCGGACCGTGATCGACCGTCACCTGGCAATCTATGAACGAGCGGGGTTGGCGATCAAATCCATTGGCGTATGGCCGGTTGCCTTGGCGAACTGCTACGCTCAGTTCTTCGGACGCCGCAAGACGGATATGGACTCGATCGTCATGCTGCTCGACATTCAGCCCGATTGCACGCACGTGGTGATCAGCCGGCACAAGAACCCTCTCTATGCGTGCTACGTGCCCATCGGCTCCAAGCAATTCAAAGAGGAGGCCGCCGTGGGGCGGCTCGTGATGGAGCTGACGGCGTGCCGGCGGGAATTCGTGTCGTTATACAAGAACGTTCAGATCGAACGGCTGATCTTCCTCTCGGGACTGGCCGTGGATGCGGAAGTCTATCGCACGGTCGCCAAACAGTTGGAGGTTCAGGCGCAGATGGGCGATTGCATGGCAGCCGTCGAAGTCCGCGATCCGGACCGCTTCGGACTGGAGCGACGGAATACCACGGTGAGCTGGGCCCTGGCCTTCGGGCTGAGCCTGAGTTGAATTGATTATGGATAGGTGATGATTGATTCTTGACAGGATAGTCGGATCTCTCTCGTCAATCATCCGTTATTCATAATCCATCATCAATGAATGATGGGGATACGTACGATGCCTAACATAAACTTTGTACCGGACGATTATATCCAGAGCAACGAGTCGCGCAGGGCCAACCTGATGTGCCTGATCCTGTTCTCGGTGGTGATGGCGGCTCTCGGCGGCTCCTTCGTGACGATCAAGATTCGCCAACGGGCGTGTCGCGCCGAAGAGTCGCTGGTGAACGCCAAGATGACGCGGCTGGAGCAGTCGATCAAGCAATTCGAGGACCTCCAGAGCAAGCGCCAGGAGATGATGCGGACGGCCCTGACGACCGCGGAACTGCTCGAGCCGGTCCCGCGCAGCGTGCTTCTGGCGTCCCTGACGAACAGCCTGCCGGCGGGCGTATCCCTGATCAAGTTCG
>JBDKRX010000070.1:0-9696 GCA_039683175.1 Phycisphaerales bacterium
TCAAGTTCTATAACATGGGCGTCATTCGGGTGGGGTCCGCGAAGACCGGGGCCGGCAGTGACACGATCGCCCGGGTCGAGGTCGAGCTGTACGTCGAGAGGATGGAGTTCCTCATGGGCGAAGCCGCGGAAGCAACCACTCCCCCACAGACCCCGACGGCCCCCCGAACCCTGCGCCGAGGCTGACATAAGCCGGGGATACGAAGAACCCGACTCACACGAAGACACAACGGCACGAAGAAGAGCCCGATTTCGAACTCTGTGGCTTCGTGGCTCCGTGTGAGAACGAAAGAACCCGCAAGAAGGGAGTCCGAGCCTCACGCTTCCACGCAACGAGGCCGCCGCCCCCTATCCCTTGTCGCACAACGAGTTACAGACACGTAGATTTTTATCTTTTTCCTGTGTACACATCAGCCTCTTTCGTTTATCCTACACCTAACACACAAGCCCCGGCGGTCCTTTCGCCGTGGGTCCGCGAGATACGGGTCACTGGGCACGGACCACGAGCCACTGTCTTCGGAGGTCGAACGATGGAAGAGCGATGTTGCGGCAATTGCGTGTTCGCGATGACGGCCCACAACGCCGAGCCCGGCACATTCGTCTGCGTCAGTCGCCCGGAAGCGTTGGGCGAGCCCACCCTGGTCCGCTGGTGCGACTGCTGCCGGCGCTTCGAGGCCAGGCCCGACCCCGTGGTTCGGCCTGAGCCGGACCAGCCGCCCGACGACAAAACCGAGCTGATCCCGCTTACCCGCAACAAGGCGGCCCTCGTGGACCTCGCGGACTTCCTCTGGCTGTGCGAGTTCAAATGGCGGGCCATGCGGGTGGGCTGCAAATTCTACGCCTGCCGTTCAGAGCGGGGCCTGACCGTCCTCATGCACCGCCTGATCATGCAACCGGCTCCAGGCATGGTCGTGGACCACAAGAACGAGAACGGCCTGGACAACCGCCGGATCAACCTGCGGGTCTGCACCCAGGCCCAGAACCGCTACAACAGCCGCCCGCACGGCAACAAGTCGGGCTTCAAAGGCGTCTACCCGCAGGGCGACAAGTGGTACGGCGTAGTCGAGCACAAGGGCAAGCAGCATTACGTAGGCAGTTTCCTCGACCCCGCGGAGGCAGCCCGAGCCCGCGACCGCAAGGCGATCCACCTCTTCGGCGAGTTCGCCTGGCTGAACTTCCCCAGCGAGATCCGGCTGGTGTCCTTGAGCGGCACGATCCGCGTCCGAGTCCGAATCAGGGCGACGTTGATGATCATCAGGAAGAAGTAGAAACGTGGAAGCGTGAATGCGTGGAAGCGTGGCCGGTGGTCCGTGACCCGTGGCTCGTGGCCCGAACCTCAGCCGAAAGAAACGACAGAACCCGCAAAAAGGGAGTTCCGAACCTCACGCAGAGCCGCCGAGATCACAGAGGGATATTACGTGGATGCGTAGATGCGTTCAGAAGCCATTCCGGCCGCAAACCAGGGGAACGCTCCAACGCTTCTACGCTCCCATGCGACCCCGCCGTATCCTTTCTCTCGCCTTCTTTCGTTTCTTTCGGCCGGCAATCCCCCATCCGGCACTTGCATTTCGCCGGGGACGCCGTACACTGGCACGGCATGGGAAAGAAACCTCCATCCGAAGCCAAGACCGCCCCGGCCAGCGGCAAGCCGTCCTCGCTGGTCGATACCCGCGTCGTCTACTGCGGCGACAACCTCGACCAACTGCGGAAGCTCCCCGATGAGTGCGTGGACCTCGTCTATATTGATCCGCCCTTCAACTCGAATCGCAACTACGAGGTCTTCTGGGGCGAGACGAAGGAGAAACGCGCCTTCGAGGACCGTCACGCATCGACCGCAGCCTACATCGACTTCATGCGACCCCGCTGCGTCGAGATGCACCGTGTCCTCAAGAAGACCGGCTCCTTCTACTATCATTGTGACTGGCACGCCTCCCACTACGTCAAGGTCATGCTCGATCAGATCTTCGGAGAGGATACCTTTGTCAATGAGATCGTCTGGAAGCGACAGACTTCGCATAATGATGCCAAACAAGGTAGTAGACACTTCGGCCGGCTTCACGACACCCTGTTCTTCTACGCAAAATCAGACGCCTATGTCTGGAATCAACAGTACTCTCCGCTTGATCCGGCGTATGTTGCATCGCACTATTCACAGACCGACGAGAACGGACGACGCTTTCAATGGGGTGACCTCAGAGCCCCCGGTGGAGCTTCGCCATCAAAAGGCAATCCGCATTACGTAGTCCTCGGGGTGGAGGGCTACTGGCGGTACAGCCAAGAGAAGATGGAGGAACTCATCCGTGATGGACGCGTCGCGATTCCGCCAAGCGGCAGAACACCACGCTACAAGCGATATCTTGACGAATCGAAGGGGCTTCCAGTTGGAAGCGTCTGGGATGACATCAACCCGATAAACTCGCAGGCAAAGGAGTCACTCGGGTATCCGACACAGAAACCCCTGCCCTTGCTTGAGCGGATCATCAACACCAGTAGCAATCCGAATGACATCGTTTTGGACGCCTTCTGCGGTTGCGGCACGGCGTTGGTTGCGGCGGAGAACCTGGGCCGTCAGTGGATCGGGATCGACATCTCCCCGACAGCGTGCCGGGTGATGGCCAAGCGTCTGCGGGACGTCTGCGGCGTGAAAGAGGATGAGAAGCTGTGGCGGATCGGGCGGGGCTTTGTGGTTCGCGACCTGCCTTGGACCGAGGAGCAACTGCACAAGATTCCGCCGTTCGAGTTCGAGAACTGGGCGGTCATCGCGCTGGGCGGCATCCCGAACAAGGCCCAGGTGGGCGACATGGGCATCGACGGCCGGATCTACCCGGTTTCGGCCACGCCGAAAAAGCGCGAGGGCGAGCTTGATTTCATGGATATCTGGTACCCCATCCAGGTCAAGCAGAAGGACAAGGTCGGCCGACCCGATATCGACGCCTTCGAGGCGGTCATGACTCGCGAGGATCGGCAGAAGGGCTTCTTCGTCGCCTTCGACTACAGTGCCGATGCAATGCACGAAATCGACGCCTTCTTCCGCAAGAGCGGCAAGGCCATCGTCGCCCTGACGGTCAAGGACATCCTCGAAGAGCAGATCGCGTACAAGCTGGCGTAGCGCACTCGCTGAATACCTGGGGACGGCATATTCAACTGCCAGACGAAATGAGCCGAATGTCGGCGGAATTCTGCTAATTCTTGGAGTCGGGACACAGATGGCACGATACGACGCAAACGTAGCGTGGAAGATTGAAGAGGCAGCCAGCGTAGCTGACTGCTTCGAACTGGTCGGGGTGCCCGTCAACGGGCCACCCACGCACCTGTTCCATGGGGACTATGGCGACTACGGTCGCATCGTCTCGAGTCTGGACCTCTGGGCAGAGAAGACGGATAACTCGCACAAAGACACAGTTGCCGCTGAACGTCACTTCCTCGAGTCTTTCGCGAAGGATGTTTGGCCTCACTTGGACGAGGGCTCCCGCACCGTCATCCAGGAGGCGCAGGAGAAGTGGCACACGCTGCGTAACACTGGCACAATGTTCGTAGGCCGTCACTATGGGCTTCCGGTCCGATGCGTTGACTGGACCTACAACCCCTGGATCGGTCTCTTTTTTGCGTGCCGGCGGAACTTCGATAGGGCAGGAGTCGTCTGGTGGATGGACAACGCAGAGTTTGTGGGATGCGTCGCGACACAGTGGCCGAAAGTCTTCGGCGTCGCTAATCATGTCGAGGACTTGATCGAGACTGCATTCATCGCAGGCGAGCATCAGAAGTGGATCACCGGCTTCCATTACCCCCCAACCATGGAGCGTCGGAAGGCGCAGGAAGCGTGCGTGACGATCTCTGGACGGATGGATGTTCGACACGACGAGCAAATTGCCTCGCTTGGCCTTCGAAGGTGTGGGCGTGTGCGAATTCCGCCGGGCCTGAAGACAGGCGTACTGCAACGGCTCAACGACCTGGGCGTGAACGGACGTTCTCTCGCCATGGGCTTCTCCCACGTCGAAGACGTCGCACGCGACGTTGCCGCCTCGCTTTGAAGAGCGGCCGGGAGGCAGGAAGCGGGGAGAAGGAAGGCGCTCGTCGCATGAGGGGCGAACTAAAGGGGTGCGGTACCTTTTCCGTATACGTCGTCGATTCTCCTCGTGAGCTTTTCCCGCCTTGGCATATCAATCCGCAGATTTCACAGATTTTCGCAGATCAGGAAAGAGGGATCGGCAGAAGGGGCTTGCAGTTCTCTTCAATCTGCGTGAATCGGCGTAATCTGCGGATACATTGCTCTTCTTGTTCACCGCATCATGAGCAGCGAGGCAAGCGGGATTTCCACGATTCGCGGGTCGTCCGTGGCTGGTTCGTCCGTCTGGGTGACCAAGACGCCGAAGGGGGCGTTGTAGACGCTCTTCTCGATGAAGCTTCGCACGCCGCGAGTGTCCTGGAAGTCGATGTGCGAGCGGTATTTCACCTCGACCGGGATTCGCTGTTCGCCGACCGTCAGAATGAAATCGACCTCCGGCTCGGCCCCCCGCTCGGGGAAATGGGCGATGTCCAGATCGGTCAGGGACCGGAAGAAATAGCCGACCGTGCTCTCGGCGATCCGGCCCGCCAGGTCCCGTGAACTGCAAAATGCATTTCCCACCTCCAGCGGGAGGACGACTGGTCGCATCTCTCCCCGGTAAGCGGCCAAGTGAAAAAAGACAACGCAAAGGGCCAGGAGACTGCTATAATGGGGTAGTCCAGGTGCAAAGGAGCAATGCGATGAAGCCGGAAACGATCGAAGCAATCTACGAGGATGGCGGGTTCCGTCCTCTGGCTCCCGCCGATCTGAAGCTTGCGCAAGGTCAGAAAGTGCGCCTTGTGGTGGAGCCGATTGGCGAGCCGGACGAGGTGCTTGCCCTGGCCACCCAGGTCTACGAGGGGCTCAGCGCCGCGGAGATCGATGCCATCGACGAACACGCCAGACGGCGGGAAGACTTCTTTGGGAACGGGACGCAACAATGACGCCAGCCTCCCCGGCCTTAATCGATACCGACATCCTATCGGCGATCATGCGTGGGAATCCATCGGCCACCGGACGAGCGAGATCCTATCTGGAGGTTCACCGGCAGTTCACGTTTTCCGTGATTACCCGGTATGAAGTGCTCCGGGGACTGTTGGCGAAGAAAGCTGCGAGGCAACTCGCTGCATTCGATCAACTGTGCGCCGCAAGCCGCGTCTTGCCGGTCACAGACGCCGTCGTTGTGCAGGCCGCCGGAATCTACGCGGACCTTTCCCAGCGAGGTGAATTGGTCAACGATGCCGACATTCTGATCGCGGCTACTGCTCTGACTCAGGGATTGGTGGTGGTTACCAACAACCAGAGCCACTTTCAGCGCATTCAGAACTTGTCCGTCGAGAACTGGCTTGCCTGATTCCGGGGGCGCCTTCCTCATTTCGGGTGGGGACTTCGGGGGGCGGAGGAGCGGTGTGCACAGCACACCCTACCGCTGTCGCCCTGACTGTGGGTGTCTCAGATTCGTCGTCGGTTCTCCTCGTGAGCATTTCCCGGCTTGGCATATCAATCCGCAGATTTCACAGATTTTCGCAGATCAGGAAAGAGGGATCGGCAGAAGGGGCTTGCAGTTCTCTTCAATCTGCGTCAATCGGCGTTAATCTGCGGATTGTCTCTTTTCCGTGTTCACCGCATCAGCAGCAGCGAAGCCAGAGGGACTTCTACGATTCGCGGATCGTCCGTGGCAGGGTCGTCCGTCTGCGTGACCAAGACGCCGAAGGGGGCGTTGTAGACGCTTTTTTCGATGAAGCTTCGCAGGCCGCGAGTGTCCTGAAAGTCTATGTGGGAGCGGTATTTGACTTCGACCGGGATTCGCTGCTCACCGACCGTCAGGATGAAATCCACCTCCGGCTCGGCCCCCCGCTCGGGGAAATGGGCGATGTCCAGATCGGTCAGGGAGCGGAAGAAGTACCCGACGGTGCTCTCGGCGATCCGGCCGGCCAGGTCCCGCAGGTGCGGGCTGGCATCCAGGCCGGGACCATCGAGCGGAATCACTTCCTGGAGCCACGCTGCCCGCAGGGCGTGGTCGCACAGGCACAATTTCGAAGCCCCGCGAGTGCGCTTCAGACGCAGCTCCAACGGCTCGATGAGCCGGATCAGGAGTGTCGCGTCGAGGAATTTCAGGTAGGTCAGGATTCGTTGCCAGCCGATGTTGGCGTGCATCGCCCGTTTGATTTCGTCGAGATAGAGGCTCTGTCGCGGCGACTGGCCGATATACCGGCAGGCCAGGCGAAAGACTTCCTCCAGCAGGTGCTCATCCCGTTTTCGGCCTCGCGGTCCAGTCCGCAAATCATGCTGGATAGCTCGGCGGATGACCGTCTCCGTCAGCAGGGCCGCCAATTCCTCCCAGGGCGCATCGGGCCTGGCATGCGCGATGGGATAGGCTCCGCGCTGCGAGAAGAAGCCAAAGGCGCGGTCACGTTCTGGTCGGTGTTCCTCGCCGAAGCGTCGCAGACCCAGCCAAAAGTCCTTTTCCTTGAGCGCCGCAAGTCCGTTGAACGGCAAGAGCGGGTCCACCGTGCCCTCGCCGCGAATTTCGAGGATTTCCCGCAGGAAGAGCGGTCCCATTTCCAGCGTGCTGATGCGTCCGGCCAAGCTGTCGCGTCCCGCTTCGATTCGCAGAGCGGAACTGCCGGTCACCATCACGCGTACGTCGCTGTTATCCACGAGGAACTTCAACTGGGGGGCCCAGTCGTCGAGGTTCTGGACCTCATCGAGGAAAAGGTAGACCGGCTGCCCGGCCCGCGCCGCCTCGTTGAGGGTTTTGCCCAGGATGCGTTTCTCGAACCAGTCGGCCAATCGAAGGATCGGCTCTTCGACCTCCAGCAAGCCGGGCAGTTCGTCAAACTGCACCATGAAGATCGATTGCGGGGGCACACCCTGGCCCAGAAGCCCGTCGATCATCTGACGAATCAGGGTGCTTTTGCCGACTTGGCGAGGCCCTCTCAAGACGGTCACTTTCGTAAGGCCGTCGCGCAACCTGCGCATGGCGACCGGGAACGCCCACCGGCGGACCGGCGGCAACTGCGGCTGCGGCTTCCCCCGCCACCACGGATTCAGCCGCTCCAAGTCCGCCTCCAGCACCGCCGACAACAGGTCCTTGAACAACCGTTTCGCCATGATCCCTTCCGAGTCAGTTACCGACACGACAGCTATCATACCATAGACATCGGTTGTCTGCACCGATCAAGGACGGGATTCGACAATTCCTACGATCTGCTTT
This sequence comes from Phycisphaerales bacterium, assembly GCA_039683175.1. GTDB lineage: Bacteria > Planctomycetota > Phycisphaerae > Sedimentisphaerales > Anaerobacaceae > PLanc-01. Next base: position 7,262 of record JBDKRX010000070.1, read on the forward strand.
GATGGGGGCGGCGGGCGGAACCCGCCCTACCGCTGTTGCCCCGACGAATCACCCCGTGCATTACCTATTGATGATTTCCGATTGAACCCATGTCCCTCCGTATTCTCCATGGTGAACAGAAGTGAGATTCCTCGATCTGCGTCCCTCGGCGAAATCCTTGCCTCTCGCCCCTATGTATACGCCCAGGTGTAGACGTAGACCGTGCCGTGCTCGTCATCGATGTAGACTTCCCAACCTTCCCCGCCCTGCGATGAATAGCTGATCATGCGACCTGCGCCGAACGCGTTCGGATCGAACATGCGTCTGCCTGTCTTTTCCTGCCAACCCTCCACAGCCGGAAATCCTGTCCAGCCGCTGGCGACGAGACCGGCCAGACGTGTTCCTTCCAGCGTCTCCCGCCGGGCCTGCGGAATGTCATACTTTCGCTCGATGCAGGCGATCCCGTCCGCATCGGTTTCGAATCGCACGAAGATCCGTGCCTCCCGGCCGCCGAACAAGATGCCTCGCGCGTTGCGAACCACCGTGGGCAGTTCGCGGCCCGTAATCTGTCGGAACGCAAGGCGAATCTTGCCCTCAGGCAATTCGTAGGTCCCCACCACGCTGCCATAGAAGGCCGGGCTGGTCCGGCATAAATGCACGAAACCATACGTGGCAACCGCGCCTACGGCCACGAACGCCACAAACACCATCATGCTCCGCTTGACCATACGATTCCGTCAACCCGAGCCCCGGCTCATTACCTCATCATCTCGCCAATGTGGATCAGGTACAGCCTGTCGTCCTTCTTCATAGCGGGCGGGCCTCGCGCAGGATTTGGTCTCTGATGTACCTGTGCAGGCCCTTCTCCGTGACGACATCCACCCGCCGGCCCAGCAGCCCTTGCAGGTCCATCAACAACCCGCCCAGATCGAAGAGACTCCGCCCCTCATCCAATTCCACAAGCAAATCGACGTCGCTGTCCGCCCGCGCTTCGCCCCTGGCAACGGAGCCAAACACGCGAACATTCGATGCGCCGTGCTGCGATGCGATCCGGAGGATATCGTCCTTCCGGTCAGCAAGAACCTCTGCGATACCCATGATCGAATCCCCTATCGGAGCCCGTCCTTCGTCTCCATGATACCACAGTAGCCCTGCATCGTCAAACGGCGATGCGCCCCTCGCCTTCCGGAACCGGCGCAAGAAAAAAGGCCGGGTCCTTTAGGGACACCGGCCTTCATAAATTCCTGGCGATCACCTACTCTCACCCGTAAGGACTACCATCGGCCGTGACGGGCTTAGCTTCTGTGTTCGGAATGGGAACAGGCGTTACCCCGCACGTACAGTCACCAGGAAATTCGTAATCGGCCTTACCGGCCGACTGTTTCAAGTATCAAGTGTAAAGCCCGACATCGAAGTCAAACGACGGCTTCGACCTTCAAACCTTACACCTTGCACTCTCCTGCAAGTATAAGATGCGGATGCGATCAATGAGCACTTATGGCTCCTTGATCTGTGCAATCAAGGATTGATATGGTCAAGTCTTCGGGCATTAGTACCGGTTAGCTGAACGCATTTCTGCGCTTACACATCCGGCCTATCAACCTGGTGGTCTACCAGGGCCCTTCAGACCCGAAGGTCACGGAATCCTGATCTTGGGGTGGGCTTCCCGCTTAGATGCTTTCAGCGGTTATCCTTTCCCGACGTAGCTACCCGACGATGCCCCTAGCGGAACAATCGGTTCACCAGCGGTCAGTACTTCCTAATCCTCTCGTACTAAGGAAATGGCCCCTCAAGATTCCTACGCCCACAGCACATAGGGACCGACCTGGCTCACGCCGGTCTGAACCCAGCTCGCGTACCACTTTAACGGGCGAACAGCCCGACCCTTGGGACCGCCTTCAGCCCCAGGATGTGATGAGCCGACATCGATGTGCCAAACGACTTCGCCGCTATGAACGCTCGGAAGTCATCAGCCTGTTATCCCCAGAGTACCTTTTATCTGTTGAGCGACGGCCCTTCCATACGGAACCGCCGGATCACTAGGTCCTGCTTTCGCATCTGCTCGACACATGAGTCTCGCAGTTAAGCACACTTATACCCTTGCGCTCTAAACGTGATTGCCAACCACGCTGAGTGTGCCTTTGAACTCCTCCGTTACTCTTTGGGAGGAGACCGCCCCAGTCAAACTGCCCACCTAGCACTGTCCCACGCCCGGATTCACGGGTCATGGTTAGGTGACTAACATAACAAGGGTGGTATTTCAACGTTGGCTCTGCCCTAGCCGGAACCAGGGCTTCACAGCCTCCCACCTATCCTACGCATGCCATGTCAGGCATCAATACCAGGCTACAGTAAAGGTTCATGGGGTCTTTCCGTGTTGCTGCGGGATTGTGGTATCTTCACCACATCTACAATTTCACCGAGTCCGTCCTTGAGACACTGCTCCAGTCGTTACG
>JBDKRX010000071.1:0-18832 GCA_039683175.1 Phycisphaerales bacterium
CACTAAGTTAAGGGAATTATGGCTCAAAATGCGTTTTCTCCACCAACGACACCACCGAGATTTCCCATCAAACGAGGGTCTTGCTGCCACTCGAAAGCGGTCAATTATGCTTAACTTAGTGCCATTAAATACTACAAGAGTATTCCAGCCATAAGCGAAGCGTATCCGAAGCTCTGGCGGCGCCTCGGCGTGAACGACGGTCAGATAGTCTGGTGCTACACGCGAAGAGAAGACATCTCTATCACAAGCATTCCAAGGCGAATGTGGGAACTTGAAGTACCTGAATCATCAGTTCTCACGTACGTCGATGATGTGGTCTGGAACCGCATTCTAAGGATCAGAGTCCCCCTGACGGCGCGTTATACAAAGGCGATTCGAGAGAAAGCTAACGAGAAGTTCCCCGGTAATCCTCAAGCCCGCCGACGCTATGAGAAGGAGCTGGAGACGGAGTTCTGGGATGATGACCCACCTGAAGATGCTTTGTGGAGTCAGTTGCGTCTTGATGAGCCTGTTGACGGTTCATCAGCTTTGATCAAACATCCTATTCGAAAGGAGTGGATTATCGAGTGCCGGACGCTATGCTCCAGTTGACGTCGTCATCCCCGCTCGATTAGTCCCGCTCAGAAATCGAACATGGGACATTCTGCCTCTTGTCTCATTCGTCTGCCTTGTACAATGGTCTTCCAAGTCCGCCACACGACTTCGATGCACATCATACTGATTTTGACGGACTTTGGGAGGGGGGTACACTGTAGGCGAGCCTGAAGGGATTCCGCGGACGCTTCACTCGTTCTGGGTGCAGGACTGAGCATTGCCCCTCGATGTATCTTCGCATCCGCCATCTATCATGCCATTGGCCCAAAGCGGAAAATGCCAGGGGTCCGGGGACGGCGTCCCCGGTCGTTGGGCCGTTCTCAACTCCCAAGTATGCAAGGACCGGATGAGCTACAAGTGGCTTCGAAGATGATTGATCGTCGTGGCAATCGCTGGTAACATTATCCGGTGTAATCGAAAGGGTTATCATGGAGAGAGTGCTGTCACTGTCGTTGATCCTGACTATCGCGCCTGCCGTCCACATGTCTGTCTCATCGGCCATGTCTCTGCCGGCTGCTGGTCCCCTGCGGGTCCACCCGACCAATCCTCGCTACTTCACAGACAACAGCGCCAAAGCCATCTATCTCACCGGCTCGCACACCTGGAACAACCTCGTCGATATGGATAGAGCCGACGCTCCCGCGCCGTTCGATTTCGACGCGTATCTGGAGTTCCTCCGGGAATACGACCACAACTTCATTCGCCTGTGGACCTGGGACTCACTGACGTGGGTCACGCAGGCGAACCGCGAGTTGGGAAAGGACTTCGTCCACCAGGTGGCTCCGCTGCCCTGGGCCCGCACCGGGCCGGGTGTTGCACTGGACGGCAAGCCCAAGTTCGACCTCACGAGGTTCAATCCCGAGTACTTCGACCGCCTGCGGACGCGGGTCCGTGCCGCAGGCGAGCGGGGGATCTACGTCTCGGTGATGCTTTTCGAGGGCTGGGGACTTCGCCACGGCAACCGGAGATCGGGTACTCCCGATGGCTGGGCCTATCGCGGCCATCCCTTCCATCCGGACAACAACATCAACGGGATCACGGGCGACGTGAACGGCGACGGCAATGTCCTGGAGATCCACTCCTTGGCCAGTCCTGCGATCACGGCCCTGCAGGCGGCCTATATCCGCAAGGTCGTGGACACGGTGAACGACCTGGACAACGTGCTCTTCGAAGTCATCAACGAGGGCGGCGAGAAGGAATGGGACTGGTGGGTGGTCAAGACCATCCAGGACTACGAGCGAACGAAGCCCAAGCAGCACCCGGTCGGCCTCACAGGCCATGGCGGCGAGAGGACCGACAGCATGCTCGCCAGCAGCGCCGATTGGATCTCGCCGGGTGGGCAGGACGGCTACCGCGACCCCGCGCCCGCATGGGAGGGGAAGAAAGTGAGTCTGCTCGACACGGATCACATCTGGGGCGTGGGCGGCAACCACGGCTGGGTCTGGCGCAGCTTCCTGCGCGGGCACAACCCCATCTTCATGGACCCTTACGACGGCTCCGTGCTCGGGAATTGCTTCGATCCGAAGTTCGAGTTGCTCCGGCGCAACATGGGCTACACGCGGCGCTATGCCCAGAGGGTGAACTTGGCGATGATGACGCCGCGATCCGAACTGGCGTCGACGGAGTTCTGCCTCGCCGATCCGGGCAAGGAGTACCTCGTCTACCTGCCCGACGGCGGCGAGATGACGGTTGACCTCACAGCGGCACAAGGCGTCTTCACCGTCGAATGGATGAATCCGGCGGATGGAAGGGTCTCGCCGGGTCCGGCCGTCTCGGGTGGTGACAGACGCGTCTTTCGACCGCCCTTCGACCGGGATGCGGTTCTCTATATCCGAAGGGCGCCGTGATGAGCGTGTCGCATGAGGACCGCATGGTGGCTCTCGATTCGCGTGTGAAGAGTCTGGTGGTTGCATTGTGTTTGACTGTCTGCGCGATGTCGGCGGTTGCCGTATCCCAGGATCCTCCTGTGGTTGTTCCCCGAGGGGAAATGCACGAATTTGAATTGCATGGCCGCTGCCAGGCGGAGAACCCATTTCGCGATGCCTCGCTCGTGGGCGAATTTACCTCTCCTTCGGGCAGGATGCTGACGGTGGAAGGTTTCCACGACGGTGGCGACACGTGGCGGTTGCGATTCTCGCCGGATGAAGAGGGCGAGTGGCGTTACTTGCTGCGAGGCGAACGGGTCGAGTTCCTGTCGCAAGGCCGACTCCGTTGTGTGGCGTCGGAGAGCCACGGCTTCATTCGTATCCACCCGGACAATCCCTACGCGTTTGCTCATGCGGACGGCACACCGTTCTTCCCCATGGGCGATACCTGCTACGGCCTGTATGACGACAGCCCCATTACGCCGGAACTGCGCCGTGAATATCTGGATACGCGCCGCAGCCAGCGGTTCAACTTTGTGCGAATGAGCATCGGGCACAGTCACTATCGGGCCCAGGCCGATCCTGCCTTCTGGGCGTGGGGCGGCACGCCGACGGAGCCCGACCTGGATCGCCTCAATCCCGTCTTCTTCCGTGGTCTCGATGACCTGTTGCACCAGATGCAGCAGTGTGGCATGAACGTTGAGCTGATCCTGTTCAATTTCTATCGGCTTCCTTTCACCGATACGAGGCAGTGGACGCCGGCCCGAGAGCGGCTGTGGCTTCGCTATGTGATCGCCCGCTACGCCGCCTTCCGCAACGTCTTTCTTTGGACTCTGGCAAACGAATACGAGACCCATCCGGACGGGGGCTATCGGCTCGACCGGCCGGATGATGTGCAGTGGGCCAAGGCGACGGCGCGACTGGTCAAGCAGTTCGATCCCTATCGCCACCCGGTGACCGTGCATCCAGTGATCTCTTCCAGCACGAAAGGGACAAGCCCTCGTGATGCCTATGAATCCCCGTGGCGGATCGGCGGCTTCTTCGGCGAAGGGGATGAGATTGACGTACTCTCGCAGCAGACCGGGCAGCTCGGCCCGGGCACCACGTGGGATGAGACACTCCAATGCTGGACCGGGGATTCTGAAGAACTCGTCGCCGGCCTGCACGCCGACCGTCGTTACGCCAAGCCTGTGCTGAACAGTGAGAACGGCTATGAATACCTCCGGGGGCACCCCACCGAGAAGAAACAGGTACACCATACGGACAAGGTCCGGCGTTCGGCCTGGCGGATCGTGTGTGCAGGCGGCTACTTCGCGGCCGGTTTCCACGGCACCATCGGACACAGCGACATCTGGAACCGCATCGACGCCCCGAACCACTACACATTCGTCGTCCAGGATGAAGGTGCGGCGGGGCAACTCGGCCTGCTCTACGACTTCTTTGCATCGCTGCCCTTCTGGCGAATGCAGCCTTTTGACGGGGCAACAGGAGAAGGGGCCGTTGCGCTGGCCGAGCCGGGGCGGGTCTATGTCGTCTACCTCCCCCACGGCGGCGAAGTGACCGTGGACCTCTCCTCGGCGTCGGGGCAGTTTCTGATGGAGTGGTTCGACCCTCGCACCGGCGCCGTGGTCAACGCGGGAATCGTGCCGGCCGGCCGGAAACACTCCTGGCAATCGCCTCTACAGGGCGATGCCGTGCTCTGTCTGAGATGGTAGACGAGGATTCCGGCGCTGCATGGTTGGAGGGGCTGGCTGGCGTCTGGACGCTCTCTCGCTGATTCAGTCCGTTCCATCGTGGACCAGGTATGCGGGGACCTCTCCCGGATTGATCTCGGAGTCGGGCAGGTAGTTGCCCATCAGGTCCATCACGCGATACCCTTCGGGGACCTTCACGGCGGGCGCACGTTCCTTCCCGGCCCAGACCACAATCACCGTTCGTCCTCGCGAGCGAAACTCGAAACCCTGCACGCCTTCAGGCTCCGTCCACTTGCGGACGAACGCCACGTCGGGTCCGAGCAGTCGCGAAAGGGCCGCCTGCGCCGCGTACTGCTTCCGGGGTGCGCCGCCGTACTCGAAGAAGATGTTCCCCGCGCTGTCTTCGTTCAGGGCACTGCACGTGCCTGCGTGATAGAAGATCTTGCGGACCCCGGCGGCGCAGAGGATCGTTGTGAACTTGACCAGATCGCCTGCGGTTCGCAATTCGCTGGGCCGCAAAGCGGAGTTCATCGAGCTGTCGCCGACCGTGAAGGGCGTGAACGCCGGATCATCGTCCCCGTAGAATCCAATCTCCGTGACCCAGACGGCCCGTTGTGGTTGTCGTGCCTTCACTCGCTCCCAGCAATCGCGAAATGCGTTCTCATAGGCGTCCGGCGAGCCGCGATGCGGGTACAGGTGCAGGTTCATCGCATCGCACCATTGCAGGCCGCCTTGTTCGATGAACTCGTTGACCCATCTCGAATCGGGCCCGGCGGCGATGCCGCCGATGACGGTGCAGGATGGGTCTGCTGCTTTGGCGGCCTCCCATGCGGTGCGCAGCAAGGCGATATAGTCGCCGGTCGTGCAACCGAACGCCGCCGGCACGGCATAGGTGGTGTAGAGCGGCTCGTTCAGGATCTCGAAGACACGAATCCCCCCGCGATAGTGTTCGACGGCGGCTCGGACGTATGCCGCGAAGTCCTCAAGGCGCTCGGGCTTCTGAGCCACGATGAGACGCTCCCGGAGGTAGCGGTCGTTTCCGGCCTGCTCTTCGACCTTTTTCATGTCCGGCTTCGTCGCCCACGGCGCGGATGGGAAGGGCAGCAGCACGAGCACCTGTCCCTGCACATTCAGCACACGTTCGATCTGGGCATCGGGAGCGCCAAAATCGAACTCGCCCGGCTTCGGCTGGATCGTGCGCCATTTCACCGACCAATCCCGCCACCAGCGAAGACCCGCTTCCTGCGACAGACGGAGCAGGAATTCCCAGGAGAACGCGTGGTTCATGCCGAAAAGGCTGTCCGGCTCGCGTGAGGGGTCGATCAGGGCGCATCGCACCGTCTGGGCGAGCCCCTGCTCGGGCTGCCACTGCAATCGATAGAACCCTCGCCGGCCGGCCAGGATGCGGTCGTATTCGATCTTCGCGATCTCCCTGGCGGCAATGGGTTGCTCGACTTGTTGGTGCCACACAGGCTGATCCAGGTAGTCCGTCAGAGTCAGGATGCCCTTCAGCGTCTGAGTCGTGTCCGCGGCATTGGAGACTCGCAGGCGAAAGGCCAGACCGCTCGCCGGATCTGTGAAAACGTTGCCGACCTGATCGGTCTGCACCCGGGCCTCCAAGATCTCGCGTGGGTGGTAGGGCGAAGGTTCCTGGTCCTGTTCCCACTGGATCGCATCGAGCCACAGCGTGCCTTCGGGCTGCTGGGACTGGCGCAGGTCCAGACCTATGAGTCCACAGGCGAAATCGGTCTGGGCGGTGAATGCGAGATGGACCCGTGTCCAGTTCCGCCCGACGGAGAAAACCCGTTCGACCCGGCGGCCATCCGCTTGCCGGCAGACCACACGGACGGGCAGGTCCGGGCGGTCCCCTGCGACGTAAGCCGAGAACACGTAGGATTTCCCCCGCTCGACCGGCACCCAACCCTCGTGCCCGACCAGGAGCGTCGTGATGGGCGACTGCATCGGATCGAAGTAGTCGAAATAGCACACGGGAAGCGTCTGCGGCGAGAGGGAGAGCTTCCAACTGTAGCGGCCTTCGAAGGCGCGCGTGCCGTCCCATTCGCCGAGCAGGCGGAAGACCTGGCCGCCCCAGCCGGGCAGGTCGCCGCCCCAGCAACCCCAGCCTGTGCCGCCACACTCGAACCCGCTGTTGGGCAGGGCGTTCGTCACACCGGTGGTGGGCAGTTGTGGATGCCACTGCCGGCGGAACTCGGCGATCGGCTCCATCGTGATGTCGTCCACATACAAGGCGCCGGTGCCTGCGAACCAGATCTGGAATCGGCTGTCCTGTGGCTTCAAATCCTGGGTCGCCCGGAAGCAGAACTCGAACGGCTCCCACGTCACTCGCGGCGCGAAGGAATCGGCGAGTCCTGCATTGGCCCATTGCCTGCGGTTCACTAGGGCGATCTGTGCCGCTCCGGATTCGAGGTTTTCCGCTCTCGCCCACAGGCGCAGGCGATACCACTGTCCCGCCCGCACGCCCATCCGGTCCAACTGCGCGAGCATCGCATGGCTGTCGGGAAAACCCGGCTCGAACCGGCGGCAGTCCAGCCTGGCGACTTGTCCTCTCTGGGGTTCGGCGACGACGCTCAATTGCTGCTCAATGCCGGGTCGCCCATAGGCCGCCCAGCCATCCGGGATGCCATCTGCATCGGCATCCTGGTCGAAGGAACCGTTGAAGACGTACATGTCTGCCTGAGTTGCCGCGGACGTTCCCGAAATGAGAGACAGCCCGATCCATAGTGCCAGTGTCGAGGTCGTCATGTCGTTTCACCCACCAATGCAATGCCCGGAAATTCGTCGGATTCTCACGTCGGCCATTGTACCTGTTCGGCCGCTGTCCGGCGAGCGTGGGGTAACCACGGGGGGGTGCCCCTACGGGCAGGGCTTGCGGTTCGTGCGGTCTGCCACTACGATAGTCCCGGGTGCGGTCCGTCGTATTGGGTCGGCCGGATATGGGATGGATGAGAGACACCGGGATGGTGCGTATCACTTCATTTGAAATCTTTGCCGTAGACCTGCCTTTTCGCAGGGTCGTCGCGCATTCAGCAGCCAGCCGCAACGTCTCGGACAGCGTCTTTCTCAAGTGTGCAACGGACACCGGCGCCGTCGGCTTCGGCGAGTGCCTGCCCCGGACCTACGTCACAGGAGAGAGTCGCGACGGTGTGTATGTGCTGCTCCGCGACCGGATCCTGCCGAAACTGATCGGGATGGAATTCGAGTCGTACGCGGCTGTGAAGGCGTTCCTGGAAGACTGCGACGGCAAGGCCCCCTCGGGATATCTCCATCCCGAGATCCTGCAGACGGCTGCCTGGTGCGCCGTGGACCTGGCCCTGCTGGACGCGTTCGGACATGCCTTCGATCTGCCGGTGGCGTCTGGACCCTCGGGGGCCGAAAAAGGCAGATCGGGCCTATATTCTTCAACGAAATCTCTTGATTCGATTTCGTTGAAGAATGGAAGTGACGAAGCCCTCGGCGCGCGACCAGGGTTTGAGGGGGAAAAATCCGAGCCCGGACGCGCAGCCCGGACGCGCAGCGGCCCGCTGGTCCGGGGGCGGGCCAAAGAGATTTTTCCCCCTCAAAGTAGGCCCGATCTGCCTTTTTCGGCCCAGCCTCCGGTCTCAAGCGGCGTTCGATGCAGTGGCGTGCTGGCCTCCACGAGCCGGCGGGCACTGACGAAATCATCGTTGCTCTTCCGGCTATACGGCCTGCGGCAGGTAAAGATGAAAGTCGGGTGGGAAGGGGACCTGGCGGCCATCAGGCGAGTCCGGCGGGTCTTGGGCGACGGCGTGGACCTGCGCGTCGATGCCAACATGGCATGGGACGTCGAGCAGGCTTCCAGGGCGATGAGTGAGTTGGCCGGGCTTGGAATTCGCTGTTTCGAACAGCCGGTGAGGGCCGATGCGCTCGATGACATGTCGTGGCTCGTTCGCCAGACGGGTCTGACCGTGATGGCCGACGAGAGCTTCAGCGATCGTCGATCCCTGGAGCGGCTGATCGACCGGAAGGCGTGCACGGCGGTGAACGTGCGAATCTCGAAGTGCGGCGGCCTGGTGGCGGCGCTGCGACGGTGCCACGAGGCCAGGCAAGCGGGCTTGCTGATCCAGGTGGGCTGCCAGGTGGGGGAGTCGTCGCTGCTCTCGGCGGCCCAACTCTCGTTGCTTGCGCAGGGCCCCCAAGTCGCCTACGTCGAAGGCTGCTTCGGCCGGCACCTGCTCCGCGAGGACGTGGCCGAGCCGGTCTTGCAGTTTGGGTATGGCGGCCGGCCTCCGAGGTTGCCTCCAGGACCGGGCCTGGGCGTCCGTGTCGACGAGGACCGGCTCCGGCGATGGACGATCTACTGTGACCGAATCGGCGAACGATGATTGCTGCGCAATCGAATGCACCGAGGTGCTCAAGGCTCTCATGGCGATAACCTCCGACACATATCGAGTTGATTCCATCCGTGCCAAGGACGGCACGGAGATCCCCCTGCGGGTGTTCGAGGGCGGCAGCGGCACGCCGGTCGTCATGCTCCATGGGTTGTACAGCCACTCCGGCTGGTTCATGCAGTCGGCGGCATTCCTCGCCTCGCACGGCTGCCCCGTGTACAGCTTCGACCGGCGAGGGTGGGGACTGAGCCGCGAGAGCCGAGGCCACGCCTGGAGCTTTCGCGATCTGCTCGACGAGATCGACGCAGTTGTGAACCATGCGATGAACGTGCATGCCGTCGGGAAAAAGGCAGGTCGGGCCTACTTTGAGGGGGAAAAATCTCCCTCTTCGATTTTTCCCCCTCAAACCCCGGTCGCGCGTCGAGAGCTTCGTCACGTCCATTCTTCAACGAAATCGAACCCAGAGATTTCGTTGAAGAATATAGGCCCGACCTGCCTTTTTCCCGAAGGGCGGGTTCATCTTCTGGGACACTGCCTCGGAGCCCTTCCTGCGATTGTCTTTGCCTGCGACAATCCCGGGAAAGTCGCTTCGTTGATTCTCTCAACGCCCGGCATCTACACCCACGTCGCCCTCCCCCTCCTGAGAAAGGCGCAGATCGTGACTGTCGGAGCTCTGGGAAGCAAATCACCGATTCCTCTCCGACCGGAGCCGGAGGTACTCGCGGATCTGGAAATTCATCGGCAGTTCATCGCGACGGATTCCCTGGCGGTGCACAACGTGACGGCGAGCTTCTGTTTTTGCGTATTCGCGGCCAGGCTGTTTCTCAGGTGGAGGGTCCGGCGGCTCCACGTCCCGACGTTCGTGGCCTTGGCCGGAAAAGATACGCTGTCGGACAATCCGCGAACCGCCGCCTTTCTGCGCAGATCGCCCGCCGAGAAACGGATCGTCACGTATCCCGAGGCGACGCACATCCTCGAATACAGCGTCGAGAAGGACCGGTACTTTGCCGATCTGGCCGATTGGATCCGGCGCGGGTCGCCGGATTGAGGGTGGAGTGACAAGGTGGCGTCAATGAAAGACATCCTGCTGCGGATGGTGGTTCGGCCGGTCGCCCGCACGGCGCTGTGCCATGCGAACTGGCAGGTCCATCGATTCACACAGGACCTCGGGCGATGCCGGGCTGTTCAGGATCGCTTGTTGACGCGGATCCTCCGGGCCGGCGAGGGCAGCGATTTCGGCCGGCGGCACGATTTCTCGCGAATCCGCTCGTACCCGGACTTCGTCCTCGCTGTTCCTGGGGCTCAGTACTCCTATCACGAGCCGTACATCGAGCGGTGCAGGCAGGGGGATGTCCATGCCTTGTTCGGCCCGTCGCAGAAGCTGCTGATGTTCGCACTGACCTCCGGCACGACCGGATCGCCGAAGTACATCCCCGTAACCGCCGGTTCCATGGCGGCCTACCGGCTTGGCTGGAACATCTGGATCGCCAGATACCTTGCGGATCACCGCGAGGCCTACGTGCGGAAACTGTTGCAGATCTCGAATCCGATGGCAGGGGAGACGACGCCGGGAGGCCATCCCTGCGGCTCGATCTCCACGGAGCTGGCCCGCCGCCAGAAGCGGATCGTGCAGCATTTCTACGCCACGCCGCCGGAGGTCGCGAGCATTGCCGAGATGCACGCCCGATACTATGTGACTGTGCGGTTCGCCCTCCTGGCCAATCTCGGGACGATCATCACGGCCAACCCCAGCACGTTGCTGGTCCTGGCTCAGACCATCGAGAAGAACGCCCCGTCCCTGATCCGGGACATCCACGAAGGCGGAATCGACGAATCCATCGAACTGCCTGTGAGCCTGCGAAGCCGGCTGGTTCGCCGTCTGCGGCCGAATCGCGAGAGGGGCCGCCAGTTGGAGCGATTGCTGGCCCTGCACGGCCGCCTGCTGCCGAAAGACTGCTGGGACCCTGCCGCCGTGGCGCACTGGACTGGAGGGACCGTCGGGCTGTATCTTCCCCAGGTCAGGAGGGAATACGGCGACAGGCCCATCCGCGACATTGGCCTGCTCGCCAGCGAAGGCCGGATGAGCATTCCCCTCCAGGACAACACGCCCGCCGGCGTGCTGGATATCCAGGCGAATTTCTACGAGTTTGTGCCGCAGGAGGAACTCGATTCCGCACAGGCGCAGAGCGACTCGCCGACATTGCCTCCCGGACTGACCATTCTGCGGGCCGACGAGCTCCGCAAGGGTAGTGAATACTTCGTCCTCCTGACGAACCAGGCGGGCCTCTACCGCTATCACATCGGCGACCTGGTCCGCGTGACGGATCATATGGGCTCCACGCCGGTCATCGAGTTCCTGTCGAGGGGGGCCCACACGAGCAGTCTTACCGGGGAGAAGCTCACGGAGCACCAGGTCGTCACTGCGGTCAACGGTGCCCTGCACGAGGCGGACCTCCGCGTGGCGACGTTCACGGTGGCGCCGGTCTGGGCCGAGCCGCCGTACTACCAGCTTTCGTTGGAGGGGGGCGACGCGTGCCGGCCCGAGGTCCTTTCGCGGCTTGCGGAACGGATCGACGAACGGCTGGGCCAAATCAATATCGAGTACCGATCCAAACGATGCGGCCGGAGACTGGGGCCGCTGCGGACCCTTCAGGCGTCCGATTCCGTACAGGCCGGCGCCGGCACGGCCCAGCGGCCGATCTATGCCGTGCGTCACGAGCAGCACAAGCACCGTTTTCTTCAGAATCGCCCTATCGGCTCCGAGCTGCTTCAGGAGAAACCGCTATGATCCGGCAGCGGCATCTCAGGAGCAAACGCGCATGACATCCGGAGTGCATCTTGTGACCGGGGCCACCGGCTTCCTGGGCAGTCATCTTGTCGAGAGACTGGTTCGCGATGGATGCCGCGTACGAGTGTTGGTACGATCCTCGTCCGACACGACTGTGTTGGATCGTCTCGATGTGGAGAAGGTCACGGGGGATCTGACAGAGCCGTCGATTGTGGAGCGAGTGTGCCGAGGCGTGGAGGTGGTCTATCATGCGGCCGCGAAGGTTGTGGACTGGGGCCCGTGGTCCCACTTCGAGCGGGACATTGTCGAGGCGACGAAGAACCTCGCCCATGCGGCGCAGCGGTCATCCGTGGGTCGCTTTGTGCATATCTCCTCGGTCAGTGCTTATGAGTATTTCGCCCGCAAAGGCCTCGTCTACGACGAGGCCTCGCCGCTGATCGGACGCATGCGCTGCTGGGACCACTACGGTTTTGCCAAGGCCCGGGCCGAGAGGGAATTGTGGGATCTTCACGACCACGGAGGGCTGCCGCTCACGGTCCTTCGTCCAGCGTGGATCTATGGGCCTCGGGACCGCGTCATCGTCCCTCACTTCCACCGGCTCTTGTCCGCCGGCGCGGTGCGAATCCTCGGCGACGGGCGCAACCTGGTCAGTACGATCTCGATTGCCAGCGTGGTCGATATGTGTCTGCTGGCCGCGGCAAGCGAGCAGGCCATCGGGCAGGCGTACAACTGCAGCAGCGATGGGCCGATCACCCAACGGGAGCTCCTCGGCCTTTGGGCGGATGCCTTCGGTTGTCCGCGTCCGACGCACAGGGTTCCCTATCCGCTCGCTTTCGGAGCGGCCTTCGCCTGTGAATGCGCGGGGCACCTGCTGCGCCGGCGAACTCCGCCGCCCATCATGCGTCGCTCCGTCGAGATGCTCGCGCGACGGCCCTACTTCCCCACCGACAAAGCCCAGAAACAGCTTGGCTGGCGGCCGGCGATGTCGTATCGTGAAGGGATCGCTCTGGCTGCACGGTGGTATCTGGATCACTTGAAGTCGCGTCGAGAAGGAAACGTCGTATGAGAGTTCGTGCCATGGGTATCGTGGAAACGTGTATTGTCTTGTCACTGGCTGTTGCGTCGCATGCCGAGATCAAAGTTGTCGCCGACCAACATCCCGGCGATTCCGCGTCGGCGGGCTTTCGGTTCCCAAACGTGCCTTTGCCCTCGCAGAACGATGCGGCGACAAGAGCGGCATTCACCCTCGTGGACGGTCGGAGGGACCGCAACGGCGGCGAGCTGGACACGCTCCATGACGGCAGGGTCCCCACGGAGGAGGATCAGCCGGCCGCGAACTTCTTCTTCAACGCCGGCACGGACGGCGGCAGGATCCTCGTGGATCTGGGCGGCGTCATCGAGGTCAAGCAGGTGAACACGTATTCGTGGCACCCTGGTGCGCGGGGTCCCCAGGTGTACGGGCTCTATGCCTCCGAAGGCAGCGCCGGAGGTTTCGTCGCTCAGCCGAAGAAAGGGACGGATCCGGCGACGTGCGGGTGGACGCTGATTGCCCAGGTCGATACGCGGCCGCAGCAGGGCGACGGCGGCGGGCAGTATGGCGTCGGCATCTCCGATTCCGGCGGGGTGATGGGGAAGTATCGATACCTGCTGTTCGACGTCTCCCGTACCGAAGGGGATGATCCGTTCGGCAACACGTTCTTCAGCGAGATCGACGTGGTCGATCCTGTCACGCCTGTCGTGCCGGTCGGGGCAGTGGGAACACCATCTGACGGGGTAGATCGCAGAGAAGTCGTCGAGGCCGAGAGCGGAAAGTACCGGATCGCCATCGATACCACCGAGACGCCCGACCTGACGGAGTGGGCACACAAGGAACTGGCGCCCGTCGTGCGGGAATGGTATCCGAAGCTTGTCGAGATGCTGCCCAGCGAGGGATATGATGCCCCCACGCAGGTCAGCATCACATTCAGCGAGAGCATGCAGGGCGTGGCAGCCACCGGCGGGACGCGCATCCGCTGCGCCGCAGCCTGGTTCCGGCAGAACCTCCAAGGCGAGGCCAAGGGCGCGGTCGTGCACGAGTTGGCTCACGTTGTGCAGAATTACGGCCTCGCCCGGCGGAACAATCCCAACGCCACTCGCACCCCCGGCTGGCTGGTCGAGGGGATCTGCGATTACATCCGCTGGTTCCTGTACGAGCCCCAGACTCGCGGCGCCGAGATCACCAGCCGCAATATCGACCGTGCCCGGTACGACGGCAATTACCGCATCAGCGCCAATTTCCTGAACTGGGTCACCGGGACGTACGATAAGGACATCGTCGCGAAGTTGAACGCCGCCGCTCGCGAGGGCCGGTACAGCGAGGACTTGTGGAAGACGGCCACCGGCAAGACCGTTCAGGAACTGGGCGACGAGTGGAAAGCCGCAATGGGGAAGAAGATCGCCGAGGCTGCGGCAGAGGCAGCGAAGATGAACATCCTCACCGAGGAGGAGAAAGCCGCCGGCTGGAAGCTGCTGTTCAACGGCACGGATCTCACCGGCTGGCACAACTTCCGTCGTGAAGATGTCCGTCCCGGCTGGCAGATCAAGGACGGCGTCCTCGTCTGCGCCGATCCGCAGAACGCAGGCGATCTGTGTACCAACGATCCGTACGACTGGTTCGAGCTCCAGATCGAGTACAACATCTCCCCGGCGGGCAACAGCGGCATCATGTACCATGTCACAGACGAAGGGCGTTCCGCCTGGGCAACCGGTCCGGAGTTCCAACTGGAGGACAACGCGGCGGCGGCCGACCCGGTCCGCTGCGGCTGGCTCTACGCACTCTATCAACCGCCGGCCGACCCGAGCACAGGCAAGACGCTCGATGCGACCAAGCCCGCCGGCCAATGGAACCACATCCGTTTGCTCATCAGTCCCACGAAGTGCGCGCACGTCGTCAACGGCGTGACATATTTCGAATATGTCCTGGGCAGCGAGGATTTCCAGCAGCGTGTGGCCGCGAGCAAGTTCTCGCGGATGCCGCTGTTCGCCAAGTCGGACAGGGGTTACATCGCCCTCCAGGGCGATCACGGGCAGGTCTCGTTCCGCAACATCAAGATCCGTCCGATCCAGGCCGTGGCCCGTGACCCGTGACCTGGGGCACAGGTCACGAGTCACGGGGTGAGCCTCTCACCGTCTATCTTCGACGCCATCCCCGTCCGCTGATCACGGCGTCGGCTCGACGATTGATCTCGTCGGAGACGTTCATATCGCGAATTTTCTGGGCGAGGGCCTTGGCGGCCTCCCGGTCGGTCATGGCCAGGCGGCTCGCCAGATCGACCGTTGCCATGGCAGCCTCAGTCTTCAACGCGTCGTTCTTGAGCAGCTCGGCGAGCCGGTCGATGGCCTTCGCGCCGGGCAGCATGCCCAGGACCGCGATGGCCTGTCTCCGCTCGTCGTCACGCCGGGCCTTGTCCAAGACGGCCAGACACAGCGTGATTCGATCGTCCAGCGGGGCCGACTGGGCAACGCCGATCAGTCGCAGCGCGCCCCGGACGGCCAGGACGTACTGGGTCAACGAGGTCTCGGGCTTGCAGGCGATGGCGACCAGCGTCTCGGCGGCCTCGAAATCGGGCCAGTTGCCCAGGGTCCGTATCCCGGTGCTGCTGAGTGCCTCGTCCGTTGCTTGTGCCGCGTCGCACACGGCGGCCAGGGCCGCAGTCCCGCCCAGTGCATCGAGGCTGCTCAGCAGAGCGATACGGGTTTCTGCATCAGCCGACTTCATTTTGCCGACTACCATCGCGCCTGTCGCATCCTTGTCCTTGGCGACAGCCAGAGCGGCCCGCAGGGCGGCCACGCCGCTGTCGCGGGCGGTGGAACTCTTTGTCTTGGCGATCAGATCGACCAGCGTGGTGACATCGACCGCGTCGGCGACATCCACCAAGGCGCCAAAAGTCGCTCGGCTGATTTCGTCGTTGTCGCTGGCGGCGTAGCCCAGCAGGGTCTGGGCCGCTCCCGTTGCACGTCGTTTGCCCAGTACGCTGATCGCTGCCACGCGACTGCTCATATCACCCGATGCGGCGCGCGCCGCGACGATCTCATCGACGCGAGGACCCGCCATGACGGCCAGTCCCTCGCGGGCGGCTTTCTGCGAAGTGCCGGAGCCGGAGACAGCAACTTCAAGCAGCGCCTCGGCTCCCTCGTCAGTCCCGACTCTTGTCAGGGCTTCGACGGCGGCCAGACGCACGGATTCATCGCTGCTGTTGAGAGCCTTCGCCACCGGCGCGATGGTGGACAGGTCGCCCCGGTCGGCGATCAGGCCCAGGACCTGCACCTGCGACTGCGGGTCCAGGTTGGGAAGCAGAGCGGCCAACGTGTACAACGGCGCCTTGCTCTCGACGTGGCGAGCGGCTTGGACGACCGCAGCACGAACCTTCGGGTCGTCGTCGTGCATCAACTCCGTGATCTCGCTCGTACATCCCTGCGGGTTGCAGGTCATCATGCCTGCGATTGCGGCGGCGCGGATGTTGAACGGGTTCATGTCTTCGTGTTCTCGTGCGAAGTCCGTCGCGCCCTGGTACAGGGCGCTGTAGATCTCCGCGGCGGCCGCGATCTCATTGTGTCGAAACATCTCCCGGGCGATGTCGATCAGTCCCTGGGCCGCCTTCATGTGCAGAGGGCTGACGGGCATGTCGAAGACGCCGAACAAGGCGGTCGCACTTTGCCGGCCTCCGATGCTCGCCAAGGCGGTCACTGCCGCCGCCGCGACTTTCGGATCGGAGTCGCTGAGGGCCTCGGAGCACGGCCCGATGGCGCTCTCGGCCTCGCGCGATCCGAGGGCATTGAGCAGGCCGATCTTCCATTTCGAGTCCTTGGCTTCCGCTAGGGCTTTCAGCAGAGCGCCCGTTGCGCTCGTGTCCGGGTTCTTCTCCAAAGCCCGGCGGGCGTAGTCCCGCAGGTGCTCGTCCTGGTCCATCATCAGTTTCGCCAGGCAGGGGATGGATTCCCCTTTGCCGATCCGCTCAAGCTGCAAGACGATCCACTGTCGGACCGTGCTGTCGATGTTCGTCTGTTCAGCGGCTTTGACGAGAATCTTGGCCAGAGTCTCTCGCTCGACTTCCGCGCCGGGACGGGCCGCGTACGAGCCCATGTCCTGGAGCAGGATCTGATACGCGTAGCGGGAGCCGACCTCCTGAGCGGACATCAGCGGAAGCAGGGAATCGAGAGCTTTCTGATAGGCTTCGGCCAACTGCGTCGCGTCCCGCGCGGGGGCCTCGGCCTTGCCGGATAGTTGTCGGACGAGGTCCTCTCCGCTTTGGGCGAGGGCGGGCGCCGTCATCCCCGACAGGGTGAGCGTCGCCATTGCGACAACCGATATGTTCAAGAGGTTGCGTGTCATGTTCTTTCCTCTTCAATGCGTGTTTCCACTTGGATACGTCTCACAGCACGTACGGCGCCCGTCGTGGGCGGTCGTACCAGCGTTCGGCCGCCGGGTCATCAAGGATCTTCTCCTCGATCGGATCCCACTTGATCGGCCGTCCCAGCCGCTGGGCGATCCCGCTGAGGTGGCAGATCGTCGCGGTCCGATGGCCGATCTCCACCGGGCAGATCGTCGGCTTTCGCGTCCGGATGCCTTCGAGCCAGTTGCCGTCGTGGTCCCTCGAATCATAGAGATGGACCTCGCTCGGCAGCAGCGAAGCGTGCGCCAGCTCCACGGGCTTTGTGTCGAGCCGCTCGCCGCGGCTGACCATGACCTCGCCCTCGGTGCCGATGAATTGGATCATGTGGCCGCCGGTGGTGGGGTGGTCGCGGAGGACTTTCGTGCCGTCGGCGTAGTAGTGCGTCTGCCACTGGTAGCCGCCCCAGCCCTTGGGGACGAACTTCACGGGACCCGAATCGTCCATGCCGAGGGCCCACTGGATGATGTCGAAGTGGTGGGCGCCCCAATCGCCGTTCTTGCGGGAGCCGTACTCCCAGAATCGCCGCCAGCCGCCGCCGTAGTCGCCTTTGACGCGCTCCGCATTATAGGGATACCACGGCGTGGGGCCCAGCCAGCGGTCGTAGTCAAACCCCTCGGGGATCGGCTGCTCGGGCAACGTCATCGGCGGGGCGAACTGGCCCAACTGCGTGTAGATCGTGTGGACCTTGCCGATCCAGCCGTTGCGGACGATCTCGCAGGCCTTGCGGAAGGCCCACTCCGAACGCTGCTGCGAGCCCACCTGGAAGATCGTGCCGTACTGCTTGCAGGCGTCGCTCATCTGCCGGCCTTCGCGGATGGTCAGTGTCATGGGCTTCTGGCAGAAGACATCCTTGCCTGACTTGATGGCCGCCAGCGAGCACAGGGCGTGCCAGTGGTCGGGTGTCACGATCATGACCGCGTCGATGTCGGGCCGGGCGCAGAGTTCCTCGTACTCCAGGTACGCGGTGCAGCCCTTGTACGTCCCGTCGGCGGTCCGTTCGGCGTACGTCTTCTCGGTTCGGACCTTGGCGTTCTCGCGCTTCGTTCGGTCCACGTCGCAGACGGCCAGGACCTGTACGCCTCGCCGATTGAGCATTCCGCTGAAGTGCCCGCCCATCTGCAGGCCCATGCCGATCATGCCCATCGTGATGCGGTTGCTGGGCGCTGCGGCCCCCAAGACGGTCGAGGGCACGATGGCCGGTCCCGCCACGGCGGCGCCGACGGCCGCCGCGGACGCGAACAAGAAATCGCGACGGCTCATGCTGTGGTCTTTCATCATCGGTCAGGTCTCCTACTTATGGTTGATTCTTGTGACCCTGAGCAGACTGCCGACTTCCACTGTATCCGGCTGACCGACCGTTGTCCACAGGACGCCTCGCTTCTTTGCCGCACACGCGCGACCAAGACAGGCCGGGGATTTGCCCTTGACAATCGCACCGGCCTCCGTCACCCTGTTCTCGTGCGGTTGCCAACGTCCCAGTGAGGGCCCGGGAGCCGTAATGCCGTGCACTGCGGAGAATTTGCCATGAGACACAACGACGCATCCAATTCCATGCCACAGAGCCCCTCGCGCCGGGACGTCCTGAAATGGAGCGGCAAGACCGTGGCCGCGGCCACGGTCGCAGGGCTCGACCTCTCTGCGAGGGCATACGCAGGAGAGGACAACACCATCCGTCTGGCCCTGATCGGTTGCGGCGGGCGAGGCAGCGGGGCCGCGGCGAACGCCTTCGATTCGCCCAATGGCCCGGTCCGGCTCGTCGCCATGGCGGACATCTTCGAGAGCCGGCTCGCCAATGCCCACAAGGCCCTGAGCGGGCAGTACGCCGCGAAGATGGACGTGCCGCCGGAACGAAGGTTCGTGGGCTTTGACGCCTGGAAGAAGGCAATTGACTGTCTCCGCCCGGGCGACGTCGCGATGCTGACCGGCTACGCGGGCTTCCGGCCGAGACAGTTGGAATACGCAGTCGAGAAGGGCGTCAACGTCTTCATGGAGAAATCCTTCGCGACCGATCCGCCTGCGGTCCGGCGGGTCATCGCGGCGGGCGAGGCCGCCGAGAAGAAGAACCTCAAGATCGCCGCGGGCCTCCAGT
>JBDKRX010000072.1:0-38753 GCA_039683175.1 Phycisphaerales bacterium
ATGCTGTTGATGACGCCCGCCTGCGCCGCGACGGTGACATTGTTGCCGATGGTGATGTGCCCGACGACGCCGACCTGGCCGCCCAGGGTGCAGTGGTGTCCGAGAGTGGCCGACCCGGCGATGCCCACCTGCGGCACGATGAGGCAGTGGGGACCGAGGCGGGTGCCGTGTCCGATGGTCACGAGATCGCCCAGTTTGCTGCCCCGGCCGACGACCGTATCGGAGAGCGTCCCGCGTTCGATGCTGCACGAAGCCCCGATCTCCACGTCGTCCTCGATGACTACGCCGGCGACCTGCGGGATCTTGTGGTGTACACCGTCGTGCGTGGCGAAGCCGAACCCATCGGTTCCGACCGTCGAATTCGAGTGGATGATGACGCGCTCGCCGATTCGGCACTTCTCGTAGACGACGACGTTTGCGTGAATGACCGTGTTCTCACCGATTTCGGAGCCCTCGCCGATGTAGACGCAGGGGTAGATGACACATCCGCGACCGATTCGGGCGTTGGACGCGACGGTCGCGAAATCGTGGATGTGGCAATCCTCGCCGATCTTCGCGTCCGGGGAGATGGCGGCGCGAGGGCTGATGCCTACCGCCTCGTGTTTGCGCTGTCCATAGAGGAGCATGAGAACCTGCGTGAATGCAAAGTACGGGTCTTTGGCCAGGATCAGGGGCACGCGGACCCCCGGAATCTCCCGCCCGGCGATGACCGCGCCTGCCTTTGTGGTTTCCAAATGCTTCTCGTACTTGCGGTTGACCAGGAAACTGATGTCGCCCTCGCGGGCCTCGCTCAGGGTCGCGGCCCCGCTGATGACGGTATCCGGGTTGCCGAGAACTCGCCCGTTTACGTGCTCGGCGATCTCACGCAACGTTCGTCTTTGGGTGGAATTGTCCATTGAATCCATCTATCACAAGCGTCTATCCGCCACACAGTCGGCAGGTGCCAAAGCGCACATGATACCCCCGATTGGCCGACAGTCAATCGGCATCATAAAACCGGACTCGGATGTGCTTTCGCTGGGCGAGGGGGGATAGCGCGGTCCTCGTCAGAAGGCCAGGTTGTCCAGCACAGCCTGTTGGAGTGTGGGGGACGTCTTTTCGGCGAAGCCGTCCCGCTCGCCCTGAAGGATGACGACTCGCGGCCCGAGTGGCTGATAGACGGCCGGGTCGGTGGGCCCGAACAGGGCGACCGTCCGCAATCCCATGCCGGCGGCAAGGTGCGTCACACCGCTGTCGTTTCCGACGAAGGCGTCCGCACAGCTCAGAAGTCCGATCACCTCCGGCAGGGACAGATGCGCAACGCACCGGGTCACGCCGTGAATATGGACTTTCTCCGACGGACGCAGTCTTTCCACCTCGGCCGGGCCCAGCAGGAAGAGCGCCTCGACGTCGGGACCACGCAGGGTCCTCGCGACGTTCAAGAAGTTCTCCAGGTGCCAGCACTTCTTCTGTCCTCCGCTTCCCGGCTGGATCACGACGAGCCTCTTGGACAGATCGACGCCCGCCTGTTCGAGCAGTTCGACGCCACGGTCCCGGTCGGCCTCCGCGACGCGGATGCGGATGCTCTTCTTGTCCACCAGGGCTCTTTCCATAGGCAAGCCGCTCTGCTTCGCGAATTGCTCGGTGTGGTACTCGGTGACGTGTTGGCGTTGGCCCTCCACCGGCTTGAGCGGCAGCGTGACCACCTCCGCGCTGTGGCTGCAATTGGCGGTATAGATCAGGTTCTGCTCGAAGTCGCTTCCCGGTTCGCCGAGGAACGTGATGATCCACGAGTAGTCCGCGAACAGGTGGATGAGCGGATCCCGGTCGGCCAGGTCGAATCGCGTCGGTTCGACGAACAACCTATGCAGGTCCGCCGAGTCCATGGAACGGATTCCATCCACGCAACTCCGCTCCGGCAGGATTCCGACGTAGTCGGCGTGGCCGACCACATCGACGCCGCCCAGATCCAACGCTTCTTTGACCAGTCTCACCAAAGGCAGTGTCAGAATGCAATCGCCCAAGGCGCCGGGCTGCAAGATCACCGCGCGCTTCATCTCTTTGGCCAGTTGGGCACTCTGTGCTTCCAGCAAACTCAGAATATCGTTCTCAGCCTGCATCCTCCGAATTATACCCTGAGATTGCCGCAGGCTCAATAGCGAATTCGCAGACGGTCAGGGTCCATGCGGTTTGGGGGCTACGTCGTCGAACGTCGCCTCGGCGCCCCCCATGCGAAACTCGTCGTGGTAGAGTACCCGTGCGCTCACGGCGTCGCTTCCCTTGTTGGGATCGCCCCAGCCCTTGTACAGACCCATCTTGAAGAACGGGCCTTTGACGTCATTGAACGCGTTCGGGCCATCCTGATCGATCACGGTCTTGCCATCCTTCCATACCTCCAGGAAGCCGTCGCTGCCATACGACCATTTGACGTGCACGACCCAGTCCGTCCATACGCCTGTTTCATAGGGACCCAGGTCGTATTCGCGGATGCCGCCGTATTCCCGTCGGCCGGTCTCGAAGGTGTTTCTCTTGGCGTCCCAGCGGCTCACCCAGCCCCAACGCCCGTTCGTTGTGGACAAGGCCAGCAGGGGGTTGCGCCACTTCTCGCCAAGCTCTGAATCCGGCGTGCCTTGCCACTGTGCGACGATCTCCCACACCCGGTCGGGGATGTACTCGTCCGGCAGCAGAATGCTGAATCCGTACCAGTACTCTTTGCCGATCTCGGCCCGTGGTCCCATCACCTCCGTTCGATCGGGGTATCGGTCTTTGGCCCTGTCGAGCGAGGTCCGCATCGCGCCGTTGCCCGCTCGCGTCCCGCCTTGGGCGACGACAGGCAAATTGCCCGAACCCCGCCAGCCGGTGAGTTGCTGACTCTCGAAATCGCCGATGAACAGCAGCACCCGCTCGTTCCGTCCGGGCGTGAGCCGGACGACTCGCAGCGCGATATCGTCTGTGTACGCCGGCACGTGCAGCGTCCGGACGCCGCCGTCGTGCTTGAAGGGCTCGGCTTCTTCTGTTTGGCCGGTTTTTGTGTTCAGCCATTCCGTGCCGTACTGGCCCGTCGGCAGTTCAAGGGCAAGATCCGCCAGGCCGTTCCCGTTCACGTAGACAGCATAAGCCTGGCCGGGCTCGGCCAGCACACGAACCGTCACGTCCTTGGGCAAGACGCTCTTAACCACCGAATCATCGGGTTTCATTTGGACGAAGTCGAACCGGTGGATGAACTCCTTGAGGATTTGCAGTTGCCTTTGCAGCTCGGGTCCGCCTCCGCCGGGGGCGTTGATCTTGTTGCTGCCGTCCTCGTGCTCGACGGCGAACGAATAGTCCAGATTGCTGTAGACCGCGCCTCCGGCGATGATGAAATCCCAGCCCTCCAGTCGATAGGGTCTGACTCGCTCGTCGCCCGCAAACCCTGTTTCGTCGTCGCCGATCACCCGGTTGAGGCGGTAGTTCTCCGCCACCGTGACAGGCGGCTTGGCGTAATGAAAGTTGAAAATCGAGACGCGAGGGTTCGGGTTCTCGATCTTCTTGGAGTTGTTGGCGATGTTCTGGGCGATGAGGTGCTTGTGCTCGAATCCCGCCTCTGCGGCGGTGATCGTCTCGGCGATATGGGCCTGCCAGTCCTCGGTGACGCCGCCGAAATAGGGTTCATTGCAGATCTCATAGTAGAGATTGTCGAAGTCCTTGAGGGCCTCGACGATACGTCGGACCATCGCATCCTGCACGGCCAGCAGGTCTTTGTGGTTGAGGGTGTAGACCTCTGTTCGAGGCATGTCGCCGATCCTGTTGACGTTGTTCTGGGCGTTCATCGGGCACAGGTTCCACATCGAGTCCTCATAGAAGGGGCAGAACAGGACCAGCTCGACGAGGATGCCTCGCTTGCCTGCCTCGGTGATGAAGTCCGTCAGCCGGTTGAAGTACGCCGGGTCCCACTGGGTCAGGTCGAACTTGTTGCCGCCTCCGGCATAGCCACCATCGCCGCTTCGCGCCCAGGGGCAGAGCAGATCGCCCGAGGCCGGCGCGAGGGTGTTTTTCTCGATATTGAATGCGCCCACCGGCTCGCAATAGGCGCCGCTGAAGGTCCGCGTAAGATTGAGGCCGTAGGATTGAAGCGTGTCCAGATACCGTCTGTAGTCGAACGCACGATTCAGCACGGCGCCGTAGTGCTCGCCCGACGTAATCAGGATCGTGGGCTTGCCTTGCCAGAGAAAGTAGTGCGGATTCTCCGGGTGCAGCGAGATCGGGGCCGCTTCGGCCCATGTGCTCAGGAACACTGCGGCCGCCATGCCCGCAAACAACCAATGCGATTGGACGCAAACTGCGCCGGAGGCAACGGCGTGAGAGGCTGACGGTCTCTTTATATGCCATCGAAACATGTTCGCTCCTTTCAGGCCGCCCGAGCTTCCTGCGACGTTGCTGTGCCTGTTCGAGGGGTAGAATGAACTTATTATCAGACTCTGCGTATTATCTATTGAAGGGCATGATGCCACACGATGTCATGGATGACCACAGGCGTCCTTTGGGGAGACGCCCGCAAACTTTGCTTTCTTTCTAAACCCCGGCGCTATTACCCAGAGCCCGGGGTCTTCTTCTGCCGTCTGCCGATTGAGCGGCCGACTCCTCATTTCTCCTTGGCTTTGTTCTGTTCTGGGGCTGAGGCCTGTGGTTCATCGAGGACCTTGATGCGAGCGTTGCGGATCAAGACGTGCTCGGCGCCCCGGCTGAGTTCCTGGAAGCCGATGTGGCCCTTTCGTGGGCGGTCCTTCACGAGCGGGCATTGCTGGCCGTTATGCCTCAGGACGACCTGGGTTTGCTCGTCCAAGTTCAGGTCGTGGATTACTTCGCCGTTGAGCACGACGTGCAGACGCGAGCCTTTGAGCGTCACCACGTAGGAGTTCCACTCGGTGGGTTTGTAGACCTGCTTGCGTGGAGCGATGGCGCGATAGATGCCCCCCGTGAGCTCGGAGTCCTTGGCCTGCGGGTTGTAGCGGTAGTCAGCCATTTGCAGCTCCATGCCGTCGAAGGCGGGATCGCCGAACAGGGGGACCCGAAGGGCACAGCCGCTGTTGCCGGTCGGGCCCAGCTTGAACTCGTACTTCAGGATGAAATCGCCATATTGTTTCTTGCTGAGCAGCCAGCTCCCTCGCGGTTCGCCGCCGTGAAGGATTCCCTCCTGGATGACCCATTTCGTATTTGGATTGGCGGGTGGTTGGTTCACGTCGCTCCAGCTCCGCACCAACCAGTCCTCCAATGTGCCGTCCTTCGGAAACAGCGGCATGAACCCTTCCTCTTTCTCCGGCTGCTCCGCGGCCGATAGCGCCGTACTCAGGGTCAGCAATGCCACTGCGACAACCAAACCCAGGCGAGCATTTCGAATCTTCATTGTCCGACCTCCTAAGCAGTCCTGCATTGGTCCGTTTGGCAGCCGCACGGCCTCGCGGCTGCCCTTGACCCCAGCATTCTATTGTCGGATGAGGCATCCATCAATGAGAACCTGGGAGGCGCCGGCCATCGTATGGATCACGAAGCTTCCCTATTGGGTATCGACAGGGTACACTGGCCGGAATGTCGGCGAATGCATGCGAAAGAGATTGTGAGCGACGATGAAGAGAACAGCCGTGTTTGCGGGAGTGTTCGTGTGCTTCCTGGGTATAGGATGCCATGAGCAGGTCAAAACGAGCCAGGAAGCGTATGTCTCTCCGACTGAGGAGGAGACCCAGTTCATCGCGAGGACCGAAGAACTGGGCGCGCAGGTCTTTCTGCACGACCAGTATGCAGCCAGGGCGACGAGTCTCCTGTACGCCCATGGCGTGGACCTGGCCGAAAGGGGCACCCAGGGTTGGATCACCGAGGGCCGGCCCGATGGCTGTGCCGTGACGTTCGTGGCCGGCGATCCGGAATCATGGCGGTCTGTCTGCGTCGTTACATTCGCCGGCGGGGCGGAACCGAACATCATCCTGGTGGACAAGGATCTCACCGAGACGCAGTCCGCCATGTTCGGCGCCAGGCAGATCGTCCTGGGTATCGTGAAGAACCCGTGCTCGGAGGCGTACAACACGGTCGTGATTCCGCAAGAGGGCCGGCCGGGCTGGCTGGCGTACGCCTTGGCTGCGACGAGCGATCCGAATCTCCTGCTCGTCGGCGGGCACTATCGGGCCACGGTGTCGGCCGATGGACAAACCGTCCTGGAGCAACGGAGCTTCACAAGGGAGTGCCTGGTCCTGAAGAGCTCCGAGGCTGTACTGCCGGACGTCGATGTGGCCGCGTTCACGGTGGGGCATATCCTCGATGCCCGGCCGACCGAGATTCACGTGTTTCTGAATCTGCTTTGTGGCAAGCCCTTGTATGTCGTGACGGCGGACCGCCGCTTCTGGCGCATCGAGAACGGCAAGATCCGGCTGCTCAAGCTGCCCGCCGACGACAGGTAACGTCTTCGCCATGCCATGGATGCTTGCGGCTGGCCATCGGAGCCGTACAATAGGTCGAGGTGCCCGGTCACGTGCCGTGCCGGGCGGGCGGTATTTTGGAGATGCATCATGGATCGACGGGTATCAAGACGCCAATTGCTCGGCGCCGCGGCGGCGCTGGCCGTGCCTTATGTGGTTTCCTCACGGGCCTGGGGCGCCGATGCACCGAGCCGGCGGATCACGATGGGGGCCATCGGCCTGGGCAACCAGGGATTGCACAATCTCAAGAGTTTCCTGACCTTCGACGACGTGCGGGTGCTGGCTGTGTGCGACGTCGATGCGGGGCACCTCCAGCGCGCGAAGGACACGGTGGACGCCGCCTACGGCAACAAGGACTGCGCGACGTACAAGGACTTCCGCGACGTCCTTGCGCGTGCGGACCTCGACACCGTGCTCATTGCGACCCCGGATCATTGGCATGCGATCCTGGCCATCGAAGCGGCCAAGGCGGGCAAGGACATCTACTGCGAAAAGCCGATCTCGTTGACGGTCGCGGAGGGCCGGGCCGTCGTCGAGGCGATGAGCCGGTACAACAGAGTCTATCAGAGCGGCACGCAACGGCGGAGCATCGGGTGCTTTCGGTTCGGTGTGGACATCGCTCGCAGCGGCCTGCTCGGCGAACTCCAGACCCTGCACTGCTATTATCACAATGGTCCGACGATCCCGCCGCAGGCGGTTGAAGCGATCCCACCGGGGTTTGATTACGAGATGTGGCTGGGCCCCGCGCCATGGGCGCCCTACACCCCTCGGCGATGTCACAGCACATTCCGCTGGATCTACGACTACTCCGGCGGCCAGCTCACCGATCTCGGGGCGCACTTCGTGGACTTGGCGCAGTGGGCATATGGCGACGAGCCCACAAGTCCGACCGAGTACGAGGGCTGGGCCGAGTTCCCGAAGGACGGTCTGTGGAATACGCCCGTCCGATTCGAGATCACTGCGACCTATCCCGACGGCGTGAAGCTCGTCATGCATGACGAGACCGAGCCGGGCAGGGGGCCGCGAGGCAACAAATTCGTCGGCACGGCGGGCTGGGTGAGCGTCGATGACACGGGCAAGGTCACCGCCTCCAGCGACGCCATCCTGCGAAAGCTCAACGCCGCCCAGCGGGGGTACGAGTTCATGGAGGGCCATCATCGCGATTTCCTGGACTGTGTGAGGACGCGGGCCCGGACGATCGCGTCCCCGGAGGTGGCCCATCGTTCGACGACGACGTGTCACATCGCCAACATCTGCCTGCGTCTGGGCCGCAAGCTCCACTGGGACCCTGTGACGGAGCGGTTTGTCGGCGACCCCGAGGCGAACCGGATGCTCGCCCGGGCGATGCGAAGCCCATGGAAGCTGTGAACGAGTTACGCCGACAGCGCATGGCTCAGGAGGGTCAGCAGGCCGAGCCCTCCCGATGGGATCAGCATGAAGTGCAGGACCGGGTTCTCAGCCAGCGGCCGGAAAGCGCCCTGTCGGATCGATCGAATGTCATCGATCATGGCTTTGATGAAGCCGGCACGCTCCTTGTCTGCGTTTACGCCGAAGTCGATGGATCGGAGCTTTTCATCTAGACCGTCCAAGGCCGCGGCTCTTGCCCGCTTGGCGGCCCACAGCAGTTCCACTGCGCAGATGCCCAGCCACAGGGTGATCGCGCCGTAGACGAACACGCCCTGGGGAGGAAAGCCCCAGTGGTCAAAGTACCAGAATCTGCCGGCGATCATGAACATCAAGACAATCGCGGGCATGTAGATCAGCTTGCCGGTTGCCTCTGTCATCCGGGCGATGAAACGCACGTCCATCCAGCCCTCCCGATCCAGCCAGGGGGTCGTCCTGTCGGTGGATGAACTGTGCGTCGTGTCCCGCGGCCAGATCGTCTCATTGGCGATGAGCGGACCGATCAGTCGCAGGCACAGGCCTATCGCGTCGATGACAAGGAACAGCAGGAACAGCAGCACCGGCAACAACAGGATGACAAGAAAGCAATAGGTGGCACGACTCGCGACGCCACGACAGGGTACGAACGGCCGGCCGAAGATCGGCGTCAAGCCAACCGTCAGGGCCAAGAATACAATGGATGAACCGATTGCCTTGACGATCCGCCGGTAGGGACAGCCATTCTTCACGTACTGATTCCAGAGCTCCTGGGCATCCACCTGGGTCGTGCCATGGGCAGCGGGGACGTCGTCGGATCCGCCATAGATCACGCGGCGCCACAGCGATCTCCCGGGTTTCGCCGGGTTGGAATCCGTTTGTTTCCTCGCATGTCTGTGGCACATTCTCCGGATGTCTGTGGCGAGAGACCGTACACGGGTGCAGCATCGCAGAACATCGGACGCCGGCGAGGGGATGTCCTTGGGTGTGCGCAGCCCGAAATCAGCCGCCAGTTCGATGCAGCTTTCCCTGAGGATTCGGACTGAACTGATGATGAAACTGACGCCGAGAATGATTCCGATCAGCCACAACGCCAAACCGGGCCAGCCACTGACGCCGATTGCCAGAGAAAACGGCTCACCGTCGGGGTGCGCGAAATGGTCGTGGACAACCATCGTGGTGAACAACAACAGGATGCCCCCGAGGAGACCGAATATGATGACACGGCCGGTCCGGCGCCGGGGATTGGATTTGTCGTTACTGCCGGCAGGCCTGCATCCCCAATAGGCGATTGCGGTCAGCCCGCGAGCCAGAGGAATGCACAACAGCACGGTGATGCCGAACGCGATGAACAGCGATGTCAGGGACGCAACTATTTTCGCCCTGGTTTCCTGGGTGTGTCGCGGCGGATGAAGACCATCGTTCTCCCCGGGCAGGCTCAGATCCACGGCCTTTCCCCGGCCTACCTCAAAGATGCGGGGATAGACCAACAGGCTCGCAAGCTCGTTGGGCTCCATATCGCGAATCGCCCGTGCGCAGTCCACATTGTCTCTGCGCACTCCCAGGGCTGTCCGACAAGCCAGGAACAGGGCGGTCTGATAATTGTCACGGAACGGAGGAGAAGGTGTGTACAGGTTTTTTACCGGTTTCTGCCGCCATCTCTCTGCGCTGCCGTGGTACGCTGGATGGAGTTCCAGACCGTAGTTGGACGCCACGACGACATTCCGTGTCCACCGGAACTGTTCGTGATGCAGGAATCGGGCATCGAGGTCCGTGGTGAACAGGATGACGCTGTCGAATCGCTCGCGCATCGCGTGCAGCAGAATCAGCTTGTCGTACACGTCGCTGCCCACGACTCCGATGGCTTTGAGTCGGCCTCGCCGCACGCCTCCGAACTCGTCATGCAGTCTCTGGGCCAGCCGGCGGGCGTAGTCCAATTGCCCCTGCCCGATCGGCAGTTCAAGGTTCTCCGCATAAGCCCATTTCGAGGCTGTCTCGGTCTCGCTATGAGGCGTCTCGGAGTCCTGCCCCTGGGCTTCCGGCAGCCGGCCGTCGATCCCGATGAGATAGCTGTACACGTGCAGATTCCCGGGTGGCTCAATGGGGGTCTGAACGCTCGCAGCCAGATCGTCGGCGTAGTCGGTCCAGTTCGGCTCCACCTGCCGGCTCTGGCACAGTTGGGTGAACCAGCTCTGCCCGCCGCGGAGGCGATGGTCCACCACGGCCTTCCCATCTCTCAGCGACCTCATCATCGATTCAAACGTCAGCGGAAAAGCCTTTCCGTAGAATGTATCCCACTCGGAGATCAGAACGATCTGATCGGCCCGGCTGTCGTCACGTCCGGAGACGGCACGGACGCCGCGTCGCTCCAGTTCGTTGATGATTTCCATGGCCAGTAGATCGTCCGTCCCGATCATTCGGACGAACTTGATGTGGGCCGTCTCGAACAGCGTGGGAATGACCCCGAACATGGGCTCTATACCGGTCGCGTCCTGGACCTTGTGTGAATCCCAGTCTTTCACCAACAAGGCAGGAGATGCTGTTGACCAGGGCGAGTAGATCCGCAGCCATGGTTTGTCGTCGTGGTCTTTCGGTTCTTGAAGTCTCGAGAGCAGATTGTCTCGCCCCTCGTCGGCATCGATCTCATCGAGCATGGCGCGGAGCACGGTCGATTGCGACGGTCCGATCAGATCGACTTGCACCAGCCCGTCTTCTTGCCACATCTCATGGAACAGATCCTGGGGCAGATCATGGATCGGCATGCGCTGATTCAGTGCCTCGAGCAACCGCACGATGCGACCGAGCGGTTGCTTTTCAAAGGCGCTATGAGGTAGCCAGAGGACGAGCACGCGTCCCGGGCGAGCATCCGTATCGGGGCCGCAGACGTGGAGCCTGTCCGGCTCGAACCATTCATAGGGAAAGGCGACTGGCTTCGGCGTCCACTCCCATTCCTGGGGCGCTCTGAAATAGTCGATATGCCTTGTGTCCACGGGCGCCATTCCTGAAACCCTCAGGGCGGTCAACAGGGCGTAACGGTTCCGCAGCCGGACCTCGTAATCCTCGGCAAGCCCTTCGTCCGGCACCATCACCATCAGAATATGGACGACCGGCGACTGCGACTCCGAATTCTTGGCGCGCCTGGGCAAGACGGTCTGATCCGTCGTCGCGCGGCGCCAGCCGGAAACCGCCTCGTCGATGTCGTATCCCACCCGACTGATGGAATGAGTGGATGAACAGGGCCTCAAGATCGACCGTGCGTCACCCGCCGTACCGCAGTGAAGATCCCGCTCGTGATCGAGGGCCACTTCAAATGGATCCTGCCACAACATGGCATCGACCACGTTCACGTCCTGCACCCCGGGCTCCAGTCTCGACGGAGGGCTCGGGCGCGAACTCGCCAGCGGCCGATACGAGATCAGAATGGCTGCCGAGATGGTTGCCGCGGCGACGATCAAAGGCAGCGACGAGGGCAACTTGACCGGTTCCTTC
The DNA here is from genome assembly GCA_039683175.1 of Phycisphaerales bacterium. Classification (GTDB taxonomy): domain Bacteria; phylum Planctomycetota; class Phycisphaerae; order Sedimentisphaerales; family Anaerobacaceae; genus PLanc-01. Next base: position 11,295 of record JBDKRX010000072.1, read on the forward strand.
TCTGCCATGGCTCACATCCTCCACATGCCGGATGCGCGGACCGCCTTCCGGGCTCCGCTATCGACGGCACGTCAGGTCTTGAGAGATCTTGGCGCACTTCCCACGAGTAGGCACTCGGGCGAGAGACCGCTGTAGATCAAGATGCAAGATCGCTGGCAATCGCCCCCAGCGTCATTATCCTACTGCGTTGGCGTATGCTATGCAAGGGAATTCCTGGGGCGCGCATCCGGGCGAACCGGCCTTGCAGATCTCCCGATCGGCAGAGATCGTGGAAGATGAGGCGTGAAAGATCTGTGTGAGGACTACAGGTTGGCGTGGTTGGGCAGGTCGTCGGTGTCGCATCGATCGTCGGCCCTGAAATCTCCGGTTACAGGATCGAATCGCCAGCCATGGGTGCCGGCTCCGGCTTCGGGCCCGCCCACCCGCACGGTGTCGAGCCGATTGTAGGGATTGACGGGGATGCGATCCAGGTCCAGGTCGGAGTCTTCGCCGGAGAGGGCCTCTCCGACGTTGGTTATCCGACGCACGAAGTCCTCGGCGGTTTCACCTGCCGAGATGGGCAACGAGTCCGCGTGTTGCCGGCGGTAGACCTCGATATGCCGCCGGACCAGTTGCAGTCTCTCGCACAGACTTGCGGTCCGCGCGTCGGATGCGGCGGACGTGAACCGCGGGGCCATCGACGTGCCAATGACTGCCAGAATCACCATCACAAGGACGATTTGCACCAACGAGAACCCGCCTCGTGCTTTCATCGTTTCCCCCGAGCCATGTGCCAGTAAGATGGACAGACACCGCAGACCACCGCTGCCGTCCAGGAAAAGTATACGAATTGCCTGCCAAGCTGCAAAACCGCATGTCATGGGGCGCCGTGGCACAATGTCGCGTGACGACCGCAGCGGTGTCTCACGAGACTCCGACGCGACCGAAGGAGAGGTAGAAGAAGTAGGTGGCGCCGAATTCGCGGATCAGACGATCGAACAGAACCTGCTGATCCTGCTGGTTCTGATGCTGCATGGCGTTATGGATCTGTACGAAGGTCTGATATCGCTGGAACGTCTCGGCGCTGATGCCGGACGCGCCCAGGTCGATCCTCATCTCCTTGGACCCGTAGTAGATGAGCAACGCCTCTTGATAGAGGGTGGGGATCTTCTCATAGCCAAGATCCTTGAGCCGGTACGCGTTGGCCGCGATCTTCTCCACCTGCCCGGTGAGCAGCCAGCCGGCCATGAAATACTCGAATGCTGCCTTGTTTCGGGGATTCCGCTCGAGCAATGCGGTCAGCGTCTCGTCGAGCGGTTCCCTGCCTGTCACGCCCGACGCTTCGTTTCGCATGGACGAGCGGATTCGGTCGATGTAAGCCGCCTGCTCGTTGGAGAAGCCGGCATCGAGGCCGCGAAGGATGGATCGGGCGGTTCCGCCAAGGATCAGGTCCTTCTTCAACGCATTCAGGTAGATCCGGGCGGTGTCGGGGTGTCCTTTGATGATGCTGATCCAGGCCAGCTTTTCGAGGGCGGGACCGCAGTGGCTTTTGATGGCCAGCAACTCCGACGCCAGCTTCTCGGCCATGTTGACATGCCCGAACTCCAGGAAGATGTCGCACAACTTCAGTTGGGTCAGATCGGATTCCCTTTGCTCGTGTGTGAGCAGGAGCGCCTGGGGGTCCTGGGGATAGCGGAACATATCATAGGGCAGCCTGCCTGTATGGTACAGGGCCCGGTTGATATCGTGGTTGACGTAGACGTTGTTCACGCCTTTGGGCAGGTGGCGGCTGAGTTCGAGAATTTGGTCCCACTGTCCCCGGCGGGAGTAGTAGTTCGACAGGACAAAGGGCTTGCGGCGGCTGTCGCGATCAAGATACAGACCTGTGCCTGCCAGCACAACAGGAAGAACGGCCAAGGCCAGCCTCCACAAGATCGCCAGCGACAGTCTCCTCGGCGACGTGGGGGCGTGTTTATCCTTTCCCCTGGCCTTCCTGGGGACAGCCGCCAGTCTCCGTTCTCGTCCGCCGGACAGGATTCTGCCGGCGAGCGCGAGCATCGCGATCCCCGGCGGCAGGCCGTACATGAGAAGGGTCAGGATCTTCGGAAGCTTCTTCATGCCGATTGTGACGGGCGAGGAGAAGGGCGTGTGAATCAGGAATGCCTGGCTTGCGGGAATCAAGAACACATATTCCGCAAGAGCCCACGCGATGCCGGCGGCAACCGGCAGAACGAGGAGTTGCCAGAGCATGCGTTGCCTGCGATTCCGCATCGGGTCAGGCGGCTGCCCGCGCATGGGGAACAGACCGCCGATAGCGTGGATTGCCGTCATGGCTGCAAAGACCAGGAACGTCGCTCCGCCGCCTGCACAGAAGCCGACTGTTGCCAGCACGCTGCCCGCCACGACGCGGACCGTATCCCGGCGTAAGGGCAGCTTCTCGAAGGCAAAGGACAAGAGCAGTCCCGTCAGCCCGGCCAGACAGACGGGCGTGGGTTCCTCGTACCGGCAATAGACCAGCAACAGCGCGATCGATGGGAGCGTAGACACGACGGAGGCGCGCGCAAAACCGACAGCCGCAAGATGCCGTCGGGTGAGCTCAGCAAGACCGAATCCCATCAGGACAATGATCGCAGCGCCGAGCCAGGCATGGTAGTACCCCTGCGCGAGGAATCCCGACCCATACGTGATCAGGCCGCCCGGCAGGACGAGGGACTCCCGTAGAAACGACCATCCGGTGACAAACTGAGGGACATCGGGCAGGATTGTGCCCAGGCAGTAGTAGAGCAGGTCCGGCTCGACCACGAGCCACACGTAGACGAAGCACAGCGGGAAGAGGAGAAGGTAAGAAGGTGAGAAGGCCGGGAGGGCGGAGGGTCTTGCCCCGGTTCCAGCCTCTTTCTCTCGGTCTTCGCCTTCCTGCTTCGCAGTCATTCGCGTTCCTTCCATGGATCGGAGGGCACGACCTTCGGGCTGGCGCCTGTGATCGGAATGACAGGCGCGACCGATGGTTTGGCGCGGGCCGCCTGGGCGAGCAGGGACTTGCTCACGGTGATGGGCCCCTGGACCAGTTCGGGAACGCTGTACGTCTCCAGCAGCGAATCATAGTACGTCGGGTCCCGTTGCGGCAGGACAAAAGGCTTGTGGGCGGTCCCCTCGCCGTCCACGTAACTCAGATAGGTGCGCGTGAACAGGCCTCCCAGACGCTTGCTGCTGAACGCGATCCACCGGCTGTTGCTGGACCAGCTATGCCACGATTCCGAGGACTCGCTGTTAACAGGCAACTTGTGATATTGCTTCGTATCCAGGTCCATGAGGTAGAGATCGCTGCTGGGCTGGTAGACCGGGAAACAGCCGTACTTGCACATGCAGAAGAGGAGAAAGCGTCCATCCGGCGAGATCCTTGGCAGCAGGATGCTCAGGCCCGTCTGCTCGGCGGAGAGCACCGTTTCGGCCTGGCCCCACTGGTCCGTTACGACATCGTACGAGATGCGCCGCAGGTCGTATTTGACCTTGTCGTAGTTCTCGGGCGGTACGGTGTTGCGGTCCTTCCACAGGATCGGCGCGCTGCAATAATAGAGATACCTGCCGTCCGGGGACCACGCCGGATAGGTTTCAAGCCGGTCCTTCTCCGCCAGCTCTTTCGGGCTCGTTGCCTTGTGGGTCGCGACCCGATAGCAGACCAGCGCCGAGTCCAGATCGACGACGTCCCGGACCTCCAGCCCGCCCGCCTGGAAGAACTGCGTCACCTTGTTGATTGAGTACATTGCCACGGCGCCGCTGGGGTGCCAGGCGGTGTAGCCCCACTTGGCGCCGATCCTGTCCACGGCGCCGTCCTGGGCTATGAGGGTGTCACTGCCGTACGTGGCGCTGCGCAGGCTGATCGACAGGGTGTCGGGCTTGTTGCCCACGAAACTGTGGCAGTTCAGGCACCCGCCGGCGAAAGACCGGCCGTGCAGGACAACGGATGTATCGTAATCGGCGAGTCTGCGCTGGTAGATGCCGATTTCCCTCCACCAACTGTAGAGAGGCTTCATGAAGCGGAACACCAGCGTCCCGTCGATATCCTCTTGTGCGATGGTATTGACGATGGGCTGGAACCGCCTCCATTGGCGACCGGCATCCTGGACATAGACATCGAAGAACACCTCTCGACCCCTGTTGGCGTCGAGTAGGGCGCGCCATGGCCTGATGGGGATGTGGATCTGTCCCATCCTGCTGGAAACCACGATGGGTTGTCCCTTATCCGAACGGATCGTGACAGAATACGCCCGTCCGTCCTGGAGTATCCGGAAATTCAGCGGCGCGATGTTGGCGGGTATGACGGTCCCTGCGTAGTCGGGGCTCAGGTTGGGTTCGTCTGCGACTTCGCTGTAGTGTTCAATGGTCTTGGGACGGCAGGAGGCTGTCCCCAACCCCGAGACGATGAGAAAGCTCAAGAAGATGGCCTTGCCGGCGAATCGTACTCTCATCTCACATGGGCCCACAGAAGGTAAAAAAGAAGCCCCCGCTTTTTGATGAGGGAGAGGAAGCGAGACTATGCGGGGGCCTGTGGACAATTTTGTTATCTAATCGTATGGTATCCATTGCAGAACTCCGAGTCAACAGCTTTTCTGGAATTTTCCGAAAAAAAGTGCAAATCATCGATGCCGTGGGGACCGAGCAGCCCGTTACTCTCTATCCAGCCTCACCTTATGATACATTCTCCTTCGGCACAGCGGACCGCTGCGGGCCGTGGCATCTGCCCGTGACACGCGATCTGAAGCACGAAATGTCGCTCGTCAGCACAGGATTGCTGTTGACTGCCCGCCTTGACTCGGCGCCCCGGGAGGCATATAGTCTACTCTTTTGCGGCATCAGCGTCGGCTGGGGCCCTTGCAAGGATATGGAGATGGCCGAAACGAGTCAATGTCAGAAGTGCACGGGGTTGTGTTGTCGCTACTTCGCGCTGCCGATCGATACGCCCGAAACCAGAGCCGACTATGACGACATCCGCTGGTACCTCTGCCATGAGGACATTACCGTCTTCGTCGAGAAGGGCGACTGGTACCTCAACGTCAAGAACAAGTGCCGGCACCTCTCTGAGAAGGGGCATACGTGCCTCGTCTACGATCACCGGCCGAAGATCTGCCGCAAGTACAAGCACGCGGACTGTGATTTCACCCAGGGCGAGTACGACTACGAGCTGCACTTCACCAATGACGGCCAGATGGAGGAGTACATCCGCGTGAAGTTCGACAACAACGTCAACGAGAAACGGATGTTGAGGAAGTCGAGGAGTCGCACGGCATGAAAATACCTCCGGTCAAAGGGACGCGGGACTTCTACCCACCGCTGATGGCTCGCCGCAATTGGATCATCGACGGCTGGAAGAAGGTTTCGCAGCGGAACGGCTTCGATGAGTATGACGGCCCGATCTTCGAGCTCCTCCAGATGTACCAGGTCAAGAGCGGCCAGGAGATCGTCGAGCAGCTTTTCTCACTCCAGGATCGCGGCGGGCGCGACCTTGCGATCCGGCCGGAGATCACGCCGACGCTGGCCCGCATGGTGAACCAGCAGATCAACGCGTTGCCTCGCCCGATCAAGTGGTTCGCGGTCCCGCGACTGTGCCGGGCGGAACGGCCTCAGAAGGGCCGGCTGCGAGAGTTCTTTCAATGGAATGTCGATATCATCGGCGAGGACCGGGCCGATGCGGATGCGGAGATCATTTTCACGACGCTGGATTATCTGCGCATGGTTGGTCTGACCTCGAAAGACGTTCGGGCCAAGATTTCGAGCCGCCGGCTGCTGGCTGCGGTTCTCGCGGGCATCGGAATCCCTGCGGAGCGGCTGGAATCGATCTATGCGGTCCTGGACAAGAAGCCCAAGCTGCCGGCGGAGACCTTCGAAACGCTGCTGGCCGAACAGGTCCCCGACAAGGACCAGGCCAGGAATATCCTCGATTTCATGGCTCTCGATTCTGTGGAGGGGATTGCGCGGATCGTCGAGCCCAATGAGACCCTGAACAAGGCAATGGACGAGCTTCGCGGCGTCCTCGGCGTCCTGAACGCGATGGGCGTGAGCGAGTACTGCGGATTCGATCCCGGCATCGTACGCGGCCTGGCCTACTACACGGGCGTCGTGTTCGAGGTGCATGACATCGCGGGTGAGCTGCGAGCCATCTGCGGCGGCGGACGCTACGACAACCTGCTGCGTGATTTTGGAGGCCCGGCCATCGCCGCGACCGGGATGGGAATGGGCGACTGTGTCCTGGAAATCCTGTTGGAGCAGCGAGGTCTGCTCGACGCCCAGGTCCCGAAGAGGGCGATCGAGTACTTCGTGGCCGTCGCGGACCCGCAGTTCGCGGAGGCCATGTACTGGGTCGTGGCCCAGATTCGTTCGAAAGGGCGCTCGGCGAACTTCAGCTACAAGCAGGGCGGTCTGTCCAAGCAACTCAAGGAAGCGGCCGGTCAGAACGCGGGCAAGTGCGTGATTCTCGGCCAGGAGTATGCGCAAAATCACCAGTTGCTTGTTAAGGATATGGCCGGCGGTGGTCAGGAGACCGTGGCGGTGGACCAGTTCTTGTCCCAGTTGCGGTCCTGATTGCGACAAACACAACCGGTTCTCGGGAGTGCGGACTGATGCGGAGTCTTTCTCCCAATCATTACGAGCGGGCGTTCGAGAATTGGCTAATCGACAACCATATTCCGTACATCCGCAGCGACGAGCATCGGCGTCTCGGGCCTTGGGAGGGGTCCGTCAAGAACTTCGACTTCCTGCTGTCCCCGCAGTCCGGTCGCAGGGTGATTGTCGAGGTGAAGGGCAGGACGTTCGCGGGTGCGAGCTTGGCGGGTTTGTCCGGTCTGGAGTGCTGGGTAACCCTGGATGACATCAAGGGGCTCCAAGTCTGGCAGCGGGCCCTGGGGCCGGGCCACGAGGCGGTTTTTGTCTTTGCCCACCGGGTGGTTCAGGCAGATGTGGACCTCGATGGACACGAATTGCTCACCCTGGGTTCGGATCGCTACGTGTTTTTCTGTATTCGGCTCGACGATTACCTCCGATGTATGAGGAGCCGCAGCCGAAAGTGGGGTACGGTGACGCTTTCGGCCGAGGACTTTCGTCGGTGTGCCGTCGGTCTCAGTTCCTTTCTGTCGTAAGGGCCGATAACCGCTCGAAAACCGCGTTTTCCTGTAACCGCACTGTTCCGGCGCACACTTACGGTGTGAAATGGCACCGATGCCATGAGGAGGAACAACATGACGACGAAGGCGATGGTTGTGCTGTCCATCGGGATAGTACTGGGGGGGGCGTGCATGGTCCGGGCGGCCGATCTCTACGATGAAGGCGTGTTGCCTGTCCTCCAGTTGTGGTTCTCCCAGTCGAATTGGTACACCCTGCTGACGAACAACTACTCGAGCAAGACCGACCTTGCGGCTACGTTGATGGTCGATGGCGTGGTGTATGAAGGCGTGGGGGTGCGTTTCCGCGGCAACACGTCCTACCAGATGACCCAGAACTCCCAGAAGAAATCACTCAACATTTCGATTGATTACACCCTCGAAGGCCAGCGTCTGATGGGGTATAAGACGCTCAACCTGATCAACTGCGCGAACGACGCGACCTTCATGCGGGAGGTGCTCTACACCAACACCTGTCGCCAACTGATTCCCAGCGCCAAGGGCAGCTTCGTGAGAGTGGAGATCAACGGAGAGAACTGGGGCGTCTACGCCAACATTCAGCAGCTCAACAGCCAATTCCTCAACGACTGGTTCGCGAGCAACGACGGCACCCAGTGGCGCGGCGACGGCATGAGGGGTGGCGTTACCCCCGGCGGCAATACCGGCGGGGGCGGAGGCACCGGCGGCGGGACGGGGCCGGTCCGACGTTCGACCGGCGATATTGGCGTCGCCGGAGGCCAGGACGACGTCGGCGCCGTCGAGATCAGTATCGCCGAAGGCGGCGTCACCGCCGGCAGTGCAGCACTGACCTGGTTGGGCACCGGTGCGGCTTCGTACCAGACGGCGTACGAACTCAAGAGCACGCACCAGGCGGATCCCTGGGCCAGTCTGATCAACGTCTGCGACGTTCTGAACAATACCACGCTGGCCGAACTGCCCGACAAGCTCGAATCCGTGCTGAATGTGGATGGGGCTCTGTGGCTGTGTGCCTTCGAGATCATCTTCCAGGACGACGACGGATACGTCAACAAGCGAGGCAGCGACTACGGCCTCTACTATGAACCGGAAACCGGCCGAATCCATCTGATGCAGTACGACGGCAACGAATCCATGGGAGCCTCGCAATGGTCCCTGTTCTATCGGGCTGACGACTCGGTCGTGCCGATCATGTACCGGCTCATGGCCATTTCCAAGTATCGCCAGCGGTATCTCGCGCACGTCCGCACGATTCTGAACGATCTTTTCACCGAGGATGCCCTTTTTGCGAAGATCGAGGCGTATCGAACGCTGATCGATGCGGAGGTCCAGTCCGACACGAAGAAGCTCTACACCTATCAGGCGTTCACCAGCGGCGTCACGGCTCTGAAAACCTTCATCACCAGCCGGCGGGCCACACTGCTGGCGAATGCGGAAGTGAATCGGCAGTCCCCCGAGATCAAGGCGGTCGAGCAGGAGGTGATCGAGACGGAATCGGGACAGAGCCTGCTCGTCACGGCCCGGCTCAGCGAGGCCGTGAGCGTCGCAAGCGTCGAGCTGTATGTTGCGGCGGGCCCCTTTGCGCTCTTTGCCCCCGTTTCCATGGTCGATCAGGGCATCCAAACCGGGGACGGGGCATCGGAGCGCACGTTCACTGCTGCGTTGCCCGACTACCCGGCGGGGACCGTGGTCCGTTATTACGTGCAGGCGACTGCGGCCGATAACGTGGGCACCCTGGCCTTCAACCCCGAGGGCGCCGAGCATGATGTCTACAGCCACATCGTGACCTATCCTCATGCGGCCTGCTCCGGCGTCGTTCTTAACGAGGTCATGGCCAAGAACGTCGCAATCATCGCGGATCCCCAGGGTGAGTATGACGACTGGATCGAGTTGAAGAACGTCAGCGAGGAAGCGGTCAGCTTGGCCGGGATGTATCTGAGTGATAGTCCCGATAATCCGCTCAAATGGCGGTTCCCTGATGGGACCGAGATTGAGCCGGGCGGGTATCTCCTCGTCTGGGCCGACGAAGACACCCAGGACGAACCGGGATTGCACGCCAGTTTCAAGCTCTCCGCCAAGGGGGAGACGATCTGGCTGTTCGATACGCTCGAGAATGGCCATGCGCTCCTGGATTCAGCTACGATCGAGGGCTTGAGCGGGGATCAGTCCTGTGGACGATACCCGGATGGCATCGGTTTGATGCAGATCTCGTCCGTGCCTACGCCTTTGGAGCTGAATGCCGAGCCGATGGCCGCCGGAGGGGATTGATCGAGCCCAGTGTGACTGCAACCGAGACTGCCGGCTCTCCGCGGAAGGTGCCGTATTTGTATGGAAAAGAGGGTGTTTCCACCCGTCTCACAGAACTCTAACAGATTGCTTGACTATGAGGCGTTCTCTGTGTTAAAATAGACAAGAGATTGGGGTCGTGGACCGGCTCCGTCTTTAGCAGGAGAGGGTGTCGCGGAACACCTGATTCAGGAGGGATGCTGCCTCTCCGGCGGATTTGCAGAAGGAAACAGAGCAAGGTGGATAGCAGCAGGACTGATACGAGCGCGAAAGTTTCGGACCATGCTGCATGGGGCGGCCCCGTGCAACAGGCCGTTGCGGCCCCAAGCCGATCGGAGCGTCCGGGAGGCAGTAGTGGACTCGAATTGAAGGGCGGACAGAAGTCAGGTTCGTCGCAGCAGCCGAAGAAGTATAAGGTGGACGGCATGCTGGCCTGCCGCTACGAGATGAAGTATCTCGTGACGGAGAGCGAGGCCGCCGCGATCACGGGCTATGTGCGTCCATTTCTCGAGTACGACAAGTATTCAAAGCTGCAACGGGGTGGGATGTATCCCATCGTCAGCCTGTATCTGGACTCGCCGGACTTGCAGTTGTGCCGGGAGAGTCTGTTCGGCGTGAAGAACCGGTTCAAGCTTCGGATTCGCAGCTACACGGACGAGCCCGAGTACCCGCGGTTCTTCGAGATCAAACGGCGGATCAACCGCGTGATCATGAAGAGCCGGGCCCGGGTCACGGACCAGGATGTTGCGGTCTTGCTGCGTGGCAAGCTGCTGCCGCCCCAGGGGTATACGACCGATGAGGCGGCGTTGAGTCAGTTCCAGTTTTACGTCGCAGCGATCCACGCCGGGCCGATGATTCTGATCCGGTACTTGCGGCAGGCGTTCGAGAGCGCCTCCGAGAACCGGGTGAGAGTGACTTTCGACCGAGAGCTGCACTACAAGGTGACCAGTGAGCCTCAAGTACGGTTAGGAGGTTCCGGCTGGCAGTACAATGATCTGACGGTGGGGTATGCGATCGTGGAGATCAAGTTCACCGGCTGCTACCCCGAGTGGCTCAGCCGGCTGGTGCGGGACTTCAACCTGGAGGCCCGGTCGATCTCCAAGTTTGCCACGTCGATGGAGCAGTCGCACCGGTTGGGGTTCTGCGGACCGGCCATGAGGAGCTTGTGGAATGGATAGGTGGTGGCAATTGATCGAGGAGACGCCGCTGACCGGCGCATCATTCAGCGCGCAGGCGGTCCTGTTGTCGCTTCTGTTGGCGTTCGTGCTCGGGCAGGTCATCGCCTGGGTGTACTACATTACGCACAGCGGCCTGTCTTACTCCCGATCCTACGTGCAGTCGCTGATCCTGATCACGGTCGTCGTCGCCATGGTGATGGCGGTGATCGGCAACAACATCATCACGGCCGTCGGCCTGATGGGGGCGCTGGCCATCGTTCGCTTCCGCAACGTGGTCAAGGACACGCGGGATATCGTGTTCATCTTCTCCTCGCTGGTCGTGGGAATGGCATGCGGGTCTCACCGGTATATGACCGCGATCCTGGGGACTGTCGTCTTGAGCCTGATCGCCATCTACCTGTTCTACACGGACTTCGGTTCCCATGAGCCCCACAACGGGTTCCTGCGGTTCAGCCTGCGTGGCTCGATCGGACCGGATCACCCTGTCCCCGGCATCATGCGTCGATTCTGCGGGAACTTCACGATGATCTCCGCGCAGGACAGCGGATTCGGCGGCCCGGCGGAGTATGCTTATCAGATCATGATTCGAAACGTCTCCAAGAACGAGGAGTTCATTTCGGAACTGGAGAAAGTGGACGGGATGGAGAATATCAGCCTGACGATGCAGGAGAAGCTGCTCGAGGTCTGAGCGATCCCCTATGAAAGAGAAACGATCCAGTAAGAATCACGCGGTCAAACGCTCCTACCTGCGTCATGCAGTACCCGTGGTCGTATGGCTGGGCGCCGTGGCCACCGTGGGCTGGTTGTTCAACGAGAAATCGGCCAGTTTCCAGATGGTCGGCATCGCCCAGAGCGAGGTCCGCCAGGTGGCTTCGGATTGTACGGCGCGCATCATGGACGTCCACGTCAATCTGTTCGAGCCGGTAACCGCGGGACAAACGCTTGCCATCCTGAATACGGTCCCGGCCAGCGAACTGACCACGGAGGCGGAGCTTCAGGGCCAGGTGGCGACCGCGGCCGCTGAGATCGAGCGACTGATGGCCTCGCTGATTCCCACGCAGGACCAGTTGCGTGCCGATGAGGCCGCTCTCCAGAACAGCCATGCGGATAATGTGCGGCGGTTTGCCGTGGATGCCGAGGCCGCCAAGCTGCATGCGATTCAGGTGCAGACGCAGATCGCCTCCGAAGAGATCAATCTGAACACGCTGGCGGTGCAACTCCAGGTCACGGAGAAACTGGTGGAGGAGAAGGTCGTAGTGCCTCTCGAACTCGAGTTGATCAAGGTTCAGCACGACAGCACGGTCAAGAAGATCAAGGAGTACCAGGCCGAGTTGGAGCAGGCCCAAGCGGATCAAGTGGAAGCTGAACGCCGACGAGACGAGTTTGCCAGCCAGCAACTGCCGCAACAATCCGTCGACGATGCCCTGGAGGCCATCCGCAAGGAGGCGAAGGTCCAGGAGGAGCTGATCAAAGGCCTGCGAGCCCAAATCGCGGTGTTCAAGACCCGAACGGCCGTTGAGCTCAAGTCGCCTATCGACGGGGTGGTCATCCCGATCTCCGGAAAGGCCAACGAGGTACTCCTGAAGAGGCAGGGGGAAGAGACCATACGCCGGGCCGGGGAGGTTGTCGCCGCAGGGGACCCCATTCTGGCTGTGGCCCAAACACAACCGACCGAGATCATCGCCTACGCCAACGAACAGCAGGTCGGGTTCCTTGAGAGCGATATGACTGTCGAACTGGTCAAGATGAGGTATCCGGCGCAGATCGCGCAGTCTCGCGTCCTGTCGATTGGACCCACCATAGAACTGGTGCCCCAGCGGTTGTGGCGCAGTCCGACCATTCCTCAGTGGGGGCGGCCGGTCGTGATTGAGATTCCTCAGGGGCTCACGGTCATTCCGGGAGAACTCCTGGGCATTCGGGGACTGTAACCAGGTAATCCATGGGTTGCATGCTGCACAGAGTGGGGTGTACCGGATTGTTGGCGATGGCCTTGGCCCTGATGGGTTGGGGGGCCGGCTGTTCCAATCACCACTACAAGGCCGATGCCGACAAGAAAGCCTACGACATCATCGACGCCCAGTGGGACCCCTCTTTCGGCCAGAAGGCCAACTATCGCATCAGTGACGTGACGCCTTCGCCGGACGACGTACAGATCGACCGGGATGCGCCGATCCCGAGTGTTCTGACGCTCCCTCGGGCGGTCGCCATCGCCACGGCGAACAACCGCGAATACCAGGTGCAGAAGGAACTTCTCTACACGACCGCCCTGAATCAACGATTGGTCCGCCACGGCTATGAGACGCAATTGTTCGGCGCCGGTAGCCTCCTGTACTCCAACAATGGGACGGATGAGAGCATCGCGACGGAGGCCAATGTCGGCTTCAATCGTCTCCTGACCACAGGCGCCCTGATCAGCACGCGCGTCGGTGTCCAATGGATCGATGTGTTGCTGGGGCAGGGGGACAAGGGGTTCGCCTCGGTGTTCGGAGCGACGGTGGCGCAGCCCCTGCTGCGGGGCAGCGACCGGATGGTTGTCCTCGAACCCCTGACCCAGGCCAAACGCAATACACTGTACCAGATTCGGTCCTTCAACAGGTTCCGCAAGACCTTTGTTGTTTCCGTGATCACGCAGTACTACGAGGTCTTGGAGATGCGGCAACTGGCCAGAGACGCGGAGGAATACCATCGCTCGCTGGCGGTGCTCCGTGACCATGTCGAGAAGCTCGTGGAGGCTGCTCGATTGCCGACCGAGGAGCTGGACCGGATCGAACAAGAGGTGCTTCGGTCCCACGATCGGTGGATTCTGGCGCAGAAGGAGCACGAACGATTCCTCGATTCGTTCAAGATCACACTCGGTGTTCCCCCGACCGGCGAGTTCGGTCTGGACGAGGAAGTCTTTGAAACCTTGCGGAACGAGGGGATTCCTTACCCCGGCTTTGTGGTTAGCGAGGCTGTCGAAACCGCTTTGTGCAGGCGTCTGGACGTGATCAACCAGGCGGACATGGTCTTGGATGCGCAGCGGGCCGTCTATGTCGCGGCAGATGCCCTGAAACCGGGATTGGCAGTGCAAGGCAGTGTCGACATCAACTCCCACGGCCATGGGACTGTCTCGGCGGGACCGATGCTCGATTTGCCGCTCGATCGTGTGCCGGAGCAGGTGGCATATCGCAACGCCCTGATCGTCCTGGAACAGCGGCGGCGCGAATATGACCAAGTGGCCGATACCGTCCGTCTGGAGGTTCGGGAGGCCCATCGCAAGCTGCTGGAGACCGCAGATCGCTATGAGGTCCTCACCAAGGGGGTTCAGCTCGCGCAGGAACGCGTCGAGAAGAACTTGTTGCTGATGGACTACGGCCGAGTCAGCAGTCGGCGGGTGCTCGACGCCTACCAGCATCTGCAGGATGCCCGGAACGAGATGGCGGATGCCTTGACCGACTATGCAATCGCCACGCTGGACTTCTATCGTGACACGGACGTGTTGCAGGTTCGTCCGGACGGGATGTGGGAGCTGGGTGTGGGAGCGATGCCTGTGGCCCGAACAGGAGTCTCACCAGAAAAAGCACCGCCGGTCCGGTGACGGATGTTATAGTGAACGAAGGTACGGAAGTGCCTGCAGCGCGGCGGATATGGTGTATACTGGTTTTCGAGGTAACTACGGAAAGGGTGGAATCATGAGTATTGGTAGGATTGCGGGCGTTCTTGCTGTCTTGGCCCTTCTGTCGGCAAACGGGTGGGCGGCGGACATCATTCTGAACGAATACAATGCGGTCGATGCCAACGACTTCCTGGGTGGCGGCAACTCCTCGGCGGATGAGAGCGGCGGACGGGCTTCCGACAGCTACTTCGGCCGGGTCCCGGGCAATGGCGGCGACTGGTTCGAGCTCGTGGTCATTACGGATCACCTGGATATCCGCGGCTGGCAACTCGACATCTACGAGGATGGGGTCCTGGATGAGACGCTCGTCCTCACCGCCGACGCAATCTGGCGGGACTTGCGGGCCGGCACGATCATCACGGTTTCCGAGGACGTGCCCAGCGACGTTAGCTATGATCCCAACGCCGGCGATTGGTGGATCAACGTCCAGGCGCACAACGACGTCGACAACCCGTACATCGAGAACTCCTCGTTCCCGGTCAGTGCTTCGGGTTGGCAACTGCGGATTCGCAACGTGGCAGGACAGGTGGTGTTCGGACCCGCGGGCGAGGGCGTCAGTCCCGCCAGCGGAATCAGTGGGACCGAGGTCTTCCGCCTGGAGGACAATCCGAGCGCTACGATTACCGCGAATTCCACGGACTACGATGACGGCGATGACTTCAGCACGTTCGGTTCGCCGAATCGCTGGGGTTCCCAGAGCTTCGGCAAGCTTCGCCCCGTCCTCACCGCGCCTGCAGCGACCCTCACGCTGCTTGCCCCGAACGGCGGAGAGACAGTTGCCGTAGGTGACATGATCGATGTGACCTGGGAGAGCGAGAGCGTCAGCGGGGCCGTCCGTGTCGAGTTCTCCCTTGATGGCGGCTACTCGTGGACCGAGGTATTCCCGCCGAACGTCGGCAACACCGGCGCTTACACCTGGCTTGTCCCGCTCGTGGACGCCCCCCAGGCCCTTGTCCGAGTGTCGAGCACGACGTGTCCGGCCGTCTCCGACGTGAGCGATGCGTCCTTCACGGTCGTGGGCGACCCCATGGCAGCCGACGTGATGGGCTTCTTCGATATGTCGTTTCTGGCGTCAACCTGGCTGAACTGAGTCTGTCTGTCGAGCAAAGCGGTCAACCGCAACACACGGGCGGCATTCGCAAGTCCTCTGGCCTTGTCGATGCCGCCCGTTTTTCGTGCGCCGCGCTCAGCGAGAACTTTCCCTACAACTCCGGCGGCAAATCGGGTATAGTAGCCCTCCCGATGCAGGTGCGGCCCGTGGGTTTGGACCGGGCTCGGTGCATGCAGATTCAATGGCCCCGGATGGTCCGGCGATACCCGCCAGTGGATTGTATGGTCCTCTGCGTCAAGATGCGGCGTGATGGATTCTGAAAGAGGTGTCTGAGAGCATGAGTGAGAAAGCTGGTGCGTACGACTTCGGTCCGATCGAGCGGAAGTGGCAGGAACACTGGGAGCAGAACAAGACCTTCAAGGCGAAGGACTGTGACGGCTTCCGGCCGAAGTACTACGTGTTGGACATGTTCCCCTATCCGAGCGGTCAGGGTCTGCACGTCGGGCACCCCGAGGGATACACCGCCAGCGATATCGTCGCGCGCTACAAGCGGATGAAGGGCTTCAACGTCCTGCACCCGATGGGCTGGGACGCCTTCGGTCTGCCTGCCGAGCAATACGCCATCGATACGGGCACGCATCCCTCCGTCACGACGAAGAAGAACATTGACACCTTCCGGCGTCAGATCAAGATGCTCGGCTTCTCCTACGACTGGGACCGCGAGGTGGACACCACCGATCCGGCCTACTTCAGGTGGACCCAATGGGTTTTCCTGAAACTGTTCAACAGCTACTACGACCCCTCCTGGTTCAAGGCGGCGGATATCTCGCTTCTCGAAGACGCTCTGGCGGAGATGCCGCGACGCAGGTCCGAATGGGAGAGCAGTGCGTTTCTGAGGTCGTGGCACGAGGCTGCGCAGGCGGCCGGCAGCGATCCTCAAAAGAGGCAGGCTTTCGTTCACAAGACCGTGTCGGATCTCCGCCTGGCCTATGAGAGCTGGGTGCCCGTCTGGTGGTGCGAGGGCTGCAAGGCCGTGCTCGCCAACGAGGAAGTGAAAGACGGCAAGTGCGACCGCAAGGGCCACCAGAACGTGGTGCGCCGCCCGATGCGGCAGTGGCTGTTGCGAATCACCGCCTACGCCGACCGGCTGCTCGACGATCTGAAACTCGTCACATGGTCGGAATCCATCAAGGAGATGCAGCGCAACTGGATCGGACGCAGCGAAGGCGCGGAAGTGGATTTCGAGATCGCCGACGGTCCGGCGGCCGGTCGCAAACTGCGGGTCTTTACGACCCGGCCCGACACCCTTTTCGGCGCGACGTACATGGTGCTCTCGCCCGAGCATTCGCTGGTCGAGCAGATCACGACGCAGCAGCAGCGACGGGTCGTTCAGAACTATCGGTCGGAAGCGACCCGCAAGAGCGAGCTGGAACGCACCTCGCTGGACAAGGAGAAGACCGGCGTCTTCACCGGCAATTACGCCGTCAACCCGGTCAATCGGGACCGGATTCCGATCTGGATTGCGGATTACGTGTTGGCCAGCTACGGCACCGGCGCGATCATGGCGGTGCCGGCGCACGACACGCGTGATTTCGAGTTCGCGAAGAAATTCAACCTGCCCGTCATCCAGGTCGTTCAGCCGCCGGACCCGGCGACGGACTGGCAGGGTTTCATAGAGGACGGGACCTCGGTGAACTCCACCGGTCTCGACGTCTCTATCACGGGTCTGCCCACCGCCGAAGCCAAGAGCAAGATCACTGCGTGGCTCACGCAGCAGGGTCTGGGGAGCAGGGCGATCAACTACAAGCTGCGGGACTGGCTGTTCAGCCGGCAACGGTATTGGGGCGAGCCCATCCCGGTCGTGCACTGCGACAAGTGCGGCGTCGTGTCTCTCCCGGAGACGGCACTGCCGCTGACGCTGCCCGAGATGACGGACTACACGCCTCCCGGGACAGGCGAGCCGCCTCTGGCGAAGGCGACGGAATGGCTGAAGACGACCTGCCCTCAGTGTGGCGGTCCGGCCAGCCGAGAGACGAACACGATGCCGCAATGGGCCGGCAGTTGCTGGTACTACCTGCGGTACATGGACCCGAAAAATTCGCAGCAGGGCTGGGACCCGGCCAAGGAACAGTACTGGATGCCGGTGGATCTCTACATCGGCGGCGCCGAGCACGCGGTGCTGCACCTGCTCTATTCGCGGTTCTGGCACAAGTTCCTCTATGACATGGGTCACGTCCACACGACCGAGCCATTCACGAAGCTCATCAACCAGGGCATGATCCTGGGCGAGGACGGCCAGAAGATGAGCAAGTCGCGCGGCAACGTCGTGAACCCCGACCACGTCATCCACGAATACGGTGCGGACTCCATGCGACTGTACGAGATGTTCATGGGACCCTTGGAGGCGATGAAACCCTGGAGCATGCAGGGCGTCCAGGGCGTCTACCGGTTCCTCCAGAAGGCCTGGCGGATGATTGTGAACGAGGAGACGGGCGAACTCGATCCGGCGGTCCGTGAGGCCCAGCCGGACGAGGAGACGCTGCGACTGCTGCACCAGACCATTCGCAAAGTGGGCGGCGACGTCGAAACGTTCGGCTTCAATACGGCGATCAGCGCCATGATGATCTTCGTCAATCACCTCGCCAGGCAGGAAGTCAGGCCCAGGTCCGTGGTCGAGCCCTTCATCCTGATCCTGGCGCCGTTCGCTCCGCACGTTGCGGAAGAGCTGTGGGAGCGTCTTGGCCATGACAGCAGCCTGGCCCGCGAGTCGTGGCCGAAGTACGACGAGAACCTCGCCAGGGAAAAGAAGGTAGAACTGGCGGTCCAGGTGAACGGCAAGGTGAAGGACCGCATCGTGGTGGACGCGGACGCGGACGACGAATCGGTCAAAGCGATCGCCTTGGGCAATGAGAAAGTGGTCGCAGCGTTGGCCGGCAAAACGCCCAAGAAGGTGATCGTCATCAAGTCCAGACTGGTGAATATCGTGGTGTGATGGCCGTATGCACTCGGAGATCGAGGCCAAACTGAAAGTGGATTCGTTGCAGACGGTCGAGCGACGGCTCGCCGAGTGCGGCGGGTCGTTTCTGCGCGAGACGATCCAGATGGATCGCTACTACGACACGACCGGACGGGAGCTGACCCGAACGGACAAGTGCCTTCGCCTGCGAACCGACCGCAAGGATGGACGCGAACGACTGATCCTGGCCTACAAGGGCCCGAAAGAGCGGGACGACTACAAGAAACGGGTCGAGATCGAGATCGAAGTGAGCGACGCCGGCTCGACGGAATCGCTTCTGGAGGCATTGGGATACGTCAAGGCACTCGCCTTCAACAAGCAGCGCCGTCTGTGGCAGTTGCACGGGTGCGAGGTGGCGCTCGATGAGCTGCCGCTGTTGGGGGTATTCGTTGAGATTGAGGGGCCCGACTCCGAAACCATCGCGAAGGTCCAGGCGATGCTGCGACTGGAGAAGGTGCCCCACATCATGGACAGCTATGCTTGTCTGATCGACCGGGAGTTGTCCCGGCTCGGGCAGGGCAAACGCGAGGTGTATCTGCGGCAGGGCGTTGGGGATAGAAAGTGAGCAGACAATCGTGACGGCAAGGACGGGTTTTCAAATTGGCAACGTGGACGTCGGCCTGGACGGACCGCTGTTTCTCATGGCGGGGCCCTGCGTTATTGAGAGTGAAAAGGGCTGTCTGGAGATCGCCGAGCGGCTGGTGCGGATCTCCGAGCGGACAGGGGTTCGAATGGTCTTCAAGGCCAGTTTCGACAAGGCCAATCGCAGCAGCTTCTCGAGCTTTCGCGGTCCCGGCCTGGCCGAGGGTATGAGAATCCTCGCCAAGGTCCGAGCCGAGAGCGGGCTGCCCATCATGACGGATATTCACGAGCCGGCCCAGGCTGTTGAGGCGGCGCAGACGGTCGATTGCCTGCAAGTCCCGGCGTTCCTGTGCCGTCAGACCGATCTGCTCTGTGCCTGCGCCGAAACGGGCCGGCCTATCAGTGTCAAAAAGGGGCAATTTCTCTCGCCTGCCGAGATGGGCAACGTGGTCGATAAGATCCGAGCCTGCAAGAACGACAAGGTGATCCTCACGGAGCGGGGGACCTTCTTCGGGTACAACCGCCTTGTGAACGACATGACGGGCATCGCGGTCATGCAGCAGTTCGGGTGCCCGGTGGTTTTCGACGCGACGCACAGCACGCAGCAGCCCGGCGGTCTCGGCGCCGCCAGCGGCGGCCGGCGGGAGATGGCCCCTCTTCTGGCCAAGGCAGCGGTCGCCTCCGGCGTCAACGGCCTGTTCCTCGAGGTCCACCCCGAACCGGATAAGGCGCTCTCGGACGCCGCGTCCATGCTGCCCTTGGCTTGGCTGGAGGACCTGGTGCGAGTGTGCAAGGGAATTTTCGAGGTTGTCCATGGCTGAGAAGAAGGGACCAACCTCCTACACGTATGGCCCGGTGCCGTCCCGCCGGCTGGGCTTGAGCCTGGGTGTAGACATCGTGCCGCCGAAGATCTGCACGCTGGATTGTGTCTACTGCCAGCTTGGCCGCACCACGAAGAGCAGCACGACGCGGGCGGACTTCGTGGATATCGGTGCGGTCCTTGCGGAGATCGAGGCCAAGCTGAAGGCGGGACTCAAGACCGACTACATCACTCTCGGCGGATCGGGCGAGCCGACGCTGAACTCCCGGCTGGGCGACCTGATCGACGGCATCCGTCGGCTGACGAGCGTCCCGGTGGCGATCCTCACCAATGGAACGCTGCTTTATCGGGACGATGTCCGGGCCGAGTGCGCCAAAGCCGACGTCGTGGCGCCTTCCCTGGATGCGGGCGACGCGGCCGTGTTCCAGGCGGTGAACCGGCCGAACCCCGATATCACCATTGAGAAACTGGTTTCGGGTATGGAACGGTTTCGCGATGAGTTCGAGGGACAAATCTGGCTGGAGGTCTTCCTGATCGCGGGCGTGAACACGGATGCCGAGCAGATTGAGAAAATCAAAGGTCTGATTCAGCGTATCCGGCCCGACAAGGTTCATCTGAACACTGCCGTCCGTCCGGCGGCCGAGCCGGATGTGCTCGCGGTGCCTCGCGAGGTGCTCGACCGAATCGCCCGCCAGATCGGCGGGCACTGCGAGGTGATCGGAGAGGCGCCGGCCGGGCTCAGCGGTCGCCATGAGACGCGGGCCGAGGCGGATGTGATTTCTGTACTGAAACGGCGGCCTTGCACCATTCAGGACATCTGCGCGGGACTGGGAATGCCCCGGCACGAAGCCGCCAAGTATGTCAGTCATTTGCAGGGGATGGGGATGGTCTGCTCCGAGCAGCGAGGGGATGTTACCTATTTTCACATCCGGCTTGATACGCCGTAGCGGTTGTCCTTCTCTGTCGTTTCCCAAGCCGCAAACCGCGTCCAGTGACAGTCTGCACGGAAGGACCGCATAAATGAATGGTGCATAAGTCCACTTTTTGTAAAGCCGGACGTTCCATTGGCCGATAAAAGCGTTGTAACGTTTCGCTGAGGTCAAGGCATCGCATTGGCGGACGTTGCGTGAGCCGCATGGAGGCCCGAAAGGCTGAGGTATCCGGCGGAGAACGTCACTCGGTAAGGCGTATGTCATGAAAAGACCGCAGAGACAACTCGTGCTCAACAAGGGGGCAGAGAAGTACATCTTTCGCTACGAGCAAGGGCGGGAAGATGAGCTGCTCGATGCCCTGATCGACCAGGTGAAGGATAAACGAACGGATTTCGACTGGTTCGATGCGGCGGTGATCAGCTTCAAGCTGACCCAGACGCTGATTGGGCGCGCCGAGCAACTGCTTCAGGAAGATTCGGACGTCAAGACAATGTCGTAGAGCGAAAAGGTGATCGATGATGCCGATGGATCAGATCAATAGGTGGAATATGGAAGAAGGAAGCGCTGTGATCGAGCAGTTCTTGCACTACCTGAAGTTCGAGAAGCGTTTTTCGGAGCACACGGCGAAGTGCTACGGCGCCGACCTGGCGCAATTCTCGGAGTTCCTGCTGAACACGCCGGAGGGGACCGGTCAGTCGGCGCACGATGGCTTCGGCGCATCCTCCGATCTCGGCCATCATGAAGGCGGCGTCGCCACCGCGGTCGCTACGCAGACCGAGCTCGAGATCGATCAACGGCTGTTGGCCGTCGACGTGAACGAGGCGCGGGCGTATCTGGGCTTTCTGAACGACAAGAACTACTCGAAGGCCACGATCGCGCGGAAGCTGGCCACGCTGCGGAGCTTCTACAAGTTCCTGATGAAGACGAATCGGCGGGACTCGAACCCGCTCAGCGCCATTCGCACGCCCAAGCAGGACAAGAAGCTGCCTCGTTTCCTGGAGTTCGAAGAGGTGAAGCGCCTTCTTGAAACCCCGCCGACCGACTGCTGGCTGGGCGCGAGGGATCGAGCGATCCTCGAAACGCTCTACAGCACCGGGATTCGCGTCAGCGAGCTGGTCGGCCTGAACATGGACGACATCGACTTCCTGGGCGAGGTGATCCACATCCGCGGCAAGGGCAAGAAAGAGCGTATCACGCCGATCAGCTCCTCGGCCCTGCAGGCGATCCAGCACTACATGGAGTACCGCAACAGGCGGGCCCAGAGCAACAATCACTTTGACTCGAAGGTCCTGTTCGTGAACAAGCACGGGCAGCGCCTGAGCACGCGAAGCGTCCGCCGGAAGATGGACAAGTACCTGAAGATGGCCGGTCTTGATCCGGCGATCAGTCCGCACACCCTGCGGCACAGTTTCGCCACCCACATGCTCAACAACGGCGCGGACCTCAGGAGCGTCCAGGAGTTGCTCGGACATCAGTCGCTCTCGACCACGCAGGTCTACACGCACCTGACGACGAGAAAGCTGAAGGAAGTCTACGACAACGCACATCCGCGAGAGGGCATGGTGCACGACAGCTACATGCCGGAAGACTCGACCGGAGGCAACGGGCAATTGTAGGCCGCAGGCAAGTGTTGTGAATTCGAGAGCCGTTCCCAGGAGCGGCTTTCTTTTTTTGCCCGCTTCGCGGATCAGGGTTGCATCGATTCCAATTCTCGATACGATTTTTGTGACGTGTTCGTAGTTCGAAGTGGGAAGGTTCTGACGTGGAGACGTGGGACCTGAAATTCGAAAGGTGCAACATGAGCGATTTGCGGCGGGACCACATCAATTGGGTTGCGGCGATAGTGCTTGGCCTGTGCATTTCGGCGTCCGGCTGGGCGAAGGTGCGGGCGTGGGAGGGGACCATCACGATCCCCACCTATGGCTGGTCGGAGGACGTGAACCCGAAGTTCTGGGCCCTGGAGGACCGGATCAAGCTCTCGACCACCGTCAAGGGAGCGATCGTCTACCCGTACACGATGCAGGACCACCTCTACCGCGTGAAGGAAGACCGCACGTACAAGGCGCTGTTCCTCGAAAACGAGTACCTGAAGGTGACCTGCCTGCCGGAACTGGGGGGCCGGCTGCACTCGGTCTTCGACAAGACACAAGGCAAGGAGACCTTCCATCTGAACAACGTGATCAAGCCGAGCATGATCGCCATGCGCGGCGCTTTCATCAGCGGCGGCGTCGAGTGGAACGCCGGACCCCAGGTGCACACGGTCACGATCCTCTCGCCGGTCGATGCGCTCGTGGGAACGAATCCGGATGGTTCCGCGTACCTGGAGGTGAGCAATCTGGAGAAGACGCTGCGGACCCGCTGGACCGTTCGTGTCACGCTGCACCCGGGCAAGGCCTATCTCGATGAGCAGATCCGCATCGCCAACCCGGTGGACGCCGTGAATCCGTACTACTTCTGGAACTGCACGGCGTTTCCGTGTCACAAGGGGACGCGGTTCATCTATCCCATGACGCTCGGCACCGACCACTACGGCGTCAAGTTCTTTTCCTGGCCTGTCCATGAGGGCAAGGACCTGTCCTGGCTCAAGAACTACGAGACCTGGGCCTCGATCTTCTCCGTCGACTGCGTGTTCGATTTCTTCGGGGGCTACGACGTGAAGGCGGACCGAGGCGTCGTGCAGGTGGCCAATCACTACGAGCTCAGCGGCAAGAAGGCGTGGACCTGGGGGCAATGGGACTTCGGTCTGGTCAGTCAGAAGAACCTCACCGACGACGACGGCCCCTATATCGAGATCCAGAGCGGGCCGCTGCCGACGCAGTCCGACTACGGGATGCTCGCGCCGAGGCAGGAGGTCGCGTGGCGCGAGTGGTGGTATCCCGTGCATGGACTGGGCGACGGCTTTGAGTTTGCCACAAAGGACGTGGCGGTCCAGACGGTCCGAAATGGCGATGAGCTGCAGTTGCGGATTCTCACGACCGGCAAGTTCCCGAAGGCGTCCTGCGTTCTGGCTCGGGAAGGCAAGGAACTTGTTGCGAAGCAGGTGGATCTGTCGCCGAACGATCCGCAGACGGTCGTGCTGTCGCACTGTCCGGAGGGCCCTGTCGACGTGACCATTCGGACCCGACAGGGCGTCACGCTGGCTTGCTTTGCGACTCCGTTGCCGATCCCGAAGACGGACCCGCCGGTGCGTGCTGCGTGGGCGGACAAGTCGGACACCGAGTTGACAATCGAGGAAAAGCACCTCCAAGCCCAGAAGCTCGATCTTGCGATGAATCGCAAGAAGGCACGGGAAGGCTATGAGAAGGTCCTCGCCGACGACCCGGGATACGGGCCCGCGTTGCGGGCGCTGGCCATTCTCGATATGGAAGCAGCGCTCTATGATGCCGCCTTCGAGCGATTGCAGAAGGCAGTCCGACGCGATCCCGGCGATGGGCTGGCCTGGTATTTCCTGGGCGTGAACCGGTTGCGGACCCACGATGCGAAGGAGGCCCTGGGTTATGCCCGACAGGCGTCGCTGTGTTCGGGCGTTCGGGCCCTGGCCCTGGATCTCGCGGGACGAGCGCACGCGGCACTTGGGGAGAAACAGGCGGCCGTCGAGGCCTTCCAGAAAGCCACGAGCCTGAACCCGAAGGATGGAATCGCGAGGGACCACCTGCTTATCGCCCTCTACGCTGCGGGCGACACTGCCTCCGCGTTCAAGCAGGCTCGGGAGGTTGTCGGCCGATGTCCAACGGATCTGGCGCCCCGAGCGATCCTGGCCCTGCAGGGCCCGAAGCAGATGGAAGCCTTCGTGACAGAGGTCAGAGAGTTCGTCGGCGAGGATGACTTCGAGATGCTGGAGACGAGCCTCCTCTTCGCGGAACTGGGCCTTGCAGAGGAGGCCGCGAAGCTGCTGTCCGCGGTCTGCGTGGATGCTGTCGTGCCGGGCGAACGCAGCCCGTTGCCGATGTACTACCTGGCTTGGTTCACGAAGGACACACCCGCGGCGGAGATCTGGCTCAAGCGTGCCGCAACGACCCGTAAGGACTACGTATTCCCCTCGCGTCCCGAAGAGTTGGAGGTGTTGGAGTGTGCACTGAAAGAGAACCCTGAAGATGCGTGGGCGCACCTGCACATCGGGAATCTCTACGCCCATCTCGGCCGACCCACGGAGGCGGTGGGCCATTGGCAGAGGGCGGCCGAGCTGAACAGGTCTCTCAGCGTCGCATGGCGCAACCTTGGTCTCTACGCCTGGGCGGAGGAGAACGATCTGGCGAAGGCCGCAGGGTTCTACCGCAAGGCCATCGACGCCCGTCCCAAGGACCAGACGCTGTACAGGGACTTGGCCGAGATTCTCATCGCACAGGAGATGCGCCCCGAGGCCATCAAGCTGCTGGAGTCCACGCCCCCCGACAAGCTCCGGCGGGCCGATGTGATTGTCCTGCTCGCGCAGACGTACCTTGACGAGCACCGCTACGACGACACGATCCATCTGCTCGAATCCACGCCGTATTTCGTCAACTGGGAAGGTCAGACCATTACGTGGGACCTCTACTATCGAGCCCATATGGCTCGCGGGCAGGGTCGCTTCGACGCCAAGGACTTCGGCGGGGCTTTGGCGGATTTCCAGGCGGCGTTGGCCTACCCCGAGAACATCGGCGTCGGGCGCTCGAACAAGCCGCAGGAAGCCGCGGCCCAGTACTGGAGAGGCAGATCGCTTCAATCGCTCGGACGGCTGGAGCAGGCCAAATCCGCGTGGCAGGAAGGGGCCGAGGGCCTGGAGGGCTCCGAGGACCAGAACAAGCACCGCGAGTTGTGCCGCGAAGCCCTGCAGCAAGCGGGGTGATCTGCCTTGGCCGGACGATCTTGTCATGACGGCCGGAGTCTGCTATAATCTCTGTGTGTAGTGGCGGAGACGAAAGGCGACGCTGTCGATGGAACCGCGTTTCGGGAGTGGACTGCCATGCGGACCCGAAAGGGATTCACGCTCATCGAATTGCTCGTGGTCATCGCCGTGATCGCGGTGCTCATGGCGATCCTGATGCCTGCCTTGATGCGAGCGAAAGAGGGGGGAAAGCGGATCGTCTGCGGCAGCCACGTCCGGAGCTTGGGGTTGGCCAACACGGTCTACGCGGATGAGAACGCCGGCTGGTACGTTCCCATCATGGACCGCACGCGGGGCGATGATCGCTACTGGCCCTCCAACCAGCTCTTCCGCAGGCTGCTGGGCTACAAGGACAAACAGGGGCGCACCGAGAGCGACTGGGACTCGCCCAAGGAGTACCGCTGTCCGAGCGACCTGATCTCCGTGCAGGAGCGGGAGGATTCACAGTACACTTCCTGGATCAGCTATGGCTACAATCTGACGGACTGGTACTACTCGGACTGGTATGCGATCGACTACGCAGGTCACAACACCACGTCGGTCGCGACGCCGGCGACGGAGCTGGTCTTCAGCGAGAGCAACGACTGGTGGCTCCACTGGAAGGGCGCGAACCACACGATAGGGTGGGATGTCCTCGGCCAGGACACGATCATGCCGTACAAGAATGTCGGCTGCGACGGCCCGGTCCTGTACCGCCATAGCGACGGCGCCAACATGGCCTTCTACGACGGACACGTCGAGTACATGAAGAAGGAAAAGGCCTGGAGGCAGGAAAGCTACAACGTGGGCATGCCCGGCATGTGGTCCATCTTCCGCAAGCACCCGCCGACCGAGGCGGAGAAGAAGCGACTGCCCCGGCCGTAACGAACGCCGCAAGGCCGAATCCGGCTACGGTCGAGAACGGCCTCGCTGCCGGATCTCCTGGAGCAGGGCCGCCATCTCCTTCACCTTCTCCGGATGTCTGTCTGCGAGATTGGCTCTTTCACTGAGGTCATCTCTGAGATTGTAGAGCTGGGGCTCGGGGTCGTTGCCGAGTTCGGTATTCGTGCTCTTGTTGAACCTGGCGCCTTTGCCGGGCTCGATGTACTTCCAGTCACCCTGAATCAGGCTGAGTGTGCCCGCATGTTCGATGAGATGATCCCGGCCGGTCTGCGAACGGCCGAGCAGTGCCGCCGAGACGTCGAAGCTGTCCGGAGCGTCGTTGCCGACGAGTGTCTGCCCCGTCAAGGTAGCCATGGATGCGAGCAGGTCAATCTGGCACAACAGGGCGTCGGAAGTGCCGGGTTTGATCCGGCCGGGGTGGCGGACGATGAACGGAACCCGCGTGCCGGCGTCGAACGCGATGTACTTGCCGCCGCGAAGGTCGCCGGTGGGTCTGTGTCCGTCGAGTAACTCGACTGCCTGGTCCTGGTATCCGTCGTCCACGACCGGTCCGTTGTCGCTCGTGAAGATGACCATCGTATTGTCCGCGAGGTTCAGTCTGTCGAGAGTCTTGAGGACCTCGCCCACGCACCAGTCGAGTTGCAGGATCACGTCGCCGCGAGGGCCCAGGCCGCTGACGCCGGCGAAACGCGGGTGTGGCACGCGGGGGACATGAATGTTGTGTGTGGAGAAATAGAGGAAGAAGGGCCCGGCCTGATTCTGCTCGATGAACCGGATCGCCCTGGCGGTGATCGTGTCGGCCATGTCTTCATCGACCCAGCGTGCAGACTTGCCGCCGGCCATGTATCCGATCCGGCTGATGCCGTTGACGATGGTCTGGTCGTGGCCGTGGCTCGGGTGCATCTTCAGCAGTTCCGGGTGGTCTCGGCCGGTGGGCTCGTCGCCGACGGGCTCTCTGTAACTGACGTGGATCGGATCGCTCGGGTCCAATCCCGCAACCCGACGGTCCTCAACGTAGACACAGGGCACGCGGTCGCCTGTGGCGGGGATGAGGAAGCAGTGGTCGAATCCGATGTCGAGGGGT
>JBDKRX010000073.1:0-42565 GCA_039683175.1 Phycisphaerales bacterium
CAACCCGAGCGGCTCAAACGGCTGAATCGGCACCCGGTGCGGGCCGGCCGGTACGTGCTGTACTGGATGCAGGCGGCGCAGCGCTCCGACTGCAACCATGCGCTCGAATACGCCATTGACGAGGGCAACGAGCTGGGTAAGCCGATTGTCGTCGCATTCGGTCTGACGGCCGAATTCCCCGAGGCAAACGCCCGCCACTATCATTTCATGCTGGAGGGACTGCGCCAGACACAGGCGGATCTTCGGGAAAGAGGTGTCCGGATGGTCGTGCAATCGGGACCGCCGACGACCTGCATCCCGACCCTGGCCCAGGAGGCGTGCTGCGTGGTCGTGGACGCCGGGCATCTGAGCGTCCAGCAGCAGTGGCGGGCCGACGTGGGTCGGGCGATCGAGTGTGCGATGGAGGAGGTGGAGACGAACCTGATCGTCCCGGTGGATGAGGCGGCGGACAAGGAGAACTTCTCGGCCGGGACGTTTCGACCCAGAATCCGAAGGAAGCTCGACCTCTACATGGTCGAGCTCAAGCAGCGAAGAGTGGCACGGGATTCCCTGGGTCTGAGACTGGACGGCCTGGATCTCCGCGCCGCCGCTCGTATCGTTGCGGACCTCAAGGTGGACGGCTCGGTCGGCAGGGTGTCCGGTCTTCAGGGTGGGGCCCGTGAAGCGCGACGCCGTCTGGAGGAGTTTCTGACAAAGAAACTCGACGAATACGCGACCATGCGGAACGATCCGAACTGCGACGTGCAGTCCCATCTGAGCCCCTATCTTCACTTCGGGCAGATCTCGCCCCTGCAAGTAGCGCTGGAGGCGAAACGGGCATCGGGCAAAGGGAAGGACGCGTTCCTCGATGAGTTGATCGTGCGGCGGGAACTGAGCCACAATTTCGTCTACCACAATCACCAGTATGACAGGTTCGATTGTCTGCCGCCGTGGGTGATGCGAACGCTGGACTACCACCGCCGGGACAAGCGGGAATATGTCTACTCACAGGAGCAGTTCGAGACCGCCCGGACGCACGATCCGTACTGGAACGCCGCCCAGCGGGAGATGGTGTTGACGGGCAGGATGCACGGCTATATGAGGATGTACTGGGGCAAGAAGATTCTGGAATGGACGCGAACCCCCCGCGAGGCGTTTCGGATCGCCCTCTATCTGAACAACCGGTACGAGCTGGACGGACGCGATCCGAACGGTTTCGCCGGCGTCGCATGGTGCTTCGGCAAGCACGACCGTGCTTGGGGAGAGCGGCCTATCTTCGGGAAGGTTCGATATATGAACGCCTCGGGCCTGCGTCGGAAGTTCGACCCGGACGCCTATGTGAAGAAGATCGAGGGATTGGAGGCCGGCGGGTAGACGAACATGGCCAGGCGCATCGTCATCACGGGGGCAACGGGTTTCATCGGTCGGGCGCTGTGTCAGACGCTGCATGGCGACTACGAAATCATCGCCCTGTCGCGAGACGCGACGAGGGCCGCCGCGACTGTCGGAGCGTATGCCAGAGTCCTCGAATGGGACGGCAGAACCGCCAGCGCCTGGGCCGGGCAGGTCGATGGGGCGCATGCCGTCATTCATCTGGCCGGCGAGAACGTGGCCCAGGGACGGTGGACACAGGCCAAGATGGACAGCATCATGAAAAGCCGGACGAACGGCGCGAATGCCGTCGTGGAGGCGGTTGCCGGTGCCAGGAACAGGCCCTCGGTTGTGATTCAGGGCTCGGCCGTCGGCTACTACGGGTCCCGTGGCGATGAAATCCTGACGGAGGATTCGCTGCCCGGCGCCACGTTCCTCGCGGAGGTGTGCGAGCGGGCGGAATCCGTCGGCGCCGGAGTCGAAAAGGCGGGCGTGCGATACGTGGTGATTCGCACCGGCATGGCGCTGGGGCTTCAAGGAGGGGCTCTGCCGAGGTTGATGGCCCCGTTCCGGTTCTTCCTGGGCGGTCGCATCGGCAACGGAAACCAATGGATCTCGTGGATCGGCCTGGAGGATCAGGTCCGAGCGATTCGGTTCCTGCTGGAGAACCCTCGCCTGGCAGGTGCGTTCAACCTCACCACGCCGCATCCGGTTACCATGAAACAGTTTGTACGCATCCTGGGCGGCGTTCTCCGCAGGCCGGCATGGACGATGATGGCGGGCTTTGCGGCTCGACTTGCGCTGGGCCGGATGGCCGATGAGATGCTCCTGGCCAGCCAGAAGGCGATCCCGAGGAGACTGATCGACGCCGGTTTCGAGTTCGAGTATCCGAAATTGAAGGCTGCATTGGAAGCGATAGTCCAAGGAGAGAACCATGAGTCTCGCTGACTACTTTGAGAATGCGAGAGGGATTGGCGTCCTGGCGACGGCCGATGCCCAAGGCAATGTGGATGTCGCTCTTTACGCCCGTCCGCATGTCATAAGCGACGAGGAGATCACTTTCATCATGGGAGATCGGCTCAGCCACGATAGCGTCGCAGGCAACCCCCATGCTGCGTACCTTTTCTTGGAACAAAGTGCGCCAGGTCACGAACAAGGGCAGACGGCCTACAATGGTCTGCGTCTGTACCTCACGCGGACGAAGGAGGAAACGGACCCGGTCAAGATCGCCGCGATCCGCAGGGAGAATCGCAAGGGGCACGAGACGCCGGACCAGCAGCGGTTTCTGGTTCATTTCAAGGTAGATCGGGTGCGGCGCCTCGTCGGCGACTGACGTCGAGGTTTGTGACTTGCGGGAAAAATCGCATCAATTCGGCTGCGGCAAGCATAAAGCGTGCGATTTTTTGTGATTCCAGTGCAATAATATAAGTCGTTTATTGGTAAGTAGTTGTACTCTATTGCGCGCCGACGGGAGGGCGGGGATGGTTCTTTGTGTGGTTGACAATCACCTCGGAGACGCTTATAGTAGCTGGCGTTTAGTTTGTGAATGCGAACACAAGCACGAGGACTGTGTGTCGGTGATATGAGGTATCACAGGATTCCTGACGAGACGGTGCGGCGGTTGCCGGTTTATCTGCGGGGTCTGATGATCTCGGCGGACCAGGGGCACGAGCATATTTCCAGCCAGTTTCTGGCTGATTTCGTAGGCGTGCAGTCCTCTCAAATCCGCAAGGATTTCTCCTATTTCGGTGACTTCGGCACTCGTGGCGTTGGCTATAGCATCGAGAAGCTGGTTCGCGAGATCAAGAAAATCCTGCGACTGGATGCATCTCGGCAGGCCGCCCTTGTCGGAGTGGGCGATCTGGGATCGGCTCTGCTGGCCTATCCGGGGTTTGAGTCGTACGGACTGGATATCGTTGCTGCCTTCGACATTGACGCTGAGAAGATCGGCAGAACCATCAATGGAATTCGAATTGAGGACCTGCCCGGGATTGACGACCTGGGACGGCGAGGCATCACGCTGGCGATTGTCGCCGTGCCTTCGGCGGCCGCCCAATCGACAGTCGACAGGCTGGCCGGGGCCGGAATCCGAGGGATACTGAACTTTGCTCCGTGCAAGGTTGTTGCGCCACCGCGAGTGAAGATCATCACCCTGGACATCGCAATGGAACTGGCCCGCCTGCCTTACTATATGCCGGCGGGGGGATCGAGTGAGCGTCCCATGGCGGGCGACAGTCCGCAGCAGGGAATATCGTGACGTGAACGAACAGTTTTCGAGGTTTTTGGAGCCGGGATTGTCCCATGAGTGTGAAGAAAATAGCGAAGAATGATTTCGTGAGCTTCGTCGATGCCCTGATCCAGGCGGAGAACGTCATCGGGGTCCAGGCGAAGGGTGACCGGTTCGATTTCGCCCCGCTGGAATCGGCGAAAGACCTTCGGCTGGACTACGATGTGACGCTCCAGCCCCCCAAGAAGTTCTTCCTGCCGCCGACGGAGGTGCTCCTGACCTATGAGATCGGAGGGGCCTACAAGTCCCAGCTCAACGGTCAGAAGTTCATTCTGCTGGGCGTTCATCCGTACGACGTGATCGCCATCAATCAGATGGATGAGCTGTTCCGGCAGGACAACTACGACACGCATTACATGACGCGGCGCAACAACGCGACGATCATCGCCTGCGACGTGGTGAGAGCCTCCGACCACGTGTTCGCCTCCTCCATGAACACCGCCATCGTCAAGAAAGGCTACGATATCCTCCTGACGGATGTCGGAGACGGCTACGTGATGGAAGCGGCCACGCCGAAAGGCGAAGCTCTGCTGGCCAAGGCCAAGGGCGCAGTTGCGGCCGACGCACAAGCGCTGGGCATGCGGGAGAAGGTCTGGGCCCACAACAAGAGGTCGTTGAACAAGCACCAGCTCAAGTGCGATCCCGCCTATCTGCCCCGCCTGCTGGCCAAGGCCTACAAGCACCCGGTCTGGGAGGAGAGGGCCAAGACGTGTTTCGCCTGTGGATCGTGCAACCAGGTGTGCCCGACGTGCTACTGCTTCAACGTCCAGGACGACGTGAACTGGGATCTCCAGACGGGCCAGCGGGCCCGCGCCTGGGATGGCTGCCTGCTCGATGGGTTCACCAAGTGCGCGCCGGACCACGAGTTCCGCAAGGCCCGCGCGGACCGCTTCCGCCACCGCTTGTACCGCAAGGCGGCCTACGTGCCCCCGAAGATCGGTGGCGAGATCGCCTGCGTCGGTTGCGGCCGATGCGTCGGCGCATGTCTGCCCGACATCGCGAATCCCGTCAATGTGTACAACCGCCTGATCGACGACTTGGGGATTGGGTAACGAATGGATCATGGATTTGTGATTGTAGGCCGCCACGGCCTGGAATCATCGATCATCAATCATCCATCATCAATTTTAGGAGCGTGACTGATGTGTCAGTGCTGTGCTGAAAAGAAAGACATCTACCTGCCGCAGTTGGCGACCGTTGCGGACATCAGCCAGATGAACGTGACGGAGAAGTACCTGCGGCTCTCGATGGACGACGGTCAATTCGACTTCCTCCCCGGCCAGTTCGTGGAGGTTTCCCTCGCCGGCATCGGCGAGGCGCCGATCACGATCAGCTCGTCGCCCACCCAGAAGGATGGCTTCGAGCTGGTGATACGGAAGATCGGAAACGTCAGCGGCGCCATCCACAACCTCAAGAAGGGTTCCAAGGTGGGCATTCGCGGCCCGCTGGGCAAAGGGATTTATCCGATTGAGGAGGCCAAGGGCAAGAACGTGGTCTTCATCTGCGGCGGCATCGGGATGGTCCCCCAGCGATCGTTCATCAACTATGTGCTCCACCATCGCAGCGACTACGGCGACGTGGCGATCCTCCAGGGAACCAAGAACTACGACCTGCGGCTGTTCACTTCGGAGATCGAAGCCTGGAGCAAACGCGGCGACGTGCAAATGCTCGAGACGCTGGACGAAGGGCACCCGTCCTGGAAGGGCAACGTCGGCGTCGTCACCAAGCTGATCCGCAAGGTCCAGACCGACCTGAAGTCGGCGAAGATCCTGGTCTGCGGCCCGCCGGTCATGTACAAATTCGTGCTCATGGCCCTCGAAGAGTTCGACGTGCCGCACAACAATATCTTCCTCAATCTCGAACGAAAGATGAAATGCGGCGTGGGCAAGTGCGGGCATTGCCAGATCAACAGCTCGTATGTCTGCATGGACGGCCCCGTGTTCCGATATTCCGATTTGGCATCTCTGCCGGAGGCGATTTAACAATGGCGAAACCCAAGATTGCGATATTCGACTTTGCCTGCTGCGAAGGTTGCCAGCTCCAGATCGTCAACCTCGAGGAGGAGATCCTCAGCCTGCTCGGAGGCGCCGACGTCGTGGAGTGGCGCGAGGCGATGAGCGAGAAGAGCGACGAGTACGACATTGCCGTCATCGAAGGATCGATCACCCGCCTGGAGGACGAGGAGAAGCTCAAGCTGATCCGCAGCCGGACCAAGGTGTTGATCGCCCTCGGCGCCTGTGCGACCATCGGCGGCGTCAACAAACTCAAGAACAACTTCGACGACCTGGACGAGGTGAAGAAGTGCGTCTACGGCAGGGCCGCGAGCAAGCCGCACCTGCACACCGGTCTGACCAAGGCGGTCGACGAGGTCGTCCAAGTGGATTTCTACGTCCATGGCTGTCCCATCGACAGGAAAGAGTTCACGTACATCGTGCGGTCCCTTCTGATGGGCAAGAAGCCCGAGATCCCCGATTTTCCCGTCTGCGTCGAGTGCAAGGCCAAGGGCAATCCGTGCCTGTGGCAGTACGACCAGGTGTGCCTGGGCCCGGTCATCCGGGCCGGCTGCGGGGCGCGGTGCCCGTCGAACGGATTCCGCTGTTTTGGTTGCCGGGGTTACACGAGCAACCCGAACGTGGACGCGGCGAAGGACGTTATCACCCATTACGGTCTGAACATCGACGACCTGAAGACCAAGATGGTTCTCTTTGGAAGCCAGCAGGAGCCTACGATCTATGAGTAAAGGCACAGTCAACATAAACGTACATCATGTGACCCGCATCGAGGGGCACGGCAACATCGTCCTGAACGCCAACAATGGCAAGATCGAGAAGCTGCAATGGCAGGTGCCCGAAGCCCCTCGCTTTTTCGAGGCCATGGTCCGCGGTCGCAGCTACGAGGATATCCAGACCATCGTGAGCCGGATTTGCGGCATCTGCTCGATCACTCACTCCCTGGCCTCGACGAAGGCGGTTGAGAATGCGATCGGCGTCAAGGTCTCCGAGCAGGCCGACAAGGTCCGCATCCTGATGCACTACTCCGAGCAACTGCAAAGCCACGTGCTGCACGTCGGCTACCTGGCGGCTCCGGACTTCTTCGGCGTGCCGTCGGTGGTCCCGCTGGTGGGAATGGCTCCCGATGCGGTCAAGACGATCATCGGCCTGCACCGCCTGGCGAACGAATGGTCGGATCTGATCGCCGGCCGGACCACGCACCCCGTGACCCTCAGGCCGGGCGGCCTGACGAAGTTCCCCACGGAGAAGCAACTTCGCGGGTTGCAGGAGCGGCTCAAGAAGTCCCTGCCCGATCTGAAGGTTGTCGCCGAGGTCGTGCTCTCGGTGGCCGGCAAGATCCCGAACTTCCAGCGGCCCACGGAATACGTCTCGCTCAAGCAGGACAATCCGCCGACCTATACGTTCTATCATGGCGAAATCACCTCGACGGATTACGACGGCGCCGTGGCGATCAACGACTGGAAGACGGTGGCCAACGAGTACGTGAGCGACCAATCCACGGCCAAGTGGACGAAATGGCATCGCAAGTCCTATGCGGTCGGCGCGCTGGCCCGGTTCAACAACAACGCCGAGTTGCTTTCGCCGACGGCCAAGGCGGTGGCCAAGATGTTCGGCCTGCAGAAGGGCTGCTGCAATCCGTTCATGAATACGGTGGCCCAGCTTGTCGAGGCCGTTCATGTGGTGGAAGTCAGCATTCAGATGATCGATGAGCTGCTGACCAAGGGGATCAAGCCCGAAACAGTCAGAACCTCCCCCAAGGCGGGCAAGGCCAGCGGCTGCGTCGAAGCCCCTCGCGGCATCCTGTTCCACGAGTATGAGTTCGACCGCAAAGGCAACTGCGTCGGCGCGGATATCTGCATCCCGACGAACCAGAACCACGCGAGCATCCAGGAGGATTTTGAGGCCCTCGTGCCGCAGATCATCGACGAGCCCGAGGACCAGATCCGGCTCAAGCTCGAGATGCTCGTGCGGTCCTACGACCCGTGCGTATCGTGTTCAACGCACATGCTGGACGTGCAGTTTGTCAGATGAAGTTCGATGTTTGAAGTTTGAAGTGTGAGGTGAAAGTCAAACATCGAACTTCAAAGAATCAGGTCATGACAAAGCGTGTCGTCGTGCTCGGTCTGGGCAATCCGCTGATGGCGGATGAAGGAATTGGCGTCTGTCTCGTCGAGCGGCTTGTCGAGTCCGCCGGTGACTTTCCCGATGTCGATTTCATCGATGCCGGGACAGGGGGGCTGGCGGTGCTGCACCACATCGAAGGACGCCGGAAGGCGATCTTTCTCGACTGTGCGTACCTGGGGCAGGAGCCGGGATCGATCCGGCGGTTTGTGCCCGACGAGGTCTGCAGCACGAAGGTGCTGGCCCACCAGTCCCTTCATGAGGCAGACCTGCTGCGGATCATCGACATGGCCCGGCAGCTCGGCCAGGCCCCTGACGAGATCGTGATCTTCGGCATCCAGCCCCAGCGGGTCGAGCCCGGCTTGGGGCTTAGCCCGAGTCTGATGAGCAAGATCGAGAGCTACCTGGCCTTGATTCTGCGGGAATTGAACGTATAGCGGCAACGGCTTGCAGAGTGTGCACCGCATGGCCTGTCCTCTGCAAGCGGGCCATCACAACGAAAAGAGGTTTGGGGACTTCCCTGGGAGGACAAATGGAACAAAGCAGAATTCTGATCGTCGATGACGATCCTGACATTACCGAAGCGATGACGGTCGTTCTGGAAAACAAGGGGTATGAGGTCCGCAGCGCCCCGGACAGCGATGAGGGCCTCGCGCGTCTGAAGGAGGCTCGGCCCGACCTGATCATTCTCGACGTGATGATGCGAACCTCGCAGGAAGGCTTCGAATTTGCCCGCGAGATCAAGCAGAATGCGCAGTTCAAGGATATCCCCATTCTCATGCTGACCGCGGTCAAGCAGAAGAAGGGTCTGGATTTCAAGCCTGCCGCCGGCGACGAGGCCTGGCTGCCCGTCCAGGCGTTCCTCGACAAGCCGGTCAAGCCAGACATGCTCATCGAGAAGGTCCAGGACCTGCTGTCCGCTCGCAAGGCGTGAATTGCAGCCACCTGGGATTTACGATTTACTGTCTATTCGTTGTGGGCAGAATCGCACAAGTGCGGTACCCATGCCTGACGCTGCCTCCAATAGTAAATAGTCAATTGTAAATAGTGAATGCCATATGGAAACCGTCCTCAAGAGCACCAGCCTGGTCCAGAGAGCCCATTGGCTCATCCGGCTGCGATGGGTGGCTATCGTGGCATTGGGGTGCGCCACGTTCGGCGCCAGCGAGTTCATGGGGGTTTCCCTTCCATCCGGCGTCCTGTATGGAATCTCGGCGGTCCTGCTGGTCTACAATCTGGCGCTTCGCCAGGTGCTCGTCTACTGGACTCGGGCGGGCCAGGAATCGTCCGAGGCCCGGGTCGGCGGCGTCCTGACGTTCCAGATTTCCGCCGACCTGTTCATTCTCACGATGATCCTCCATTTCTCCGGCGGGGTCGAGAACCCGTTCCTACTCTTCTTCGCATTTCACATGATTATCGCGAGCATCCTGCGATCCAAGCGGCAGAGCTACTTGCAGGCGACTCTGGCCGTGACCCTGTTCGGCGGACTGGTTGTTCTGGAGGCGGCGGGAGGCATCGCGCACTACAGCTTGGAGGGCTTTGCCGGCCACCAACTGTACCGGGATTGGACTTACGTCTTCGGCACGCTCTTCGTGTTCACGGTTACACTCTACGTGATTGTATACATGACGACCTCGATCAGCGAGCAGCTTCGCCGCCGACAGGAAGATCTTGAGAAGGCCAACGCTCAACTCCAGGAGAAGGACCAGGTCAAGAACGAATACGTCCTCCGCGTGACCCACGACATCAAGGGGCACCTGGCCGCCGTGCTGAGCTGTCTGGACCTTGTCCATGGCGAGATCCTGGGCCCGCTCAACGAGAAACAGAAGGACTTCGTCGGCCGGGCGCACCGCCGGACGACGAGCTGCCTGGAGTTCGCCCGGGCCCTGCTGAAACTGACCCGGATGAAGCTGACCGGCCGGCTGGAGATCGAGCAGTTCTCGCTGAAGAAGGTCATTCTGAACGTCCTGGCCCTCGTCCAGAACAAGGCGCAGAGCAAGTCGATCTCGCTGAGCCACCAGATCGATCCGGGAATCGACAAGATCTGGGGCGAGGCCGTCCTGGTCGAGGAGA
The DNA here is from genome assembly GCA_039683175.1 of Phycisphaerales bacterium. GTDB lineage: Bacteria > Planctomycetota > Phycisphaerae > Sedimentisphaerales > Anaerobacaceae > PLanc-01. The sequence continues at coordinate 9,844 of JBDKRX010000073.1, forward strand.
CGATCGCCAACATCCTGTTCAACGCGGTCAAGTACACCCCCGACGGCGGGAAAGTGTCGCTGGAAGCCAGGCCCGAGGGGAACCTCGTGTGGATTCGGGTCACGGACACCGGGATCGGCGTGCCCGACGGGGATTCTTCGCGGATCTTCGAGGAGTTCTACCGGGCCGAGAACGCCCGCGAGACAGAACGGGATGGCACCGGTCTGGGTCTGGCGTTCGCCAGGCAGGTCGTCGAACGTCACGGCGGTCGCATCTGGGTCGAGGGCAATCCGGGCGGCGGCAGCATCTTCACGTTCACCCTCCCGCTGCGTCCCTCAGGCGGCGGGGGCTGAGGGGCCGTCGGGCCGACACATTCGAGGACGTAGATGACTTCCGCATCGCTTCTGTTGAAGGTCTACTACGAACTGCTGCACGATCGGATGCAGGCGGATCGGTCCCGGCTTCTTCTGCGGATCGATGAGCTACTGGGCGAGGAGATCGAAAGGCGGTGTTTCGACGGCATGGATGGCGAGAAGCTCTCGGCATATCGCGAGACCTGCGAGGCATTCATCGACGAGCGTCTGGAGACCTACAATCCCATCGGAATTCAGTACACCTTCGGCAACACGCCGTCCCGCACGGCGGCGGAGTTGGAGTTCCAGCTCAATTGGTATGACAGCAAGCCCGAGTTTGCCGATCTTGTCGCGGCGGCCCGCGCCCTGGCCGAGGAAGACATGACCGACGGCAGGCTGGGAGCTTTGGCCGCCGACTTGATCCGTCGGGTCGGCGCATTTCCCGACCGGAGCATCCTCGCCACCTACCGGGAGGAACCCACCCTGCAGAAGCTGCCTGACTACATCGTTGCCTGTGCGATTGAGGAGATCATCTGTGAACGAGATCCGTCATCTTGACGACCGACGGCGCCACCTCCGCTCGGTTCTCATCGCACGTCTTGGCGTTGTACTCCTGATTGTTCCGACCGCAGGTTCCGCCCAGGCAAGGGATTGGCCGATGCTGGCGCATGATTGCGGCCGTTCCGGGGCCACGAATGTCGAAATCCGACCGTCGTTCGAGCGCAAATGGTATCGGCTGTTCCCCGATGAGGGCCTGATGGCAGGCGTGCAGCCCGTGATCGCGGACGGCAGAGTGTTCGTCGGCACCATGCGAGGAGTGCTTCATGCGATGGACGCGGACACAGGCACAGACGTATGGAGCTATCGCTCCCAGGGGGCGATTCTCCATGCCTGCGCCGTCGGCGACGGCAAAGTCGTGTTTGGCGACACCACAGGCAATATCTGTGCCGTGAATGTCGCGGACGGGACCCTCGCGTGGTCGATTCGGACCGGGGTCGCCGTCTGGAACTCGCCTCTCATTCATCAGGGGACCGTGGTCATCGGCGGCCGGGATGGATGTCTCTATGCCATCGATCTGGACAGGGGGAAGATCCGGTGGAAAGCGGCGGTCGATACGCCACTGCTTTCGAGTCCTGCTCTCGACGCCGGCAGGGGACGTGTGTACGTCGCCGGTGAAGACATGAGTGTTCGTGCGGTTGATCTCAGAGACGGCCGGCTTCTCTGGCGGACTACGAAGCTGCCGGGCGTTAGCTTCCGCGGTTACCACCCGGTGATCGCGCCGGATGGCTCCGTCATGATTACGGCCGCTCCGTCGATTTGCCTGGATTCCTTCGAGCCGATCCTGATGGATATGGTCAAGGAGATCTTTGGCGACTTCGCCAGTTGGCGGCACGGCAAAGAGGAGAACGACCGCCTGCGAACGGCCAATTTCAAGAAGATGGCGGAACCCGGCACCTACGAGGCGCAACTGGACTCCATCCGCAAACGTCTGACCGAGGAGCCCGTGTACCAGACGTTCTTCGTTCTCGACCCGGACACCGGACGGCAGAAGTTCGTCGCGCCGATCGTATACGCCGAGAGCATGAACGGGACCGGCGCGCCTCCCGTGGTCACGCCCGAGGGCAAGGTGATCGTGAAGTACCAGGCCCTGCTGCGGAGCCGGTACGAGCACTATTCGCCGTTTCTGAACGTGGGCTACCTCGACACTGCGACCGGGCACATCACTCCGATCATGGACCAGTCGCGGACCTATGGCTGGCACGACAGCCTGCTCCTCGTCCATGACGAACAGTCCCAGCTTTCGGTGGCTGGCCGGGTGCTCATTAACGCGCACCAGGACAACGTGAACGCGATGGATCTGGACACCCTGCAAGGTTACGATCAGCCGTTCTATCGGGGCGTGCATGAACCCCAGCCGGGTGAGGCGATAGGGATCTGGGCGACGATCTTCCGCGGAGAATCCCTGCCGCCCGGCAAGGAGTGGCTCGCCCGCGGCACCGCCGTCTACGGAGGTGGCTCCGTGATCGATGTCGCGGTCTCGATTGCCGGCGACAGTTTCTACTTCATCCCGACGCACGAGATCAACGCCGGTGCGGCGGTCATCGCCTGCAGGATGTCCCCGGACGGCAGGGCAGGCCGGGAGTCGCAGCCCCCCGCGTCCAAGCTCACCGACGAGCAGTGGCGGAAGGTGCAGGAACTGCCCCGGGATTGGGACATCCTCCAGTTCCAACGGCTTCGCCACGTACTTGCGGCGTTGCCGGACACGATCCCTGGAACCGCCCAGCAGCCGCTCACCGGGCAAGCCGCCGAACGCGTCGCACGAATCGCCGACAGCGAATTGGACGATTTCATCTGGCAGACGCGGACGATACAGTCGTCCAACAGCGACGAATCGAACCTTCTGAAGGCGAAACTCGCGTCGCAGGTGCGGGAGTTGATCTCTCAAACATGGGAACCGCTGGTCTTCCCGCCGGGCAAGCATCCCCGCGAGGCTTACCGTCTCTTCGTCGATCCCGCCGAGACGCTGTTCACGTTGGCGCTTGCCTATCCACACATGGATGACGATCTTCGATCACGGATCCGTCATTACGTGGACCCATTGGGCATCACAAGCGGCACGCCGGAGCATCGCTCGGGCGCGACGCGATCGTACTACGATATCGATCCCGACAAGCTGTTTCGGCTGGTGGATGACATCGCCCGCAATGACGTAGCACGTCTCTACCCCGTGTGGCTCTGGGCCCATGTGACGGGGGATTGGCGGGTTGTCGAGGAGGGCTGGGACCGGCTGAAGGTCCTGGTGGACCAGCCGGCCAACCAGATGGAGGAGGATTGTCGCAATGGTTACGTCGGAGGCCTGATCGCGTATTGTCGCATCGCAGAGCACATGAAGGACGCGGATGCTGTGGCCAAGGGGATGGCGGTCGCCCGCAGGGCCCTTCGCGAGCGGCTGAGCTACGAATTCGCCCATACGCAGGGCGGGGTCATCTCCGCCGTGCCGGTCTCACGGAGCATTTTCGCCCGCTGGCGCCATCTGACCCCCGAGGTGGGCCGAATCCTGGCCCACTATGCGGGGCCGATCCACAGACATCTCATGGAGGTCTATGTGGACTACCATCGGCCCACCTGGCCTCTGGCCTGGGGCGTCGAGACGATGTGGCGGAACGAATCCCCCTTTGTGTTTCCGACGACGGCCGCGGAGATCTTCGCCGCACGGGCCTGGATTCTGGCCGAACCTGCCGGCGAGCTGACGCGTAATCTCGATATCCCCTGGTGTCGGGCCGAGCTGTTCTACATCCAGAAGCTCGTTCAGTGCCTGGAAGCTGGCGGCCGAGTGGCTTGGAAAACACCCGGCCATTGACGCAAGGCCCCTGTTTCTGGTACAATAATCTTACTTCGCTTGCACCTCGCGAGGGTGTTTCAAGACTCGGCACGTGGATCGCCGTATAGACCACGAGGCGAGGTGCTCAGCTTCAAGTAAAGGTCGTTCATGCGCGTCTTTGTCACTGCATATCCGTCTCTCCTGCTGTCTGTGCTTGTTTCTTGTCTCTTCGTTGCCGCCGATGCAGGGGCGAATGCCCAGCCTTGGCCGGTGGTCATCAACGAGTTGATGGCGGGCAACGACGGCTTCGTCTCGGATGCGCATGGCGATTATGACGATTGGATCGAGCTTCACAACTATGGACAGGAGGCGCTTGATGTCGCCGGATGCTGCCTGAGCGACGATCCGGCCAACCCGACGAAATGGCAAATTCCCGCGTCGGACCCGGCTGCAACGACGATACCCGCTCAGGGCTATCTGCTCATATGGGCCGATGAAGAGGCGGGCGAGGGGCCGCTGCATGCGGGCTTCAAACTCTCCGCCGGTGGGGAATCCGTCGCCCTGTACGATCCTGCGATGATCCTGCTTGACGAGGTGGTCTTCCGCGAACAGGCCCCCAACGAATCCTATGCCCGCCTTCCGGATGGCGACGGCCCGTGGCAGGTCTGCACGACCCCGACGCCGGGCCGGGGCAATGATGCGGACGCCGTCGCCGTCGTCATTTCCGAAATCATGTATCATCCCTACCACAAGTCGCTCACGCCCGAGGACACCGCCAGGGAGTGGATCGAGATTCTCAACCAGGGGACTGAACCCATCGCGTTGGTCGGCTGGAAGTTGGCCGACGCGGTCGATTTCACGTTTCCCGATGTTGTCCTGGAGGCCGGTGCGCACTTTGTCGTCGCGGCCGATGTAAACACGTTCCGGATGCAGCATCCCGACATGATGAACGTGGTGGGGGGCTGGACGGGATGGCTGAGCAATTCCGGCGAGAGACTGACGCTGGTTGATGCCGCCGGAGCGGTGATTGATTCGATCGAGTACACCGACGAAGGCGAATGGGCGGTCCGCGAGCTTGGACCGACGGATAGGGGGCATCGGGGATGGCAGTGGTCGGACGAGATTGACGGCGGCGGCAAGTCATTGGAGTTGATCGATGCGGCTGGGCCGAACGAATTCGGCCAGAATTGGGCGGCCAGCCTGGAGAACGAAGGAACACCCGGAAGGGCCAATTCCGTCGCTGTGAACAACGGCCCGCCGATTATCATGGAGGTACGGCATAGCCCGTTGATCCCGAAACCCGACGATTCCGTCACGGTGACGGCGCGGGTGATCGATGAATCTGCCCAAGAGGCAACCGTTCAACTGCGATACCGTCGGGATCGCTCTTCCTACATAACCGCCGACAGCTACCCGCAGGCGAATCCTGACGATTTCGCCGTTGTCGAGATGTCTGACGATGGGACCCATGATGATGGCCGTGCCGACGACGGCGTGTACGGAGCCCAGATTTCCCCGCACGCGGACGGCGTCATCGTCGAATTCTATGTCGAGGCTGTCGATAATGACGGTCGGAGCCGCACGTGGCCGGCTCCCAGTCTTATGGACGGCCAATGGCTGCAGGTGACGAATGCCCTCTATCGCGTGGATGCGGCGCTGGACGTGGACAACTATTGGGAGATCGGGGGCGAGCCGCTGTATTACGTCATCATGACGGAGATGGAACGGGGCCGCTTGGCGCGGATCGGAAGCCGAAGCAATGGAGAAGAGGATACCAAAGCTGCGATGAACTGCACGTTCATCAGCATCGACGGCACGGGCACGGCACTCTGCTACCGGTCGGCGGTTCGCAACCGCGGCCACGGTACGCGCAGCGGCCCCCCCAACAACTTTCACGTTGCGTTTCCTCGCGGCGGGCTCTGGAAGGGCCGCGGCGCGATCAATTTCAACTGCCGGTACACCCACGCGCAGATCCTCGGCAGCGCGATCTTTCGCATGGCCGGTGTCGCGGCCGCCGATGCCGCCGCTGCGGAGTTGCGGATCAACGGCGCCGATCTGGCCCAGACAGGCGGTTCCATGTACGGCGTCTATGTGCGTCTGGACGCATTCGACGACGATTTCGCCAAGAGGCACTTCCGGGACGATCCCAACGGCAATCTGTACACGTGTTATCGCCTCGATTCGGGTGCGGCCGAGGCTGAGTTGCGATATGAAGGTCCCGATCCCAACGCCTATCGGGATCGCTACTTCAAGGCAAACCACGTCGCCCAGGACGACTGGTCGGACCTGATCCACATGGTGGACGTCCTCAACAACGCCTCGGAGGCCACCTACCTGCAGGAGGTCGAAGAAGTCATCAATCTTCGGCAGTGGTTGCGATATATCGCCGTCGATTCGCTCCTGTTGAACTACGAGACCGGGCTGAACATGGGCATCGGAGACGACTACTTCCTGTACCGCGGCGCCGAAGACCGTCGTTTCGTGCTGGTCCCGCACGATCTGGACACGATCCTGGATGAGGGAAACGCCCACGGAAACATGGACATGACTGTGTTGTCCATCGTCAAGGGAGCGCCCGGACGCAACGGCGTCGAGGGATTGAAGCGGTTGTTCGACCATCCCGAGGTCATTGCCCTCTACCACAGCGAATTGGCCGATCTGATCGACACGGTCTTCTCACCGGAACGGTTCGATCCTCTTGTGGACCATGTGCTCGGCGGCTGGATGCCGGAGCAGGTGCTCAGCAACATCAAGCAGTTTGTCGTGGAACGCAATGCGGCCGTGCTTGCCCAGATCGCCTCCCAAGCCGAAATGAACAGTCTCCTTGTGGACAACAGCAGTCCATCTGTGATGGCTGCGTCGGCCGGGCAGTTGGTCGTCAACGAAGTGCTGGCGAACAACGAGTCGGCCGCTGAGCGGGAAGGGGCTTTCCCCGATCTGATCGAGTTGTACAACGGGGGTTCCCAGGCAATCAGCCTGTCCGGCATGAGTCTCAGTGACGATCCGCAACAGCCGGCGAAGTTTGTCTTTCCTGCGGGTGTGACGATGAACCCCGGTGAGTACCTGGTCCTGACCGCGGACGATGGGGCCTCAGCGTCCGCGAGCCATCTGGGCTTCGGGCTCGACAGCGAGGGCGATGGCGTCTACCTGTATGATGCGGCCGGCGCACGGATCGATTCGATCGAATTCGGCTCGCAGATCCCTGATTTGTCCATCGGCCGCGTCGGGCCCGACAACGTATGGCAACTGACGGTCCCGACGGTGGGCCAAGCCAATGTCTTGCAGCCCCTCGGCGACCCCGGCACGATCCGGATCAACGAGTGGCTGGCGAGCGAGCGAGTTCTCTTTGAGTCGGACTTCATCGAGTTGTACAATCCCGATCCGCTGCCCGTCGCCGTCGGGGAGTTCTATCTTACGGACATGCCTTCCGTCGACCCCGGCCCGCACCGGCTCGGGCCCCTGAGCTTCATCGCAGGCCAGGGATACCTGGTTCTTGCCGCCGATGACGGAGCCGATCCGGGCCACCTTGGGTTCAAGCTCTCTTCCGACGGCGACCTGATCGCCTTGTATGACGCTTCGTACACGGCGGTCGATGCGGTGGTTTTCTTCCCGCAGACGACCGATGTCTCGCAGGGCCGGCTGCCTGATGGGGCCTGGCAGTTCGAGTATCTCGTTCTCCCGACGCCCGGATTGCCGAATTCCGGACTGCCTGAACCCGTGATCACAATGTTCGACCTGGTGCCGGAAGACGCCGCCAAACATGCGATTGTTCCGACGTCGGCCGATCAGGTTCCGGACGACTGGAAGTCCCGGCTGGACTTCGATGACTCGGCATGGCTGATGGTTTCGGGGGCCCCGGGCGGCGTGGGATTCGAACGAAGCGCGGGATACGAGGAGTGGATCGGCCTCGACGTCGAGGAGGCCATGTACGGACACAACACGACGTGTTACGTTCGTATCCCGTTTGCAGTCGAGGGTGACCTGGGCGAGACTGTCAGTGAACTGTATCTGAACATTCGGTATGACGACGGCTTCGTGGCCTCCATCAACGGCACGGAAGTGGCCCGCGTCAATGCGCCCGAGTCGCTTCAGTGGGATTCGGAGGCAACCGACAGCCACGAGGCGAGTTCCTCGGCGTTCGATGAGATCATCGACCTCTCCGATCGCATGGATCTGATTCACATGGGCGACAACCTACTTGCCGTCCAGGCGATGAACAATTCGACGACCAGCAGCGATTTTCTGATCTCCGCGATCCTCGAAGGACGGAAGATGGAGGGCGGGAGCGGAGAGTATCCGTATTGGAACGAGTTGGACCTGCTGGACGGCCTGCGGGTGACGGAACTGATGTACAACGCCCCCGAGGGCGAGACACTCGATTACATCGAGCTACAAAATGTCACGATGTCGCCGCTCGATCTGACCGGTGTTCGTTTCACGGCGGGAGTTGATTTCCACTTCCCGGCGACGACTCTGGCTCCCGGCGAGTACGTCGTCCTGGCGGGCGACCCGGCGGCGTTCCGCGAACACTACGGCGCCGACATCAACGTGATAGGCCCGTACAAGGGACACCTGAGCGACAGCGGCGAGAATATCGTCCTGAAGCTGGCTTCGCCCCTCGATGCGGCGATCCTGCGATTCCGCTATCTGAACACGTGGTATCCTGCCACGGATGGCGGCGGGGAATCCCTGGCCATCAAGGACCCCACCGCCGACCCTGCGACCTGGGACGATTCGGAGAGTTGGCAACCGTCGCTGCCCAGTCCCGGCAAACCCTGACGTGGGCAGGACGGAGTATGCTGAACAGAAGGTGAGAGGGTGAGAAGGTAAGAAGGTGAAACGCCGGCAACGCCGCTCTCTCATCTCCTTACCTTCTGCACGGACCCGCCATCAGTCCTTCGCGTACATGACAGGTTGGCTCGTCTCCCGGGGATTCACATCCAGTTCTGGGCAGGAATCGAGGACGGCGACAATCGTTTGCGCATCGGAGGCTTCAACGCAGAGGACCCGCCCGCCATTCTGCTCGTGCCGAGCGGCGGTCTGCGTCCAGTTCTGCCGGTATCTCTCGTATGCCTTCTGGTTGAAAGCTTCTTTCGTACTCAACGACTCGATCTCGTCGGAATTCCAGTACTTGATGATCAGATTCTGATCTTTCAGGAAGAACTCGACGCTCACGAGCGTGTTGTCGATTCTCATGATCCGGTTCATGTTCACGGCGGTATGGCCCTTGGCCTGCAGGTATTGGCGAATCGTCTGGATTCCATCCGGCTCCCTGGGAGCCGGACGCCCGCTGGAATTCGAGGCCGCACAGACTCGGGGTGGTCGTGCCGGAACATGGACGGGCCTGTCCTCGCAGACAGGACCGCTGTACCCGGAAGGCGTGGAGTATCCGTAGTAATCGATGACCAATCCGGTGCCGCCGTAGCGCAGGCGATAGGGCGTGTATCGCACCCCTTCGGAGACGAGTCCCGAGTTCCTGTAGTTGAAGGCCTGTGTGGAATAGTCGAGACCGCCCCGGACGAGGCCGGAACTGCGGTAGCTGAACGAGTAAGGCGAGTAGTGCACACGATACCGCGGCGGAACGTAGTACGTGGCGTCGGCGATGCCGGGCGTGAGCGCCAGCAACACCAGCCAGGGCGAAATCCTTTTCATATGGCTTTCCTTTCCTTAGGAAGATGAAGTTCGACACTCCTTTGTCATCATCTCCTCCCCCACCCGACGCATTGTCAACGCAGCGCATCGGGCCAAGTACTCAGGCGCCTTGCTGTGCGTGTCCTCCTTTCGTTGCCCGAGGCAACTGTAAATCACCCAACTTAACTAAAGGGCGAAGTATCACACTCGCTCGGTTTGGGTTACTGTTATTATCGATTCCCGAGGGAAAGGTTCTTTAGGCATTTTGCTCAGTCTTGGCCGAGTTGTGCGTTCAGATGGGTTACCTGGCCCTTCGTCGTGTCGATCCTCACGCTCTTGTCGCCATAGCGTATGGCGGCCGGTTGGCCGTCCATGCTCTCGATGGTCGCCTCGGTCAGCTTGCCGTTCTCCCAGGCGATATCCACCTCGAAGCCGCCTCGGGCTCGCAGCCCTTTCACGCGACCGCCGGCCCAATCGCTCGGCAAAGCGGGCAGCAGATGAATCTCACCTGTGTGGCTCTGCAGGAGCATCTCCGCGATCCCCGCCGTGCCGCCGAAGTTGCCGTCGATCTGGAAGGGCGGGTGCGTGTCGAACAAGTTCGGGAGCGTGGACTTGGCCAGCAGCGCCACGACGTTCTCATGGGCTTTCTGGGCGTCAAGCAGGCGGGCCCAGAAATTGATGATCCATGCGCGGCTCCAGCCGGTATGGCCGCCGCCATTGGCCAAGCGGAATTCCAGGGACTTTCTGGCCGCAGCAGCAAGTTCAGGTGTCCCGGTCACGGTGATCTGCCGGCCCGGGTGCAGAGCGAACAGGTGCGAGGTGTGTCGGTGTCCCGGTTCGGCCTCTTTGAATTCCTGGGACCATTCGAGGAGCCGGCCGTCGGAGCCGATCTGCGGCCCGAGCAGACGCTCGCGGGCGATGCGGACCCGCCCGACGAATTCGTCTTCAATGCCCAGGACTTTGGCGGCCTCCAGGATGCTCGTGAACAGGTCCCAGATGATCTGCTGATCCATCGCCGGTCCCATGCACAGCGACCCTCGCTGGCCGTCGGGTGTGATGAACGCGTTCTCGGGCGAATTCACCGGCCCGCTCACCAGCTTGCCGGTCTTGGGGTCATCGACGAGGAAATCGAGATAGAACTCTGCGGACTCTCGCATGATGGGCCAGACCTGCTCCAGGAATTGGCGGTCCTGGCCGAACGCGTAGTGCTCCCAAAGGTGCTGGCACAGCCATGCGCCCGCGGCGGGGAACAGACCCCAGCCCGGCGACTCGCCGGGAGAGGTGAAACCGAAGATGTTCGTGATCGTGTGGACCGTCCAGCCGTTGGCGCCGTAGTGCACCTTTGCTGTCTTGCGACCGCTGGGCCTGAGGGAATCGATCAGAGCGAACAGGGGGTAGTGACATTCATCGAGGTTGCAGACCTCCGCAGGCCAGTAGTTCATTTGGACGTTGATGTTTGTGTGGTAGTCCGCGTTCCAGGGTGTCTGCGTCCCATCGGCCCAGATGCCCTGCAGGTTTGCAGGCAGGTTGCCCGGGCGCGAGCTGCTGATGAGCAGGTAGCGGCCGAATTGGAAGTACAGAGCGATCAGGTCGGGGTCTGCTGCTCCATCGCGCAACGCCTTGAGTCGCTCGTCCGTCGGCGCATTGGCTGCCTTTGGACTGCCGTCCAGGTTCAAACTTGTGCGGCGGAAGAGCCTCTGATAGTCCGCGATGTGCCTGTCTCGCAGGTCCGTGTACGATCTCGCACCGGCCTGGGCAAGCTGTGCAGCCGTGGTCTTCTGCGGGTCGTCGCCGCGATAGTCGGGCGGATGGAGCTTGTAGTCGGTCCCTGCGGCCAGCAGCAGCGTGACGGCGTTTGCGCCGTCGATGCGGAGTCTCCCGTCCGTTGTGGTGATTGTGCCGCGGTCGGTGATGGCTCGCAGACGCGTCACATACTTGACCCCGCTGGTCCCGTTGTGGCCGTCATCCATCTGCCCAGTCATGATTAGGCCGTCGGTTCCGTCGGCGGTCGTGGTGAATCGCTCCGGCCGGGACAACTGGGCGGTGAAGGCGATCCTCGCCGGTTTGTCGCATGTCAGCCGGACGACCAGAACTTGATCGACGGCACTGGAGAAGACCTCTCGTGTGAAGGTGGCGTCGCCTTGGCGGAAGCGGACCGTCGCGGTCGCGGTGTCGAGGTCCAACTCCCGACGATAATCCGTTGTGTCTTCCAGACCCTCGAAGGCAAGGGACAAGTCGCCGAGTGTCTGGTAGCAGCCGTAGGGGCACTTCGCGCCTCCGCCGGAGCCCGATCCCTTGCCTTTGCAGATCAACGTCCTGTTCGCCATGGCATTGGCTTGGGCGTACTTGCCGTCGAAAATCAATCGGCGAATCTCCTGCATCGCCGCCAGGGCCTCGGGGTTGTCCGCGTCCTGGGGACTGCCCGACCACAGGCTCACCTCGTTCAATTGCAGGCGATCCTTCTCAATGCCGCCGAAGACCATCGCGCCAAGCCGCCCGTTCCCGACCGGCAGTGCCTCGGTCCACTCCTTGGCGGGGTGGCGATACCAGAGCTTCAGGCTGGCCGAATCGTCATTCTGATGCGTCTCGCGCGGCAGGAGGGTATAGTCGTTGCCTGATTCTGTCGCGAACGCGACGAAGCCCAGTACCGGCCAGGAGACGGCGATCTCGCGGCCGTCGGCCGTGACACCTAAGGGGACTTTTGCGCGGACTATGCAATGGTTGCCGAGCCTGGAATGAATCCTCGCGTTGCCCAGCTTGCCGTCGCGCCAAGTGATATCGACCTCGAATCCGCCACGGGCGCACAGGCCCTTGACCGAGCCCTCGGGCCACACGTCCGGCAGGGCGGGCAGCAGGTCAATGACGTACTGTCCCGCGCTATTACGACGGTGACTTTGCATCAGCATCTCGGCGATGCCGCTGGTGGCGCCGAGGTTGCCGTCGATCTGGAAGGGCGGGTGGGCGTCGAAGAGGTTGGGGTAGACGCCGCCGCCTTTGTAATCGGTCAGGGGGGAGTACGTCAGCGTCATGAGGTTCCTGAGCATCAGATGGGCGTGATTGCCGTCGAGCAGGCGGGCCCAGAAGTTGATCTTCCATGCACGGCTCCAGCCGGTGCCGCCGTCGCCGCGGAAGATGAGCGATTGCTTCGCGGCTTGGAACAACTCCGGCGTCTCCGGCGTGATCTCTTCGCCGGGGAACAGACCCCACAGGTGGGAGACGTGCCTGTGGTCGTTCTTGGGGTCGTCCACGTCTTCGAGCCACTCCTGGAGCTGGCCGTATTGGCCGATCTGGTTCGGCGCGATCCGGGCTCGCATCGCGTCGAGCTGGTCTGCGAATTCTCCATCGACACCCAACACGCGGGCAGCCTGCGCGGTGTTGGCGAACAGGTCGCGGATGATCTGGTGGTCCATTGTCGGACCCATGACCAAGCCACCTTGCTCGGGACTGTTGCTCGGTCCGCTGATGAGCCAATGTTTATCGTTTCGCGGGTCCTCGACGAGGTAAGCCGTGAAGAACTCCGCGGCGCCTTTCATCAACGGATAAGCCCGCTCGGCCAGGAAGGCCTTGTCGCCCGTGTAGAGGTAGTGCCACCAGAGGTGCTGGCAGAGCCACGCGCCGCCCGTGGGCCAGATGCCGTGGTTGGCGGCGTTGATCGGTGCGGCCCCACGCCAGAGGTCGAAGTTGTGGTGCAGAACCCAGCCGGGGGCGTTGTAGTGCTTCTGGGCGACCACACAACCTGTCCGGCTGATGTCGGCCAGAGCGTCGAACAGCGGCACGCCGCATTCGCTCAGATTGGTCGGTTCGGTGAGCCAGTAGTTCATCTCGGTGTTGATGTTCACCGTGTACTTGCTGTCCCACGGCGGGGTGACGTTGTCGTTCCACAGTCCTTGCAGGTTGGCGGGCTGGCCGCCGGGACGGGAGCTGGCGATCATCAGATATCGACCATATTGGAAGAACAGGGCCGCCAACTGCGGGTCTTCCTTTTGGGCGTACTTCAGCACGCGCTGGTCGGTCGGCAGGTTCGGTTCCATCGCCGGTCCCAGGTCGATGGATACTCGCCGGAACAGTGCCTGATGATCGGCCACGTGGGCGTCCCGTATCTGCCGAGGTGTCCTGGCGGCGGCCTTCTTGAGCACTTCGCTGCACGCGGTGGCCGGATCGCCCGAGATGTCGCTGCAACTCTTGACGGTTGTGGCCAGGGCCAGGATCAGCGTGGCGGCGCCGGCGCCTTCCACGGTGATTTGCCTGTCGTCAACAGTGGCTTTGCCTCCGTTGACGATCACTCGGCAGCGGCCCTCGAATCTCACCGTCCCCGGGATTACCCCGAAGTCACCACGCGCTTTGCAGTCACGCGCGCGGCCGCGGATGGCCAGCGTCTCGCCGTCGCAGGCTTGGGTCTGCACATCCTGATTGGGACTGGTCAAGGCGGCGGTGAAGCGGATGGCTCCCGGGCGGTCGCATCCAATCCGCACGACGATCACCTGGTCCGGCCAACTGGCGATTGCCTGGCGGGTGTAGGTGACGCCATCGACGCGGTAGGTCGTTGTGGCGATGGCCGTGTCGAGGTCGAGCTCCCGACGATAGTTCTCCGCCTTCTCGTGGCCCGGGAACCTCAGTGTCAGATCGCCGAACGGCTGGTAGGGCATCTGTCCGAGCGGGATGGACATGAAGTGGTCCATCGCCAGTTGGTCGGCCTCCCTCTGTTTGCCCTCGAAGAGCAGTTGGCGGATTTGTCCCAGGTATTGGGCGGCGCCCTCGTGGGCATAGTCGCGGGGCTCGCCGCACCAGAGCGAATCTTCGTTGAGCTGGTACCGGTCCTCGGCAGTGCCGCCGAAGACCATGGCCCCGAGCCGGCCGTTGCCGATCGGCAGGGCCTGTGTCCATTCCTTCGCGGGGCTGTCATACCAGAGTCTCAGATCCGCCTCTGGCTGATCCGCCGCCGGCGATGCAACCGCCAAAGCGACCACGACAATTCCTGCGACCACGCACATTCGATATGGCGCCATCAATAATCCTCCTGGCACGAACCATTCTCAACAGGTCCGTCAGCATAACAGATCGGCTGTCCGCCCGCCAGCGAGCGAAGCCACGTTTCCCGGTTCGTCGCGATTTCCCCGTGTATTGCCGGTCTCTCGTTGTTACAATAGTAAGACCATGATGCCTGGTGTCACCCGGGCCGTCCTGAGAATGCGGAACAATTGTGGAGAGACTCAACCATGATCAGGTTCGCGTGCGGACACTGCGGCCGGCTCATCAGTGTGGAGGACCGGCACGTCGGCAAGAAAGGCAAATGCCCCAAATGCGGCGGTGCGGTCACCGTGCCGGAGAGCTCGACCGTCATCTCGTTCCAGTGTGGGGAATGCGGGCACAAGATCGAGGTTCCCGAAATCCACGCTGGCAAGAAGGGCAAGTGCCCCAAGTGCAAGAACGTCGTCGTGGTGCCCACAGGCGAAGAAGAACCGGTGGAACAGGCGGATATCGAGGCCTTGTCGGAAGCCGTGTCGGCGGAGTCCGACGGCTCAATGCCATCCGAGGTGGATGAAGACTCGGCCGAGGAGCCCGCTGATGCGGCTGGTCGGTCGAAGGGACCGGATCGCCGTCTCATTGTCATTGTCGCCGGCATCGCGGCGGTCGTGGTCATCGCAGGTGTGGTCTTGGCCATTGTGCTGCGGTCCTCCGGTTCCCGCCGAGTGAACGAGCTGATGAAAGCGGCCCGAGACCAGCAAAAAACCGCCGCCACGGCGCAGCCGGCACAACCGGCTCCTTCTGCGACCTCGTCGGGCAGGACCGCGGGGGCGATTCGCCTACGGTTCCGTCCCGTCCCCGGGACGAAGCGGAGGGTGCAGCTCACGACGAAGGTGACGCAGTCCGCACAAGAGGACGGGCAGCGGCAGGATATGACGGCCACCGAGTCCGCCGACTTGGACCTGGAGGTGCTGGAACCGCCCGCCGATGGGACCGTCGCCATCGGCGTCAGTTTGGCCGCGGCACGTCTGAAATCAGAGGCAGCGGGCCAGACTGTTGGCGAGTACGATTCCGCCCAGCCTCCGGGCGAGAGAAACACGATGGCGGAGATGTACGCGCCATTCCTTGGCAGCCGGTTCACGATTCATGTGTCGCCAGGAGGCCAACTCACAGACCCCAACTTGGACGCCCTGTTTCTGACTGCCGCGAGACGGCGTTTGGAGGACGAGGACGCCTCGCTGCGAGAGCGACTCAAGGACAGGGCCGACGAGGCCATCCGAAAAGCCGACGAACAGTCCGGCTCGCGGGAGGCCCGCGTACTTGATATGAAGAACAAGTTGGAGAAGTTCCCCGTTCTCGGGAGGGAGAAGATCCTTGAGATGCTGGGCAACCTGATCGTCGCTCTGCCGGACAGCCCCCTGCGAAGAGGCGACACCTGGCAGGACTCGTTCGCGGCTGGCATAGGCTTGCGGATACCGATGGCGGGGACGTACACGGTCACGGCGGTCGAACCGGACGTCTGTACGATCCAGGTGGCGGGCCAGAGGAGCCTGGACGAGGAGCCACTGGTCGAGGGAACCGAGCAAACGAAAATGACAACCAAGCTGGGCGGCTCTTCCGAGGCCACTTTGCGGATCGAACGTCAGACCGGCTGGCTGCTTAGCAAGGAATGCAAGGTCAGTCTTCAGGGTGAGGTCCAGATGACAACGATAGGAGCACAATCTCAGAGTATTTCCATGCCCGTCTCCGTCGAGGTCACGATCTCTGTGACGACCATCGAATAGCCGGCGGGGGAGCCGTCATTCTTGCGGATCTGACTGCATTGCATCGGGGGACACGTCGTGCTACCATTCCCGTGGTGTGTGTAAAAGAAAGCCGGATGTTGGAGGTGCACCATGCGACGAACCATTGCCATAGCCTGCCCTGTGTCCTTTTGCGGCCTTCTCGTGCTCGCGTTGTCGCAGCCTGCCTTGTTCTCACAAGTGCCGCAGAGCCCTGGTGAGGGGACATCTCTGCGTCCCGAGATTACGGAGCACTTCCATAGGATGCTGCGCTACCATCTCCGTATGGATGGGAACGTGCCCGACGGGTCCGTCCTGTTCATTGGGGACAGTCTGGTCCAGGGGCTCTGTACTGACGCCGTGGCTTGTCCATCCGTGAACTACGGAATCGGCCAGGACACGACCGTCGGTGTGCTCACAAGGTTGCCGCAGTACCGGTCGCTGCTTCGCGCCTCGGCGCTGGTCTTGGAGATCGGCGCCAACGATATGAGTCGGCGAGACAACCAGCAGATCATCGAGAACTATCGGCAGATTCTGGACGCTGTTCCGCGATCTATCCCGGTCGTGTGCAGCGCGGTCCTGCCGGTGAACGAACGTCTGCTGTCGCCTCCCGACGAGTCCGCCAACGCCAGGATTCGTGATTTCAACGCGTTACTGGAGGCCCTGTGTTCGGCCGACTCGCGCTGCGTGTTTGTGAATCCCGCCAGCCGACTGGTCGATGCCGACGGCAATCTCGCCGCCGCCCTCCATGACGGCGACGGCGTACACCCCAACAGCGACGGGAATCGGATTTGGATCGATGAGCTGCGGGCCGCCCTGCAAAAGGCCCGTGCCCATGTTTCTTCCGTTGCCCCTTGAGTCGCTGTGCCTTGCCTGTATAATAGTCCGTCCGTAGCTGAAGAATGTGGTTCAGGCTGATGGGCGGAAGAGTTGTGCAGACGCCCGTCTACTTTGGTATGGAGATTGTGAATATGGCAAGTGCACCGAAAGCGAATGCGGTAGTAGCGCAGTCCGGCGGGCCGACGGGCGTCATCAATGCCTCGTTGGTCGGCGTTATCGAAGAGGCCAGGAAGCACCCGGAGATCCAGACGATCTATGGGGCGGTCCACGCCGTCGCCGGCATGGTCAAGGATGAATTCATCGATCTGAGCAAGCTCTCGGCCCAGACCCTGGAAACCGTGGCGGCCACGCCATCCTCGGCCCTGGGGACCAGCCGGGACAAGCCGGACGCCGAGTACTGCCGCCGCATCCTGGAGGTCTTCAAGAAACGCAACATCCGCTACTTCTTCTACATCGGCGGCAACGATTCCGCCAATACCGCCTACATCCTCAACACCGTGGCCGACGAGGGCAAGTTTGACATTCGGGCCTTCCACGTGCCCAAGACTGTGGACAACGATCTGCTCGTGACCGATCACTGCCCGGGCTATGGCACCGCGGCCAGATTCGTCGCCTGTGCCCTGATGGGCGACGACTTGGACAACCGGGCGCTGCCGGGTGTGAAGATTGACGTGATTATGGGCCGCCACGCGGGGTTCCTGACCGCCGCGGCCGCGTTGGGCAAAACGCGGGACGACGATGGGCCGCACTTGCTGTACTTCCCGGAGCGGCCGGTCTCGATCGGCAAGTTCCTCAGCGAGGTGGACGCCGTGTACAAGAAGCTCAACCGTTGCGTGATCGCGGTCAGCGAGGGCATGTGCGACGCCGACGGCGAGACCTGGACCAAGAAGATCGCCCAGGACGCGGAGAAGGACCCGCACGGCAATATCCAGCTCTCCGGCACTGGGGCGCTCGCCGACTTCCTGGCGGCCCAGGTGAAGAACAGCCTCAAGATTAAACGCGTCCGGGCGGACACCTTCGGCTATCTGCAACGAAGCTTCCCGGGCATCCAGTCGCCGACGGACGTGGACGAGGCCCGTCGCTGCGGCCGCGAGGCGGTCAAGCTCGCGATGGTGGAAGACAACGGCTCGGTGGCCATGAAGCGAACCGGCAACGGCAAGAGTTACGGCGTCGAGCTGTTCCGCACGGAACTCAAGAACGTGGCGGAGAAGACCAAGTCGATGCCCGCCGAGTACCTCAACAACGACGGCAACGGCGTTACACAGGCCTTCGTCGAGTACGCCATGCCGCTGACCGGACCCCTTCCCAAGACGGAGTATCTGGGCGGCTATCCGAGAGTCTAAGCGTCTCTGAGTTGATCCGGGCCCCGCACGCGCGCGAATCGAATGCGCGTCCGGGGCCTTTTTTCATTCGTAGTGACGCCGTAAGGCATTATCTCTTTCAGTTTGATGTTTGAAGTCTGAAGTAGGAAAGAAGCAGACACGTCCCGGCGAGCCACTTCCGACTCTCAAGGTGTCTCGCCGAAGCGTTTCCACTGTTCTTCAATCTGCGCGGGGGACTTCATGTCGCTGTGGATGTACAGGCCGTAGCGGACGCGCAGGGGCTTATCCAGCGCGATCTCTCGCGGTCCGTCGAAGGTCAGTGACGCGCCCATCCAGCCGTCGTTGCGGACGTGGAAGTAGGAGGGGTGATTCGGATTGCTTGGATGATCGAAGAGCGTGATGCCTTCGATCTTGCCATTCTCGACAGCCCCGGAGTAATCCACCCAGCGGGCCTGCTTCCAGAGGATTTCCTTCTCATTGACGCCGCCCTCGGAGTTGCGGATTCGTCCGCCGCCGTCGTTGACGCCTATAGTCTTGGCCATCCGCACACCCAGCAGGCCGAACGGTGTCTTGCCCAGCGTGATCGGCTTGTCCGCGGTGGTGAAGGTTGAGTCGATAACCAGCAGCCACTCCTTGCCCTCCAGCAGCACCACGCTGATCCGCCGGGTCTCATTCAGGAGGACCCGCCCATCCTTGTCCATCCACTCATTCTCCGCCGTGACAGACGACTGTTCGCCCTCGTCCTCGTAGGAAACGACGCGTTTGTGTCGGATGGTCCCCAGCCGCTTGTCGCTCCAGAAGTCTACGCCGCTCACATCGACATGCGACATCCAGACGGAATTGTGGTGGCTGTGCCCCTCGGGATCATGCGGATGCCCCATGCGTGTCAGACTCCGCCCGGCCGGCCCGACCAGAGGGAAGAGGAAGGGCCGATTCAGTCCCTCTCCAAAGTGATACCGCGTGATCTCCACCCAATCCCGCTGAAACGAAGCCTGCGCATACGGCTGCGGAATGACCTGCAACCGCGACACCGGCTTCGGCTCCGGCATACTCTGCGTCATCGCCACGTTGGTCTCGGCCGCCAGCGCACAGGACTCCGCTACGATCACCCACTTGACGAACACCTCGACAAACATGGCATCTCCACTTTCACAAAGAACTGTCGGTTATGCACGATTTGTTGTCGGCCCACATGATGTTCTCCTCCATTCAACATTTGTGCTTTCGAGGGGGCCATTCTTGGAAAGCTACCAGTTCCCATTCCGCTAACTTCAGACCCTTTGCCTCAGCACGTTGGGTCAGACAGGCGATCTTACGTCGATGTTCCTCAATGGAATTCACGTATACCCATCGCGTGTCGGGGTATCGCAACCCAACCATCTCAAGGATTCTGCTATCGACAGGACATTGTGGTGGAGTCTTTATGGCATCCATGCACCAGAGGTATTTCAAATAGACGGACAGGCTCTTCTGTGCGTGTGATATTCTGAATCCACGCTCATATTTGTACCTTGGATGCCGATCCTTGCGAAAGCAATCTGGGAAGTGTCTATTCATCTCCCGTTTGAGGTCGCCAACGTCCGCCTCATACTGCTGCGATGTTTGTACAGACGTTCTGTACCTGGAGGCGAAATCCTCCAGAAGAGCCTTCCATTTTCCACGAACGCGAGCTTTCTCTCGCTCTGGGATGCCAACGCCGTAGAGCGAATTGTGCTGAGAAGCCGACTTCACGGCATCTGATGCCGCCTGCTCGGTTTGGCCGTTCGGATTGTAACGACTCAGAAAGGCGTCCTTTGCTTCTCTTGTTTCATCCGAAGTCATAGTCGTCCTTCTTTGTACGGCCTGCCCCTGTCCGTCGCAGGCTCCGTCAGGGGCAGGCCGGCGTCAGGACATTGCCGGACGCCAGCTCTTTCAGGAATCGTCTGATCGGGAAGACTCGAATCGGTCCATCTTTGAGTTCCGCATCGCCGAGGTAGACGCCGTGGGCCGCCTGGAGGTTTCCTTGACCCATCAGCGACTTGAGCGATGCGCCGTACTCATTTCGCCATGTGGTGGCTGCCTTCACCTCCACGCCTACGGCATGCGCGGCGCGAGTCCAGATGAAATCAACCTCCGTCCCGCTGGGGGTGCGCCAGTAGTGGAGTTGACCGCCGGTGTCCTGTGTGGCCATCGCCGCTCGAAGCTCGTGCAAAATCCACGTTTCGAGTAGAAATCCCCGCTCCGCCGCATCCAGAGGCTCACGTAGACGACCTGCCAGCGCGCGGACAACACCGGGATCGAAGAGATAGAACTTCGGGCTGGCCACCTCCTTCACTTTGGCTCGTTTCCGCCATGCCGGCAGCCAGAAGCCGATCAGCGTGTCGATCAGTGCGGCGAAGTAGCCCTGGACAGTCGGCCTCGCTACGGCACAGTCCCGAGCCAAACCCGACACATTGGCAATCTGGCCGTTCATCAAAGCTGCGACTTCAAGGAAACGCGAAAACGAATCGAGATTCCGAACGAGCGCCTCTTGCTGTATTTCCTCCCGGATATAGTTCGCTACGTACGCCTCCAGCACATCCATCGCGAAATCAGGTTCCACATGAATCTGGGGCAGCAGTCCAAATCGCAGGATGCGGTCGAGATCGAATTCATAGTTGAGTTCCGCCGCTGTGAGGGGGAAAAACTGCCGGTTGATCACCCGTCCGGCCAGCAGGTCGACGTCCATCCGCTTGAGTTTGCGGGCGCTGGACCCGCTGAGTGCGAACCGGTAGGCCTGTCCTCGCTCGGCGATCAGGGCGTGCACTTCGTTCAACAGAGACGGAAGGCGTTGTACCTCGTCAACGACGACCCAACTCCTTTTCGGTCGTGCTTCGATCTGTTGGCGGAAGAATTCGGGTTGTCGAGTTAGTGCGAGGAATGTCTGTGTTCGTAGGAGATCGAACCACAGCGCGTCGGGAAGAACATGGCGCAGCCATGTCGTCTTCCCTGTCCCTCGCGGGCCGAACAGGAAAAAGGAATGATCGGGCAGATGGAATAGTCGTGTAAACATCACCAGCAGATTAACGGCAGAACTGCTGACTGTCTATACAAATGTACTGAGAATCCCACTCGGTTGTGCAGAGTACTCCCTCAGTGAGTCCGGGCCTTGACGCGCATGGTTACTTCGCGTACTTCCGTCGGGTGGGCTCGTCGAGGAGGCGGATTCGCTGGAGGACGAGGCCGTAGTGGCTGCCGGGGGGCTTTTCCTGCATGACTTCGCCTCGCCAGTCTTTGGCGAAGTTGCCGGAATAACAGAGCCAGGCGGTCCGGCCGTCCTTGCTGATGAACTTCGTCGGGATACTAAGGAAGTAACCCTGCTCGCCGAAGTCCTTCATGTAGGTCACGAGCCGCCAGGGACTTGTCATCTCACTCGCTTCGAGGATGTAGGAATTCATCTTCGCGCAGGTGGGCCAGCCGTCCGTGACGCACATGAGGTACCGCTTGAGCGGTGCGTTGTAGGTGATTGTGACGCAGCCGCAGTTGTTGTTCCAGTCGATCAGCGGCTGGATCTTGGCGAAGTCGCTCGTCCAGACGGGCTTGCCAGCAGCGTCGTGACCGGCGAAGAACTCGTACTTGCTCGCGTCGTTCATGTTCGCGATGGTCGGCGTGACGCGGAGCAGGTAGATCTGGTCGCCGCTGATCCAGCTCAGGTTGCCGAATCGGGGCTTCGGGTCGGGCTCGGGGGCGCCGTGGGCGACGAGGTACGCTTTGCCGTCGGGGGAGTGCTCCATGTTCTTGCCGAAATCGACGAAGTGGGGCGAGCCGATCTTCACGGGGTATCCCCACATGCCGGTCTCGCCGAAGAGGGGCTTTGCCGGCGTGTGCGGCGTGTCCGTCCAGGTCTTGCCGAAGTCGGTCGAATAGCGGAAGCCCACGAAGGGTCCCAGCCAAGGCCAGTTGAAGGCCTGGTCGCCATAGCGAACCATGCCGTCGGGGGCCAGGCAGTAGGTGCCATAGTACCAGACGCCGTCGTGGACGAGGCTGCCGCAGGGGTAGCGGCCGCGGTAGGGGGAGGCGTCGCCCTTGGCCAGGCCCAGGCTGACGATCTTGAGGTTCAGCGGGTCGTCGCCGATCAGGACCGCCTGTCCCGTCGTCGCATCCGGTCCGGCGCCGCTGTTGGAGTTCTCGCGGGTTCCGTCCTCACGGGGCGCCGAACCGTCCGTCCACGGCGAGTACAGGTTCCCGTCGGATGCCCAACTCGGATACCAGGTATCGGCGACATGATAGTCGCTGTGGACGCCGGTGAAAGCGATGCCGACGATATCCCTGGAGGCTTCAAACGGACAATCCGCCGGCGGCTGCGACGGCCAGATGAATGGTGGGAAGTGCTGGCCCTCCTTGTACTCGGCTGCGAGTGAGACCTCGCCAATACCGAGGACCGTCAGAATCAGAACCGTGTGCCGCGCCGACGTCAGGCTTACGAAGCGTTGCATATTGAACCTCCTTATTCTTCTCGCTCAACAACAACTCGATGTACGATTTTGCGTGTTGTGACACCACAGGGCGTTTCTTCCCCATCTGTGAAGGCGTGCAATTCCGGGCACGCTACGAACCGTTCTTGGCTGATTCGAAGAGGGCCTCGACGAAATTGGCCGGGTCGAATTCCGCGATGTCCTCGGGCTTTTCGCCCAGGCCGATGAATTTCACCGGGATGTCGAGCTTGTCCTTGATCGCGATGACGATGCCGCCGCGGGCGGTGCCGTCGAGCTTGGCTAAGAAGATTCCGGTGACATTGATCGCCTCAGTGAATAGCTGCGCCTGGGAGATGGCGTTCTGGCCGGTCGTGGCGTCCAGGACCAGCAGGACCTCGCTCGGCGCGCCGGGGATCTTGCGGGCGACCACGTCGCGGATCTTCGTGAGCTGGAGCATGAGGTCCTTCTTGGTGTGCAGCCGGCCGGCGGTGTCGAGGATCAGGATGTCCACGTTCCGGGCGGTGGCGGCCTCGCAGGCGTCGAAGGCGACGGCGGCCGGGTCGCTGCCGGATTGATGCTTGACGATTTGCACGCCGATACGTTCCGCCCAGATCGTCAACTGCTCGACCGCGGCGGCGCGAAACGTGTCGCAGGCGGCGACAATGACTTTCTTGCCACTCTTGTTGAACATGTAAGCGAGCTTGGCAATGCTGGTGGTTTTGCCGGTCCCGTTGACGCCGGCGACGAGGATCACGGTCGGGCCGGTCTGGGCGGTGCGGAGCTGCCTGTCCTGGTGCGGCCAGTAATTCTTGATGCTCTCCTTCAGGAAGGGGATGACCTCCTCGGATTTCGAGATCTTGCGGTTGCGGTAGGCCTCTCGCAGCTCAGAGATCAGTTTGTCCGTGGTCTCGACGCCGAGATCGTCGCTGATGAGCGTCTCTTCGAGCTCATTGAGCAGGTCGTCGTCGATCTTGCGGCCAAGGCTGAGCACGGTGGCCAGCGAACTGCTGATCTTGGCCCGGGTTTTGCCCAGGCGTTCCTTCAAGTATTCCGCTGTTTTGGAGAATAGACCCATGAGAGTTCCCTATGCATGGAGTTTTGACGCCGATGGTACAGGGATTCGGGAGAAATGGCAAGACGCGGCGGCGAAATCCGACCTCCCGCAAGCACGAAATTCGAAACTCGAAATCCGAAACAAATCCAAAGCAGGAAATCCAAATGACCGAAACGTGGACACACGTCTGACGGTCCGTTTTGAATTTGGGATTTCGGTCATTCGTGCTTGTTTCGAATTTCGGATTTCGGATTTGCCCTGGTTTCCCGACCCCGGCGCGGATTCCGTTGACAACGCCGGCCTGTTCTGGTAGATAGTCGGCCCTGGATCGTGCCCCGTTGGCGCGAGCGCGAATGGTTTCGTGGGGCGGTTCCTTGTGACGACGATGAGTGTAAGGAGGATCGATTTGCCTGCTCCGGACGTGGAGAACGTCTTCGCCGACATCATCGAACGGGCACGGGCATTGGACCCCGCGAACGCCCGCAAGTGGTTCGAGCAGTTGAAGGTCCTTCGCTTCGACGGAGGGTTGATCGGCATCGGGTGCCCGGATGACGCGAGCGTCCGGTTCCTGGAGGATAACTGCCGGTCCGTCTTTACCCGCGCGGCCCAGCAAATCACGGGGCATCTGGTCACCGTGGAGTTCTGCGTCAACGGCGTCGAGGATTCGCAGGAGGCTGCTGAGGTCGCCACGCCCGGACCGGCTCTGCACCCCGACTATACGTTCGACAACTTCGTGGTCGGTCCGAGCAATCGGCTGGCCCACGCCAGTTGCATCGCGGTAAGCCAGTCGCTTGGGACCACGTACAATCCGCTGTTCCTCTACGGCAACTCCGGCCTGGGCAAGACGCACCTGCTGCACGCGGTCTGCCACGAGGCCCGGCGGCGAGCCCCCGGCCTGGTGATCCAGTTGCTCAGTTGCGAGGACTTCGTCAATCGGTTCATCCGAGCTATCGAGCAGGGCAACCTGACGAGTTTCCACAGCCAGTTCCGCACGGTCGGCGCCCTGGTCATCGACGACATCCAGTTCCTACGGGAGCGGGAGCAGAGCCAGGAGGAGTTCTTCCACACGTTCAACGCGATCTACAACAATGGGCGGCAGATCATCCTCACAGCGGACCGCCCGCCGGCCGAGATCCCGTCTCTGGAGGACCGGCTCATCAGCCGATTCAACTGGGGCTTGGTCGCCCGGATCGACCCGCCCAGCTACGAGACCCGGGTCGCAATCGTGCAAAAGAAGGCGCATCTCCGCGACCTGCCGATCGACGACGAGATCGCCGAATACATCGCCCGGCAGGTCCAGGCCAACATCCGCGAGCTGGAAGGGGCCCTGACGACGATCTATGCCCTGTCCGTGACCTCGAAAGAACCGGTGACGCTCGACCTGGCCCAGCGGGCCCTGGAGGGCCAGATCAAGCTGGCGGTCAAGCACATCAGCATCACGGACATCATTGAGGTCGTAACCCGGCACTTCGACGTGCGTCTGACGGATCTCCAGAGCAAGCGGCGCAGCCAGAGCATCACCACGCCGAGGCAGATCTGTATGTACTTGGCCCGGATGCTGACGGCGCACAGTCTGGAGGAGATCGGCGGCCACCTGGGCGGCCGGGATCACACGACCGTGATGCACGCATGTAGCAAGATCGCCGAGGAGAAACTGGCTGACCCCAAGATGGATGCCCTGCTCAGTGAGCTGACCAAGAAGATTACGCAGACCCAGCCCGCGTAGCACGCCGGCCGTTTGTTGTGCGCCCGTGAGGGCATGGAAGGAAGTTGGAAGTTTCAGGTTTG
Source organism: Phycisphaerales bacterium (assembly GCA_039683175.1). Lineage (GTDB taxonomy): Bacteria > Planctomycetota > Phycisphaerae > Sedimentisphaerales > Anaerobacaceae > PLanc-01. The sequence continues at coordinate 35,312 of JBDKRX010000073.1, forward strand.
AAGTTTTAAGAGCCAAGAATGGTCCGCAATGCTTCACACTTCACACTTCAAACATCAGACTCCAAGAGATAACGCCTTACGGCGTCACTACGAACATTGGCTCCTCGCAACGATTTTCGATTTCCGTGTGGCAACGATGAACCTGGATGCCCCTCTGCGCGACTATAATGGCAGAGTCCGACGGAGATGTGACTGTTGCGCGATAAGAAGGCCATTTACTTCGAGCTTCTGGTTCTGCGATGCCGCCAGAGACGGCAGGACGCGCTGGAGGAATTGATCCGGACTTGGGAGAGGCCGCTGCTGTACTACGTCCGGCGGCTCGTGGACAAGGACGAAGACGCCCGCCAGATCCTCCAAGAGACCTGGCTGAAAGTCTTCCAGGGACTGGTTGGCCTGCGGAACCCGGCGAGCCTGCCGGCATGGCTTTATGGAATCGCCCGCAACACCGCCATCAGCCACCTGAGAGCCAGATGTCAGGAGCGGGCTCTGTTCGAGTCTGACGATGGCACACAGTATTCGGACGGCGATGATGCCCATCTGCGCTTCGACAATGCGGAACGAATTCACTTTGGGCTGGGTCGCATCTCGCTGGTCCATCGGGAGGTCCTTACGTTGTTTTTTCTGCAGGACCTTTCGCTGGAGGAGATCGCCGCCGTGCTGGAAATTCCTGCGGGGACCGTGAAATCGAGATTGCATCATGCCAAGCGTGCACTGAAGGCCGTCCTGGAACAGGAGGGATCGGGCCATGAATGAACTCGACAAGACACTTCGTGAAAGGCTGCTGAATATGGAGACGCTGGACTCAGTGCAAGGGGGAATGTCCCGGGAGCAGATGCAGGCCGTGTTGGACACGAGACTGGATGGGGTCAAGAGGATCGGTTTTGCCCTGCTGGCTCTTGTTGGCTTGTGTACGGCGATCCCCTTCGGTCATCGGGCCTTCAGCGGCGGGGGAAACGACTGGGAGGACTTGGCGATCTGTGGCCTCTTCATGATGTTCGCGTTCTTCGTGTCCGTGGCATGGACTGTGTTGAACGCCTGGGTGGCCATATCGGGCAGGGTTCGTCGGATGCAGCGTGCCTGGATTGTCGCGACGACTCTCGTCCTGGGGTTCTGCTATCTCGTAGCGTTGATGTTCGTGTTCGTGATCCCGATCTCACACGAAGAAAGCCTGGCGGAGCTTGGCACGCAACTGGGCCTCATCTGGTTCTTCCTGCTCAATACCCTCGGCCTGTGCGTCATTCTGGGCGTGCTCTACCGAGGACAGTACAAGAGCCAGGAGAAGCTGCTGGAGATCGAGTATCGCCTCGCTGATCTTGCGGACAAGATCGAGGGTACGCGGAAACAACAGGACTGATGCTCCGTTGGTTCGTCGTAGGAGGCCGGCGGGACTTTTCGCTGCTCCTTTTCTCTGGCTTGGTCCGGGCGTCTCGATTAGAATGATTCTCGCTTGTTCGGACATCAAGTACTCTTTATCGCTCAGGGAATCGGGTGGAGACACAGCAGAACATCGCCGGCGAGGAGGCGTCTTCGGAGGCGGCAGCGGTCCGCAGGTCGGTGCGTCCTGCGCTTGTCGTTTCGGCGCGGAACGTCACCGAACATACCACGTTTCTGCGGCACTTGCTCGTCGGTATGGCGGATGAATCGATCCCTGTGGCCTTGGTATGCCCTCCGGGGCTCGACCTGGAGTCCGTCGCGCCAGCGCCTGCGGCGATGTTCACTCATCCGCTTATTGATTTCTCTCCGATGGAGCATATGGGCGTCGAGCGGCTGGCCGCTCAGTTGGAGAAGTTCAGGCCCACCGTTCTGCACTGTCTGTGCGAGAGCCGCGCGGGACTGACGCGCCGGCTGGCCCGTCGGCTGGATGTGCCCTACGCGCTGATGATCAATTCGCTGGCCAAGCGAGTCCGGAGGCTGTCGATTTCCTCTCGCCGGTGTGTCCGGATCATCACGCCCGCGGAGACCATCCGCGCCCACGTGGCCAAATCGCTGCCTCGTTTCGCCGACCGGATCGCCCAGATCAACCTGGGCAGTTTTGTGAGCGGCGACGCGATGTGTTTCTCGACCCCGTCGCGATTGCCGAGCATCGTTGTCGCCCATCCGCTGCGTCGCGTGTCCGACTTTGCGAACTTCCTTCAGGCGGTCAAATCCCTGCGGACGGACAGCCGGGAATTCATGGTGGTCATCATGGGGACGGGGCGGGCCGAGCGCGCCTTGCGTAAGTCTCTTATGAGCCTGGGCCTGTCGGACATCGTCACGATCGTGCCGATCCTGAACCCCTGGCGATCCGTGGTGGCGGCCGGAGACATCCTTGTCCAGCCTCAGCCGCTACAGGTATTCAGTGTATTTGTGCTGGAGGCGATGGCCGTCGGCACGGCGGTGGCCGCCTGCTGGGGCGGCGTGGACGATCTGATCATCCCCAACCAGACCGCGGTGACCTTCGAGCCTGGCAGCGAGCCCAGCATTCGTCAGGCCCTCAAGCAGTTGCTCGACGACCGCGATTACGCGCGTCGACTGGCCGCAACCGCCCAGGAGCACATCCTCGCCCGGTACTCGGTCAGCGCGATGATCTCTGCCACATTGAGGATCTACCGGGAGGCGCAGCAGACCCTGAGGCTGCAGTTGTGCCCCTGATCTGATTTTTCGGGGTTTTCTTGCATCATTCTCCCCCGGCGTGCGCCTTATAATGGATATTGATATGGGCTTGCTGTCCATCTGCGGTTAGGAGAAACCATATGGCGGAAACCGAAGCGATCCTGCTGAGTCGGTTTGTACACAGCGGCGATGCGGAGGCGTTCGCCGAGATCATCCGTCGCTATGCGGGCCTGGTCTACAGTGCGGCCCTGAGGGTCCTTGCGGATGTGGACCGGGCGTCGGACATCGCCCAGGAGACCTTCCTGCAGTTGGCCAAGGACGCGGGCAACGTGACCGGCTCGCTGCCCGGCTGGCTCCATCGTGTTGCGACGCACAAGGCCATCGATCAGGTCCGCCGGGACGCCACGCGCAGGCACAGGGAGGCCGAATACATGGCCGCCAAGCCCCAGGAGGCGGCGGAATGGAGAGAAATCTCGCCCTATGTGGACGAGGGGCTCAACCTGCTGGATCCCCACCTGCGTCACATTCTGATCTCGCACTTTCTGGAAGGCCGTTCGACTCGGGAGATCGCGCGGGCACAGGGTGTCTCCCAAGCCACCATCTCCCGGCGGATCGAGTCGGGGGTCGAACTGCTTCGCGCCGGGCTTCGCAGACGCGGCATTCTCGTTGCGGCCGGGGCGCTGAGCATCCTGCTGGGCGAGAACGCCGCCCAGGCGGCGCCGCCGGTCCTGCTCACCGAACTGGGCAAAATCGCTTTGATCAGCGGGTCCCTGGCGGCTACCACCATGGGGGCCGGGACCGCCTCGGGTCTGAACGCGGCAGTGACGAGCGTCCTGGCTACAGTCAAAAGCAATGTGGTGGCCGTTGCCGCGGTGGTAGCCATTGGCGTGGGCTCGGTCATCACCTATCAGGTGACGAGACCTCCCAAACCAGCCTCGACCGCATCTGTCGATGCCGGGACGCAGAGTCCGGCCGATGTTGTCCCTTCGCTGGGTTTCGACCCATCGGCCGGGGCCGCGTATGCCGATGGACAGTCGCAGGGGGCGGGGAGGGATGTGCGAATGATCGCCTCGGCGGGCCAGGCCGATCCATCCGTTGGGCAGATGCCGCGGAATCCCGCCTCTCAGGGGCTCCCGGGTCCGGAGGCGGAGACGGATCCGCGAACCTACGTGCCGGGCTTGGCGGGCAGTCCGGGCGGCGAGACCCTCCTGGTTTCTCCTACACCGCAGGAGGACACGTCGGATCAACCGTCGCCGGTTGTGGCCATGGACTCCCGCGAGGTTTCGCCGGAGCCTGTATCCAAGCAAGCCACAGAACAAGAATCGAGGCAGATAAAGGAATCGCCGTACGAGATGGTCATGCGGCTCAGACGCGAGGCTGTGGCCGGGAAGCCCGAAGCGGCTGCGGGTGTTGACCTGTCGGCCATGGTTTCCGTCGGCCCGGTCCTGGCCAAGGCGGAGTTGAAGCTCGTTCCTCCTTTCCAATTCTGTCCGGCCTCGACCTTGGGATTTCAGCGTCAGGACACGACGCTCGTCAAGCCACAGGGTGTGTTGGAGACACCGCCCGATGCGCCTCGCGAGCCGGTGTACTTCGCAGTCCGCGTTGGGGACGGACAGATCCAGGGAATCACCTACCGGTCCATACGTTCACCGGGGGAGATCGTGCTCTATCTGGACACGGACGGCGACGGCCTGTGGTCCGACGAGAGGGGATATGTCGGCAGGCGGCTGTGGATCTTTGCGTTGACCGCCACCTACGAGTTCGGCCCGGTCTACCTCAAACAGGGGAGCACCAAGCCCGGGGGAGATGCGTTCTACCCGCAATGCTCCGACGGCAAGTGGCTGACTTTCTATCCTGCATTCTACCGCGACGGCACGATACTCCTGGAGGGCCAGACCCGCAGGATCACACTGGTCGATACCGACTTCGACGGACGATTCAACGAGATGTTTGAGCCGCCTGCGCAGGGTTCTCACGACCCGAACTGTGATGTGATCTCGATCGATTGCGACAGCTTCGAGGACATGCCGGGCGGTGGCCGGCGAGGCATCGCGGTGACGATACCCTTGAGCAGGGTGATCCACCTCGACGGGCGGTACTACGGTGTCGAGGTGGCCGAGGACGGCAGCACGATTGAGTTCCGGCGGGCGGAGCCCGCGTTCGGCATGCTCGACTTCGGCGGGAAGGAGGTTGCGGCAGAATTCTGGTCGGACGCCGGGCCCCAGGAGGTAAACGGCGTCATGCCAACGTGGCGACTGCCCGCCGGCAAGTATTATCTAAGGTCGCTGAATCTAACCGAGACGGAGCGTGGCAATCGCTGGGGGTTCAAGCTGACCTCGCCTGGCGGGCTTGATGATTTCGAGATCAAGCCGGGCCAGACAACCCGGATCAAGATCGGTCCGCCGTTCCAGGCCAGAGGGATGTTCCGGCGGTTTGCATACAACCCGGATGTCCAGGTCCGCGTCGACCTGGAAGGGCAAGCGGGCGAACGCTACAGCGCCATCGTCAAGAAGAACGATCAGAAGGTGCCTGAACCGTCGTTCAAGGTTATCGACGGAGCCCAGCAGGTGGTTCTCTCAGGCCAGTTGGCCGATAGCTGAGGCATCGCTGCGTACTCGTGGCGAGTACCCAAGACGGTTGGTTACGGAGGGTCAGACTACGGCCATGGCACCCCTCGCGGGCCGTATCGCATCGAGGTCCAGACACACATGGAATCGTTTGAAGTCAGCCAGGACGACGCGTGGCTCACGCTGGATTGACGCGTGCGGCGAGGGAACGGCCCCCTGCGACGATCCGGCGACTCCTAAATGATCGACAATTTCTAATCGGCCCGCACGTCAACTCAGCAGGCCGTAGTCCACCAGTGTTTTGTGCAGTGCGGTCTTCTTGCCGTCCTCCAGCGCGGTCATGGGCAGACGCAGCTCGTCCGAGCACATGTCGAGCATGGCCATCGCGGCCTTGATCGGGATCGGGTTGGTCGCCAGGGTCAGCACGTTCTTGCTCAGGGCGAAGAGCTTGCGATGCCACTGGCGGGCCTTGACGAGGTCGCCTTCGAGGATCAGGTCGGTCATGGCCTTGACGTCCGCCGGGACGATGTTCGCCACGACACTGATGACGCCCTTGCCGCCGATGGAGGCCAGGGGCAGGGTGAGGGAGTCGTCGCCGGAGAGGATCGTGATGTCGCACCGCATGGCGATTTCGCTGGCCTGGTCGAGGCTGCCGGTGGCTTCCTTGATCCCGACGATGTTATCGTGCTCGTTCAGCCGGGCGACGGTTTCAGGGGTTAGACCCGCCCCGCAGCGGGCCGGGATGTTGTACAGCACGATCGGCAGATCGACCTCGTCGGCAACGGCCTTGAAGTGCTGGTAGAAACCCTCCTGGGTGGGCTTGTTGTAGTAGGGGCACACCTGCAGCGTGGCGTCGGCGCCGACTTTCTTGGCGAAAGCGGTCAGCTCAATGGCCTCTGCGGTGCTGTTGGAGCCGGCCCCTGCGATGACCGGCGTCGCTCCCGCCACTCGCTTGACGACCCGCTCGACAACCTGCTTGTGCTCCTCGTGACTGAGGGTGGGGCATTCTCCCGTCGTGCCGACCGGGACGATGGCATCGATGCCATTATCCAACTGGAAATCGACCAACTCATCGAGTGTCTCGAAATCGACCTTGCCGTCATGGAAGGGTGTGACAATAGCCACCATGGCCCCTGTGAACATCCGGAATCTCCTGTGATCTACTATTTACTATTTACGATTTACTATTGGAGCGTCCAAGCGGGATGCGATTATACGAGAGGATTGCATCCGCCCGTTTTATGCATCGCAACATGGCCCGTACTTGTCGATCAGTTTGATCATTTCGCGCGTCGCCTTTCTCATGCCGATGAGCACGGCTCGCGAGACGATGCTGTGCCCGATGTTGAACTCGGACAGCCCCTCGATCCGGGCGATCGGCGCGATGTTGCGGTACGTCAGGCCGTGACCGGCGTGGACGATCAGCCCGTTTTCCAGGGCGAAGTCCCGGCCCGCCTCCAGCTTCAGCACCTGCATCCGGGAGGCCTTCTCGGTCCTGGCGTTGGCGTACATCCCGGTGTGCAGCTCGACCGCGTCGCAGCCGGCTGCGGCCGAGGCGGCGATCTGCTCCCGGTCGGGCGTGATGAAGGCGCTGACCGCGATGCCTTTCTTGTGCATCCGCTTGACCACTGCGAGCAGCCGGCGTTTGTACCGGACGCAGTCGAGCCCGCCCTCGGTGGTCAGCTCGGCCCGGTTCTCCGGCACGAGCGTCACCTGGTCCGGCCCGATTTGCTCGGCGATCTTGACGATGGACTCGGCCAGGGACATTTCCAGGTTCAGCTTGCAGGCGACGGTCTCCTGGAGCACCCACACATCCCGGTCGTTGATGTGCCTGCGGTCCTGGCGCAGGTGCACGGTGATCCCATTGGCGCCGGCCAGTTCGCATTCCATGGCCGCCCAGGCAGGGTCCGGCTCATCCGCGAGCCTGGCCTGGCGGATTGTTGCTACGTGATCTATATTGACATTCAGAACAGCCATCAGTAAGCCCTCGTAAAATCGGATGAATTGTATCAACGAGAGGGCTTACATCAAGAGAATAGCCGGACAAAATCCTGCTGGCGTCATTCCATGAAGGAATCCAGGTTGCCGTACACCC